>CAWDCQ010000065.1:0-39258 GCA_963800775.1 uncultured Methanomassiliicoccales archaeon | reverse complement strand
AGATAACAAGCACCACTCAGACCAACTACTATGCTATGTTGATGGACACCTCGAACTCGAAATATTACATCAAGATAGTGGACAACGACAGGACGGCAGCAGACACGTTCAACTCGACCTTGTGTATGAACCAGCTAAAGATAAACCACTACTCGCCCACGGTCACCTGGACCACGTCATCAGCGTGGCAGAGGGCGGTAACGACCTTTTCCAACAACGCGCAATATATCACCTCGATTGCGGCGGCGGATATCGGCAGTTCGGTCGCGCCATACAAGCCAGACGGGAAGATTGACATAGTGGTCGGAACGACCCAGATCGGTAGTGGAGATTCCACGCATGCCCTCTTCGTCATTACCAATTCGGGTTCGGGCCTGCAGACCCCGATAGACATCCCGATGGTAGCGGCAACCGCGGCGATAGGTACTAACCAGTACAACGTCAATGCAGTCGTGATCGGCGACTTCAACGGCGACGGATATCCGGACATCGCCGTGGCGATCGGTTTCGCGCCAGGCTATTCATATCCCGCCGGGAGCACGTCCACGCTCTGGATATACTACAGCCAGCCATCCGGTCTTGGTTGGCAGTTCAATGAGCAGGCGGTCAATGTGCTTGATTCATCTGGATCGACGATAAACATAAAGGCTGGATACGTAGACCTTACGCTCCTATGGCCGCTGTTCGGGGTGTTCGGGATAGTGGTGGCAGAGGCAGCCGTCGGAAGGGCCGAAAGGATGAAGAAGAAGTGAGGGTGCTCCGGAACCAGGGAATGTCGTGTACGATGTGCTCGTGTCCGGAGCCGGACCTCCGGCTCATACGCCTCTTACCTGCTCGCGAAGAGCGGGTACAAGGTCGGCCTGATCGAAAGGGAACAGCTTCCGCGCTCCAAATGCTGCGCCGGCGGGGTGATGCAGCGGGCGTTGGGGATGCTGGACTTCCCGGTCCCGGACTACATCGTGGAGCGCCGGGTGACGGGCGCCAGCGTGGTCCTCGGGGAACGGACCCACCCGATCGATGTGGGCAGGACCGTCATCTCGACCGTCCGCCGTTCCAAGTTCGACGCGTTCCTTTCCAAACAGGCTGAGCGGGCCGGGGCGGAGATACTGGAAGGGCACAGGGCGGAGAACGTCCGGGAACTGACGGACGCCGTTGAGGTCTCCGTCGGTGCGAACACCCTGCAGGCACGTTCGCTCATAATAGCCGAAGGCTCGACCAGCACGAACGCCAGCAGACTGTACGGCCCCTATCCGGGAAAGTTCTCTTCCATGGGGATGGCGGTCGAATGCAACGAACCCTTCGATCGAGGGGACCGGGTCGAACTTCATCTGATCGACTCTCCGACCAAGAACATCCGTTGGGGGCCGGGCTTTCCTTTAATGGGTTGGATGTTCCCGCTGAGGACTGGATGCAATATCGGGGTGGTCGGTTCAGGATATTCCGCCGGTGCCCTTAAGCAGGCCATGTCGGCAGTGTCCAAGAGCATTGAACGGCGGACCGGGGCACTTCCTGACGTAAGCACGGCGACCGCGCACCCGATACCGCTACGGGCGCGAAGGGTGCTTCATACCCGGCGGACGCTCCTGGTGGGCGATGCGGGCGGCCTTACCAGCGCCATCAGCGGTGAGGGCATGTCCTACGCCTTTCAAAGCGCCAAGTACGCCCAGGTCGCGCTGGATCAGCTGCTAGCGGGTTCCGGCAAGGACCCGCTCTCCGCTTACGACCGGCTTTGCAAGGACAATATCGTCCGGGACATGCGGGCCGCCGAACTGATTTCCCCGGTGCTCCACTGGCTCATCGGTGTGGTCGATCCGCACAAGTTCTTCGAGAACGTGGTCCATTACCGCGGCATCGTTGATGCTTCGGAACGGATAGCCACCGGCGGGGATGACTGGAGAAGGCTGCTGGCAGAGACGATCCCGTCCTTCCCCGGGCTGTTCTTTTCCTCCCTGTGATCCTTAAAAAATAGCCAGGTACCGAAGTGTGGCGTAAACGAAGCCGGTCAAGGCGATGAGCATCACCATTCTCGGACTGCGATACTTGTAGAACGTCGCTGCGGCCAAGATGCCCAGCGCCGGGAAGACCAGGAGATCGAAGGCGTTGGGGAACAGGACGAGCGGGGTGAAAGAGGCGGCCAGGATCAGCACGGAGACGGCCTTCACTCCCCGGTCCAGGCCGAAGTTCGTGTAGACCGTCCGCACCCTGGCCCTTCTGTCCTCCTCAAGACCCCTGACGTCCGTCACCATGGAGCCGATCACCAGTCCCAGCAAGATCGTGACCGCGATGATGAAAGCGGTCAGGCTCAGGGGTGCCACGCCGTTGTCCCCGGTGAGGAATATCACCGGCGTGTCGTACTCGTACTGGGTCACCACCACGGCGTAGGGCGTCAGGTACCCGTAGAAGAAGGCCAGTGCCGCCCCGATCCCGATGAGGGCCGGGCTCATCACCCGGTCCTTGAACCTAATCGGCTTGAACGAATAAAGGTAGGAAAGGACGAACACCGCCGCCAGGATGAGGAACTCGGTGAACGAGAGCAGGAATGCCACCAGCAATGCCACCAGCATCATGACCACCGATGCCTGGAGCATCGTGCGCCGGTCGACGGTGCCGGAAGCGATGGTCCTCTCGGCCCTGCTCGGGTCATCAAACTCGGCGTCCGCGATATCGTTCCAGATGGTGCTGACCTGCCAGGCCAGCAATGCCGAGGCGACGGAAAGGATCACGAACGTGAAGTTGACCCAGTAGGGGGTCTGTGCTATCGACATCACCAGGTTGGGGTCGACGGTCCTCCAGCCCACCACCATGCCCCCGGCCACGATCATGCCGAAGAACAGGGTCTGGAACGGTCTCATGCTGGCGACCTGGCGGCGGAAAGTGCCTTTCATGGCCAGGTAGGCGATGACGGTCACCAGGAGCAGGCCGGCGACCAGATAGTAGGCGACCAGGAACAGGTGGAACTGGAAATACTTCGTCTGGTCAAAGTAGGGGAAAGCCGGGACGCCGTTGACGTTGCCCACCGGAAGATAGGCCCCGGGCGTGGCCACGATGAACATAGAGATGACGGTGAAGATCACCACGAAGAACACGCGCAGCAGCGTCACCGCCCTCTCCTTCATGTAGAACATGTTCTCGCGATTGGTCCAGATCACGTAGGAGAACAGTGCGAACAGGAATGCCGCGATCTCCAGCCCCTGTCCGGGATGGACGTCCTCCCCTGGAAATGGAGGAAGGCGTTGACGAACTCGGTCCAGGAGAAGTAGGCATAGCTCTCGTTCAGCCCGAAGACGAAATGGTCCAGGAACGGGGGGATGAGTATGAGCCAGTAGATGTTCGTGATGAGGTTCAGGGAACGCCGGAAGCCCCGGCCGGAGAAAGCGGTGAGCAGAAGAACCAGGCCGAGGAACACCACCACGTAGAACGAGACATGATGGGCGATGCTGAAGATCCATGGATGGACGGTGTTGACGAAATCGGCATCCAGAAGGAAATATTCTGACAGGTCCCGGCCCAATGCCAGCAAAATGACGTAGACGAAGATGCCGATGACCGGAAGGCGCTCCTTCTCCAGGAACGCTATGAGCGCGTCCCCCTTGGCCGAGAACCTGGCCCAAGCCGACCCGCCGAACGCAACTGGCATCGCCGGTTAGACGGCTGGGCGCTATTTAAGAATGTTGAGCTGGGTTACTGCTCAGGATTTTTTCCACGCTTCCGGCCCTCTCGTACTCGATGACCGCCAGTATCTTGTGGTATTTTCCGGTGAGCTTCCTGAGCGCTTCCGCCATGTGCTCCTCGCGTTTCAGGTTCAGGTTGCGGAATCCGCCTGGCTTGTTGATCTTCTTTCCCAGTCGACGGCGAAGGCGCCGGCCGATTCGAAATCGAAACGCTTGCGGTGGGCCCGCTTGACGAACATGCTCTCCCGGATCAGGTCCAGCCCGCCGACCTCGTAACAGTAGGTCTCCGTGTAGAGCTCCTCGTTCATGTCGATCGGCACTAGGGGGATGTTCTTGGCCGTGCCGACATCATAGGCCCTGACATAGCATGGTGGCGGTATCTTCACCTCGCCGAACTTCTCCAGCAGGATGGCGTAGATCTCCTCGATGTCGCTCGGCTCGTACTTGTCGTAGTCTGCCTTGGTCCCGAGCGCGGTCAGTTCCTCTTTCGAAATGGATATGGCTATGGCGTCCGGATTATCCTCGTTAATGGCCTTTTCGACCTCATCGCCTTCCGACACCAGGCCCTTTACGACCGGCAGTATCCGGACCGTGGAGCCATTGATCTCAACGCTTCTCATCAGATTCACTTCTCTTGCTGACCAGTGCCCGAAGCTTCTCCGATTCTTGAATCTTCTGCAGCTCGTCGCGCCCGATCAGGGCGGTCCCTTCGATGCTCTGGTGCGATCTCACCCTCTCGATGAATATGACCGATTCGCGTCCGGTGACGACCGAGATGTCGGCCACCACCCGGGCCTTCTCCCGCAGCTTGCTGTCGTCCTTGCCCAGGCCGGTCAGGATTAGCATGTCCCGGTCCACGGTCAGTGCTTCGAAGGGACATTTCTGGGTCGGGGTGATGGTGAGCCCCAGGCCGGTCAGTATGGAGAAGACCTCCTTCGTGAACCCGTCATACTTGTCCAGATTGACCTTCGGCTTCTCGGACGCCTCGGGCTTGTAGTTCAAAGGGTCCACCGGCAGTACGATGGGATGGTCCAGGTACTCCTCCAGGCGGATGGCCACGTCGATCATCGCCCCCATTCCGGTCTCGTACATCTGGATGGTCCTGCGGGACACGCCGGCCACTTCAGCCAGGTTGCCCAGGGAGATGCTCTTCTCCTCCCGCAGGCGTTTCAGGAGCTCGCTGTCCAGCTTCACGTAAAGACCGCCAGGCGCCGCGAAGATGAAGGGCGGGACCTCTTCCAAAAGGAGGTCCTTGAGCGTGCTCAGCGACACGATCGGTACGTTGAACCGGGAATACACTATGCCCTGTTCGATCTCACCGGCACCAGAACGCTCTCCCACCAGCAGGGGCGAGCCGCCGAGCGCCTCGGCCAAGGTCTTCACCTCTTCAGAATTGTCCTTGGAGAACGCGTCAACGTTGGAAAGTATCTTGATCAAAAGCAGGGTCTTGTCCCGCCTGGCCACTATGTCAAAGCTTATGCTGCGCATGTTCAGCGGCTTGGATACCGTGAACCCGACCTTTTCGAGCGTTCCTCGAACGCCGTTGATGAGCTCGTCGCGCTGCACGAAGAACTAGATTCATCTGTTCTTCTATATAACCATTGGGAAAAAATAGGGGCCGGGCATTCAAGCGGTCCCGGACCTGGCGTATATAAGAAAAGAAGGACCGCCCTAAGGGACGATCGTCTTCTTTTTCCTTCTTTTTGGAGGCTCCCGGTCCATCGTGATCTCCAGCACGCCGTTCTTGTACAGGGCGGTCGCGCTGTCCGACTGGATCGGGCAGGGGAGGTCGATGCGTCTCGAGAACTTCTTGTGCTCGGTGTCCACAGCGATATCCAGCCGGGAATCCACGGCGCTCACGGTCACGTCCTCCCTGTGGACGCCTGGCAGGCCGATGATGACCCGCACCTTGTCCTTCTCCTCGATCACGTCCGTCAGAAGGTCGTCGGACTGCGTTTGCACATCCTCGACCGGCTCTGCGCGCCTTGCGTTCCCATGCTCCCTGATCAACGGTCCGCCTTCCTGCTCCATCCTCATTGAAACTCCGTACACTTTTGGTTCCTCACTGAAACTGAACTGTCCTGTCAGCATGCTTCCCATCATTTGATTCATGCGTTCCCTCATCTCTTCGAACTCCTCGTCGAAGGTGGAGAAGATGTCATTGATGTCATCGTTCCTTTTCCTCTCCGCTCTTGCCATTGTTCATCACCTCACGTACTCGAAGTCCTTGTAGGCCATTTCGTACTTTTTCATTTCCTTCTTGGAGATGGGGCGGAACTTCTCTATCGCCTTCAGCAGGTGGGCCATGGTCACCTTCTTGGCGTCGGCCTTCTCCTCGGTTATTTCGCCGCCCTCGGCCACCAGCTCCCTTATGGCCAGCATGGTGGCTTCGTTCGCGACCGCAGCCATGTCGGCGCCGGTGTATTCGTCGGTACGCTTGGCGATCTCGTTTATGTCCACGTCGTCCGCCAGCGGCTTCGATCTCAGGTGCACTTCGAGCACCGCCTTCCTGGTCTCCAGGTCCGGTGCCGTTACCTGGACCAGCTTGTCGAACCTTCCCGGCCTCATGATGGCCGGATCGATTATGTCCGGGCGGTTGGTGGCCGCTATCACGACCACGTTATGCAGCGATTCCAGCCCGTCCATCTCGGTCAGGAGCTGGCTGATAACGCGTTCCGTAACCTGTGAGTCGGAGCCGGTCCCGCGCACCGGGGCGATCGAGTCGATCTCGTCCATGAATATTATGCATGGAGCGGCCTGGCGTGCCTTCCGGAACGTCTCTCTCACCGCTTTCTCGGACTCTCCCACCCACTTGTTCAGGAACTCGGGCCCCTTCACGTTGATGAAGTTCGCTTCGCTCTCGGTGGCGACCGCCTTTGCCAGCATGGTCTTGCCGGTGCCTGGCGGCCCGTACAGCAGTATGCCCTTCGGGGGCCGTGCGTCCATCTTGTCGAACAGCATCCCGTACTTGAGGGGCCACTCCACCGCTTCGATCAGCTCTTTCTTGGCCTCGGCCAGTCCTCCGATGTCGGACCAATGCAGGTTCGGCGACTCGATCAGGACCTCGCGCAGGCTGGCCGGTTGCATCTCCCGCAGCGCGGCGAAGAAGTCCTCCTTCTTGACCACGATCTTGGCCAGGACCTCGGACGGGATGCTCTCCAGTTCCAGGTCCAGCTCCGGCAGTATCCTGCGCAGCGAGTGTATGGCCGCCTCCTTGGTCAATGCCTGCAGGTCCGCCCCGGCGTACCCGTGGGTGAGACGGGCTAGTTTCTCCAGGTCCACGTCCTTCTCCAGCGGCATGCCCCGGGTGTGTATGGTCAGTATGTCCAGCCGCCCTCCCTGGTTCGGGATGTTGATCTCGATCTCGCGGTCGAACCTTCCGGGACGGCGCAGTGCGGGGTCCAGGGCGTTCGGGCGGTTGGTGGCGCCGATGACCACGACCTTGCCTCTCGATTCCAGCCCGTCCATCAGGGCGAGCATTTGGGCTACCACGCGTCTCTCGGTCTCACCTGTGACCTCGTCGCGCTTGGGCGCGATCGAATCGATCTCATCGATGAAGATTATCGTAGGGGCGTTCTCCTCCGCCTGCTTGAATATCTCCCGGAGGCGTTCTTCGGACTCGCCGTAGAACTTGGACATGATCTCCGGGCCACCGATGTAGACGAAATTGGCGTTGGTCTCACCCGCCACTGCTTTGGCGAGCAGGGTCTTCCCAGTGCCTGGGGGTCCGTGCAGCAGCACTCCCTTCGGCGCCTCCACCCCGAGACGCTCGAACAGCTCGGGATGGCGCAGGGGAAGCTCGATCATCTCCCTGACCTTCTTCACCTCGTCACCGAGGCCGCCGATGTCCTCGTAGGTGACCTTGGGGATCTTCGACATGCCCTCCTTGGACGCTTTCTCCGAGATCTTGACCTCGGTGTCACGCATTATCATGACCGCGTCCGAGGTGGGCGCGTGAGTCATCACCACCAGATCGATCCGGCGGCCCATGACGTTGATCTCGATGATATCGCCTCTGGTCACTACCCTTCCTTCCAGGGCCTGGCCCAGATACTCTTCGCCGCCCATGATCTTGAGCTCTTCCATGGGTGCGAACGCTATCTTCTGGGCCGGTTTGACCTGCACCTTGCGCAAGGCGACCTTGTCGTCAATGCCGACGCTGGCGTTGCGTCGGATCGTGCCATCGATCCGGATGAGGCCGCGGTTGGCGTCCTCGTTGTATCCGGGCCACACGATCGCCACGGTCCTCTTCTTGCCCTCGATCTGCACCACATCACCTGCGGTTATCTCGAGGACCTCCATGACTGCAGGGTCGACCCGGGCAATGCCCCGACCCGCGTCCTTCGACTTGGCCTCAGCCACTTTCAATACTTTTTCCGAATCGCTCATCATCATTCCCAGCTTTGATTGTGGTATCGCTCCACCACGAACTTTTTCAGATATCAACCGATGGTTGACAACTTACCTAGATGTACTGCATTATCAGTTCTTCTATATCAAGGTTGCTTGAATGTCCTTCGTATCTCCTTCTCCATGTCCTCGCCGAACCTGACCATGCGGCTTTGGATCTGCCAGAAGTCCTTCATCAGCTCATCCTTGCCCTTGCTCAGGTTCTCCCTCATCTTGGCCTGCATCTTGTCGATGTCGATGCCGGAATCCTTCAGGTCGACCCTCATGTCCTCGTACATCTCATTGCCGATCCGGTCCATGTCCGACAGGCTCTTGTCGAGGGCCTTCTTGGCCTCGTCGGTGGCCGATTTCATGCGTTCGACGTACTTGTCCGCCGTTTCCCTCACCTTGTTCTTGTCAACCATCCTCATCGCCTCTCTTCCGGTAGGGTCTCAGGATCTCCCTTACCACATCGTCCCTCAGGCCCAGGTAGTCGGCCAGTTGCCGGTGGTCGATGTCCGGGTGCTGTATGTATTCGAACACAACGTGTCGCTGGCCGTAGTCCAGCGGTGCCGATTCGACAAGATGCTGGGCCTCGTCCAGGAGGGTCTCCTTCTGCTCGATCAGCTCCTCCCTCCTCTTCCGCACGTCGTCCAGCTGACCGTCCAAAACGCTTAACTCGCTCCGAAGGGCCATAACCCTTTCGGTCAGGTCACGGAGGCCCTCGTCCCCTTCCGGCCTTTCCCGCTGGTGATCCCCGGTCTCTTCCATGTCCCGGCGGGACGACTCGACACAGAACAGTCCCTGGCCGACATCCACGGTGATGGTGAATCCGCTGATCGGGACATACCGCTTCCTCATCGGTCCGCCCTGGTCGCTCTCCTCCGGATAACATCTCACCATGCGGTAGTCCTCCAGCACTTTGAGGTGTTTCATTATGATCTGCTGGCTCATGCCCAGTTCGCGAGAGAGCTGCAGGGGATAGTGGGGCTCTCTGATCAAAGCTTCCAGGATCCTTCTCCGGGTGGGATTCTCGATCACAGAGAGCAGAATGTCCAAATCATCCATTGATTTTCACTTCCAAGATGTTAACTGTTCGTTGTTAACGTAAGAATATAGTTTCTCCGGGGATATATAGCTTCTCAGAAAGGTCCCGTTTGCCACGCTGTTTCTCAAGGGGTCAAACTTTAACTACGCCCTCGGTCTTCAAGTTGCATGCCTGGCAAACTGGTCGGAGACACTGTGGTCATAGAGGAAGAGAGGGAGGCCAGCCAGATCTACAGTAAAGGGTTCTTCGGCTATCCACAGTCAGGCGGGTCGCTGCACCTGGACCTGCTGGAGGCGCTGCACCTGCTGGAGGGAGACCGGCTAGAGGTCTTCGCGGACGGGGTCAAGATAGATTTTGCGGACCTGGTCAGGCGCGCTGCCGCTCTGCACAAGGACCTGGAGACCCGCTTCATCGTCTATCGCGATCTCAGGCAGCGGGGTTACGTGGTCAAGAACGATTCCGGCGAGTTCAATTTCAGGCTTTACCCGCGGGGCGGGACGCCGACCACCACACAGACCAACCTGTGGGTACTGGCGATCTCGGAGCGGGACATCTTCAACATCGTGGAGCTGATGCGCCAGGCCGACATGTCGCAACGGACCAGGAAGGAGCTCCTGCTCGCGGTGGTGGATGAAGAGGGCGACATCACCTATTACACCGCCGAGAACTCGGACCCCCGGGGGGAGCTGAACGATGTTGCCATGAAGGAGGTCCCGGAAGGGTTCCTCATGGAAGGTAGCATCCTGGTGCTGGACGAGTCCCACGGGAGCAAGCTGTACCAGTTCGGGTTCTACGGCAAGAAGATCGGCAAGATGCTGCAGCTCTCGTTCATCGAGACGGCATACCTCATCGAGCATGGCAGGCTGTCCCTCCGGGCGGTCGGGACCGGGAGGAAGATGGCGGAGCGCACCTTCCTGAAAAGGGCCAAGGAGATCCAGCCGGACTTCGACATGCGCCTGCTTGCCTATGCGGACCTCAGGAGCCGGAAGCTGGTGGTCAAGACCGGGTTCAAGTACGGCACCCATTTCCGGGTCTACAAAGGAGACCCTTCCAGCCATCACTCGGAATACCTGGTGCATGCCGTGCCCGACGATTATTCCACGGTGTGGGCGGAGATATCCCGCGCCATCAGGCTGGCTCACGGGGTAAAAAAGGACATACTGTTCGCCCGCGTCTCCAAGGACACCATCGGGTACATGAAGTTGAAGCGCGTGAAACCTTAGTTCAGGCCTTGGGCGACGCGCTATCGAGCTTAGTTCTGGCCATATCCGCCTTGATGTCGTCCATGACCTTCCGGGCACCGGCCCAGTCGTCCGGCTCCATCTCCAGGGATTGGTCGAGAAGCTTCAGGGCCTCGTCCTTCTGGCCGGTGTTGTAAAGGATCACCGCCATCTTGACCATGAAGTTGGTGCGCTTTCGGTCGAACTCGGTGGACTGGATGGCCTTTTTGTAGGATTCGACCGCCCCGTTCATATCGCCGCCCTTCAGCTGCGCCTCTGCCAGCCTGGCATATCTGGCCGATCTGGTCTCCTGCATGGCCGGGGATTCGGCGCTGGCCTTCAGCGTCTGGATCGTGGCTCGGAGGGATTCCGAGGACTCGACCTTCGCTCCGCAGCTGGGACAGGTGTCCTGCATGGCCTTGAGCTCTGCCCCGCAATTGGCGCAGAACTTGGGCAGCGCGGAACCGCAGTTAGGGCACAGGCTCCAGCTCGGTCTCGACGAGCTCCTTGCATTTGGGGCATTCAGAGACGGATTTGACCTTCGTCGTGCCCACCTTCCGCAGGGCGTTCTCCAGCTCCTCCTTCGATGGCTGGAAGTATTCCTTCTTCTTGGTGGCCACCAGAAGAACAGCGATCTCTGCGACCGCCGAGATGATCAAGAGGATGGAGAGCACCAGGCCGGTCTGCTGCGCGGAGTTCAGGGATTGGAAACGGCCGATATCCCCGAAGGTATTGAGGTCTAGGACCAGATAGATCAGGAGGACCCTGGCCAGCAAGACCACCGACATGGAGCGGACGATGTTGTCCCGTTCGCCGACCTGCGACCCCCACACCGAACGGGCCGCCGTGATCTCCCAGCCAGAGACAAGGAACAGGAAGATCATCAACAGAATGCCCACGATGACATCGACGGTGTGAGCCACGAACACTGCGTAGATTATTGAGATGATGGTGACGATGCCGGCGACGATGAGCCAGGCTGCCAGCGGCTTCAATAGCATGTTCTTGCGTTGCATTGCAGTCACTCCTGCCAGTCTGCAATCCTATCGTTGACCATTAATAAAGAAGTAGCGATTGTTCGTAAAGTGGCCCAGAAAAAAGGATGGGCCAGTAAGGTTTAGAGCTGTATTTCGATGCCGAGCTTGTCGGTGAGCTCCTTATAGCGGTTGCGGATGGTGACCTCAGTGACCCCCGCTATGTCCGCCACCTCACGCTGGGTCCTGCGCTCGTTGCACAGGATGGAGGCGATATAGATGGCCGCCGCGGCGACACCGGTCGGTCCGCGACCGGAGGTAAGCTCCTTCTTGGCCGCATCCTTGAGTATGTCCGCTGCTTTGGACTGGACCTCGCCAGACAGCTTGAGCTCGGAGCAGAACCGCTGCACGTAGTCCTGCGGGCGGGTCGGCATGAGCTTCAGCTTCAGCTCTCGGGTCATGAAACGATATGTACGCCCGATCTCCTTGCGTCCCACGCGGGATGAGTTCGCCACCTCGTCCAGGGTACGGGGGACGTTGCATTGCCTGCACGCCGCGTACAGCGAAGCGGCGACGACGCCCTCTATGCTCCTTCCACGGATGAGGTTCTTGTTGACCGCCTTCCTGTAGACCATGGCCGCGGTCTCACGCACATTGCGTGGCAGACCCATCGCCGATGCCATCCGGTCAAGCTCGCTGAGAGCGAACGCCAGGTTCCTTTCGGTGGCGTTCGAGACACGGATCCTGCGCTGCCACTTCCTGAGACGATACAGCTGGGCCCGGTTCCTGGTGGGGATGCTCTTGCCGTAGCTGTCCTTGTTCTTCCAGGAGATCTCGGTGGAAAGTCCTTTGTCGTGTATGGTATAGGTCATTGGCGCGCCGGTTCTGGCCCTTTTCTCGCCTTGTTCTACGTCAAAGGCACGCCATTCCGGTCCGAGGTCAATGAACTGGTCATCGATGACGAGGCCGCATTCCTCGCAGATGAGCTCACCCCTCTCATAGTCCCTAACCAAATGCCCGCTATTGCACTCCGGGCATCTTTCAACTTCTTCGGTCCCTTCCTTTGGTTTTGCCATGTTCTTCGACCCCTTCCACGTATACCTGCTTCCCTATGGCAGAGAGCAGGCTAAAATCACCAGTAGGCTCGATCGTGACGTACGGTGAATCAACTGGACCAAAGATGCGCAGAACCTTCCCCACAATCTTGTTGCGGTTGTCGACTACCCTGGACCGTATCAGCGGAGCAAAGGAGCCCTTGACAATTATCCTGCCGTCAGAAGTCACTTCTTGGACCTTACCAAGAAACTGCATAGTTCACCATATCACACCGATTCTTTCCGGCGTTAATACTTGAATTGGACATTCACTATATAAGCCTTGTGCAAACCTTTATTATGTTTTCGTTCAGGCCTTTTTAGTCTTTTTGTAAGATTCGGCCTTTTGATAATACAAAGTCATTTGCCTACTGGCATTGGTTTTTACGCCCATGATTTTAGCGGAAGGAAGCATTTAAACCCTGCGATTCTCTCCATATAGGCGTGGAAATCTCAAGGGATCACCCCCGCTACAGATCATTGGTCACCAGGGAACGGATGTCGGAGATGATGAAGCAGGGCATCGTGGCACCGACCGGCCTTATAGCCCATGGCCGGGGCGAAGCGTTCGATTACCTGCTGGGAGAGGCGACGATGCCGCCCGCGGAACTGTCCGAAAGGGTGGCCGCCGCGATGCTGTTGGAGGCGGAACGGCCGGTCATCACCGTCAATGGCAACGCCGCCGCCCTGGCCCCGAAGGAGCTTATCGAGCTTGCCGGTATGCTCAACGCCCGGCTCGAGGTGAACCTGTTCCACCGTTCCGTGGAGAGGATCGAGCTGGTCTGCAGCTATCTGGAATCGCAGGGGGCCAAGGACGTGCTGGGCCGGGTCCAGGACTACACCCTGCCGGGGATCGCATCTGACCGGGCCTTGTGCAGCAGCGAAGGCATCGGGACCGCTGACGTGGTGCTCATCCCTCTAGAGGATGGGGATAGGGCAGAGGCGCTGGTGAAGGTCGGCAAGAAGGTGATAGCCATCGACCTGAACCCGGTCTCCCGGACCTCCATGGCGGCCCATGTGACCATAGTCGACGAACTGACCCGGGCGGTCCCCAAGGTCGCCGCTTCGGTCAAGGAGCTGGCCGACGATCAGGCCCGGCGGTGCGCTCTCATATCCGGATTCAACAACAGACGCAACCTGGGGCACATGGTCAAGGAGATAACGGACCATCTGAAGTTCGAGCTGTCATCAAAAGCATAATTTCCCCCTCTTGCATGTAGGGGCAGTGATTGATTTGGTGGATAACGATCTTCTGGTAAAGGGCGTGAGGCGGCTAGAATGGGCCAACTCGCATATGCCGGTTCTCAAAGAGATCAGGGAGCGACTGGTCAAGGAACAGACCTTGAAAGGGGTCAAAGTGGGGATGGCACTGCACGTCGAGGCCAAGACCGGCATGCTGGCCGTCTCATTGGCCAAGGCAGGAGCAAAGGTAAGGCTGGCCAGTTGCAATCCGTTGTCCACCGATGACTCGGTGTCCCTAGCATTGCGCGAGGAGTACGGCATTGAGACGTACGCCAAGAAATGGGAATCGACCGAGGAGTACTATCACAATCTGAACGCCGTCCTGGACCTCGATCCCGACTTCGTCATCGACGACGGCGCCGACCTCATCACCATGCTCCACACCGAGCGCCAGAAGCAACTGCCGCACGTCAAGGGAGCGAACGAGGAGACCACTACCGGGGTGATCAGGCTGAGGTCCATGGCCAAGGAGGGGAAGCTCAAGTTCCCGGTCATCTCCGTGAACGACGCCCAGATGAAGTACCTGTTCGACAACCGCTACGGGACCGGTCAGTCCACGTTCGATGGCTGGATGAACTCCACCAACCTGCTTGTGGCAGGGAAGAACCTGGTCGTCGCCGGCTATGGCTGGTGCGGCAAGGGAGTGGCCATGAGGGCCAAGGGACTGGGTGCCAGCGTGATCGTCACCGAGGTGAACCCGATCCGGGCCATCGAGGCGAAGATGGACGGGTTCAACGTCATGCCCATGAAAGAGGCGGTGAAACAGGCGGACATCATCATCACCGTGACCGGATGCAAGGACATCATCACCAAAGAGCACCTGGAAGTCATTAAGGACGGGTGCGTCCTCGGCAACACTGGCCACTTTGACAACGAGATATCCGAACCGGCCCTGGAATCATACGGCTCCAAGCCGGTCCGGGTACGCGAGTTCGTGGACCAGTACGACCTTCCGGGAGGAAAGAAGGTCTATCTCATCGCCGAGGGGCGGTTGATGAACCTGGCCGCGGGCCAGGGCCACCCGGCCGAGATCATGGACATGAGCTTCTCCATACAGGCGCTGTCCCTGGAGTATCTGGTCAAGAACCACAGTACGCTGAAGGCAGAGGTCTACAACGTCCCGCCGGAGATGGACTCGGAGGTGGCCTCGATAAAGCTGAGGACCCTGGGCGTCGACATAGACCAGCTCACCCCGGCACAGAAGAAATATCTCGAGGCATGGCAGGAAGGGACCTGAACTTGACGCCGTTCCTGTGCGTCTTCGGACACACCAATCTGGACTTCATCATGTCGCTGGAGCGCTTCCCGGAGAAGAACACCTCGGTGGACGTGGTGGAGAAGCAGCGGTACTTCGGGGGCACGGGCGCGAACATGGCCACGGTGGCTGCCTCGCTCGGGGTGCCCACCGCGCTGGCATCGTTCGTGGAAAGGACATCCCTCCTGAGTTCAAGGCACTGATGAAGGAGAAGGGCGTGGACCTGCGGGACCTGGTGGAGGTCGAGCGGACTGGACACGCCGACGGTCTGGATAGTCTCCGACCCATCACATGACCAGATCGCCTACGTATACCAGGGGCCGATGAGGCGCATGGGCGAGTTCGAGCTCAGGATGCAGGCGGCCAGCGAGGCGGAGTTCGTCCACATCATGACGGGGCGGCCGGAATACTACCTGCGCCTGATGAAGGAGTGCGTGAGGATGGGCAAGACCATCTCCTTCGATCCCGCCCAGGAGATCCATCACGTATGGTCACAGGAGACGTTCCGGCAGGCCATCGGAATGTGCCATTCGTTCTTCTGCAACGAGAATGAGCTGAGGACCGCCATGCGTTACCTGGACGCAAAGCGCCCGGAAGACCTTCTGGACCACGTCGACATACTGTTCAACACCATCGGTTCCCGGGGCAGCCGGATATACACGGCCGATGGTGAAGTGGAGATACCGGCGGTCAGGCCGGCCAAGGTCGTGGACACGACCGGGGCCGGGGACGCGTTCCGGGCCGGATATTTTGCCGGAATTTACCGGAAATATTCGATCACGGACAGTGCCCGGATGGGTGCTTCGGCCGCTTCTTTCGTCATCGAATCCAAGGGATCCCTGACGAACGTGCCAGATTGGAACGCCGTGGTCGAGCGGGCAAGGTCGTCCCTGTGATGTTCGCATCCAGATCCCAACTCTCTGGCACTTCCGAAGTCAACATCTGGTTATGTTCCAGCGGGGAAATGTTTAATAACACGGAAACCGTAAAGGGCCGCCAAGGTGAATGTATGGCTTTGGGCTGGACATCGCTCAGCGAGCTTCCCAACACGTCGTCGGCACCGAAATCTCAGATATGAAATGAGAAGGGTGAGCAAAGATGAATTTAATGGAATTCCTGACAGTACTTCTGCTGACTTTCGGCCTGTTCATGGTGCTAGCGGGTGCCTTCACAGCCTACTTTGGAAGCGGCAAGAGCAGGATCATCGGTGTCGTTCTGCTGGTCGTAGGGCTGGTCGTCGGCATCTTTTGGATCTACGCGACTATGTACGGCGGCGGAAATTTGGTCAACCTCGGTGACGGAATACACCTGAGCGATGTGATTTGGACCGCCTTTGTGAACATAATCGCGGCGGTCATCGGTGCGCTTATCGCGGTCGGGGTCTTCCTGCTCGCGATCATGAAGAGCTAATCACGAAACCCCTTTCCAAAATATCTTTCAATTTTTCTCCCATTTTTCGATCACCCTATTCCGGGTTCCGCATGTTTTATGCGTAACTCGCTGCAATCAGGGTATGTGTGTGGCAGGTTCGCGCTTACAATAACGGCCAGGTTCTTCGAGAGGTTCGACCTGCCAGCAGGATCGACCGCGTTCGTGTCCAGACCCAACATCTCTCCCGGCCAGCCGGCACCGGTGATCATCGACCTGGGGGAAGGGAAGGTGGTGGAGATGCAGTGGGGGCTCGTCCCCGGCTGGGCCCGGGACGTCAAGATCGGCAGCAAAATGTTCAACGCCCGGTCCGAGACCCTGCAAGAGAAACCGTCCTTCCGCCACCTTCTGAAAAGAAAGCGGTGCCTGGTACCATCATCCGGTTTCTACGAATGGAAGAAGGAGGACGGCAACATCCCGTACATGATCCGGGTCAGGGACCAGGAATACTTCGCCATGGCCGGCCTTTACGATGTGTGGCAGGGCGGGGACGGGAGCGTCCTGTCCACCTTCACCATTGTGACCACGGCCGCGGCCAAGGTCATGGTCGATCTGCACGACCGCATGCCCGTCATCCTGGAGAAGGAGATGGAATCGGAATGGACCGCTCCTGGGGAGCTTGATTCCGGTCTGGTCAAAGAGATCCTGAAGACCTATCGGGGCGGTCTCTCGATATTCCCTGCACCTTCCGACATGCTCCGTCCAGCCCCAAAGATCAGCCCGAACCAGCAGAGATTGGTCTGAGCCTAACGGCGATCGGTACAAGTGGCGTCCTACCGATACTTTTTA
Organism: uncultured Methanomassiliicoccales archaeon; assembly: GCA_963800775.1. Lineage (GTDB taxonomy): Archaea > Thermoplasmatota > Thermoplasmata > Methanomassiliicoccales > UBA472 > DASXVU01. Next base: position 22,148 of record CAWDCQ010000065.1, on the reverse strand, counting down.
GAACCAGGAATCGGTCAGTCCATCAATGCCCGTAGTCCTAATCATCCTTGGAAGTAAGAGCGACCTAGAGATCGGCAAGAAGGCGCTCACCATGCTGCAGAAGTTCGGTGTCGGGTCCGAGATCGCCGTGGCTTCCGCCCACCGCACGCCCGAACGCCTCTGGAACATGGTCCGGGAAAGTGACGCGAAGGTATTCATCACCGTTGCTGGCCTCGCCGCCGCCCTCCCGGGCGCGGTGGCCTCTTACACGACCAAGCCGGTCATCGGCGTGCCAGTGAGCGGAGCGGTCAATCTGGACTCCATCCTTTCCATCGTGCAGATGCCTCCGGGCATTCCCGTGGCCGCGGTCGGCCTGGACCGGGGCGAGAACGCCGCTATATTGGCCATTGAGATGCTGGCCATATCCGACCCCCGGCTGGTCTCGGAACTGGAGAAGTACCGGAAGGAGATGGCGGACAAGATCGAGAAGGACTCCCAAGAGGTGCAAGGCTGATGTTCGACCCCAAGGAATTCACGGAAGAGAAGATAGAGGAGCTGAAGGCGTCGATCAAGGGCAAGGCCATCATAGCCTGCTCCGGAGGCGTGGACAGCACCGCTGCCGCCGTCCTCGTGTCGAGGGCCATCGGGGACCGGCTGCTGACCATCTACGTCAACAACGGTTTCATGCGCAAGGGGGAGACCGAGTCCGTGGACAGGATGTTCTCCAAGCTCAACATCAACTATCGGCTGATCGATGCATCGGACGAGTTCTTCGACGCCCTCAAAGGGATAACCGATCCGGAGCGGAAGAGGAAGATCATCGGGGAGAAGTTCATACGAGTGTTCGAGCGGGAGGCCAAGGGCTATCAGGCCGACTACCTGGTGCAGGGCACCATCGCACCGGACTGGATCGAATCGGGCGACCACCTCAGGGACACCATCAAGAGCCATCACAACGTGGGCGGGCTGCCGCAGGACATGAAGCTGACACTGGTGGAGCCGCTCCGCGACCTTTACAAGGACGAGGTAAGAAAGCTGGCCAGATACCTGGAGATCGAGGTGTCGGAACGCCAGCCGTTCCCAGGGCCCGCTTTGGCCATACGGGTGATCGGCGAGCCCACCAGGGAGAACGTGGAGGTGGTCCGGGAGGCCTGTGCCATCGTCGAGGAAGAGCTGGAGCTGGCCGCGGCCAAGAAGATCATGACCTTGCCCTGGCAATACTTCGCCGTGCTGCTGCCAGTGCAGTCCGTCGGCGTCCACGGGGACAGACGGGCCTACGGGCGGACGATCGCTGTCCGGGCGGTGGAGTCGATCGACGGAATGTCGGCAGCCTATTCGCGTATCCCGCATGAGGTCCTGGAAAAGATATCCATTCGCATCACTAACGAGATGAAGGCGGACGTGAACCGGGTAGTCTACGACATCACCAACAAGCCGCCCGCAACGATCGAGTGGGAGTGATTAGAGAGCCTCGTGCTCATCCAGTATGGCCACCAGGTCCGTCCATTCCTCCACCCGGGCGTCCGGAACGATGGAATCGTCTGACTGGTAGTAGCCCGATTTCTTCAGGACGGCGGTCATGCCGACGCCAAGCGCTCCTTTCACATCGCACTGCAGCGAATTGCCCACGTACAGGGATTCAGCGGCGTTCGTCCCCAGGTTCGACAGCGCGATCTTGAACACCTTCGGATGCGGCTTCCTCAATCCGACGTCGGTGGAGAACACCAGGTCGTCAAAATACCCCAAGAGCCGGAAATGTTCCATGTCCCTCTGGGGATACTCGGATGGAAGGCCCCAGGCGACATCCGATATCAGCCCGATGGCGTAACCCCGGTCCTTGACCATTTCCAACATCTCGATGGTCCCTGGCACCAGCCGCCGGTCCTCCTGCAGGACCCCATAGAAGATCTCCATCCCTTCGACCAGCATCTCGTCCGTCACTTCGCATCCGAAACGCTGATAGACCGTGTCCAGGACCTGATAGAGCGGTATCTCCACCAGCTCCTTCTCCTTCCGTTCCCTTCCCTGGACGAGGGTCTTCTTCAGATCAGCTTGGAACTTCCCGGCATCGGCCTCGCATCCATTCTCCGCCGCGAGCTTGTACGACCTCTCGATGGCCCTCGTTTCCGGGCCTTCCCAATTGTTGTAATAATCGATGAGCGTGTGACCCAGGTCGAATACCACGGCCTTCATGGCCTGGCTCTAGCTCGATATCGATTATTAAAACTTCGGATAATTGAAATGGGAATGAAAAAGGGTTTACGGTTTTTCTGTATCGTATCGGAAGGCCTATTTGTTTTGATCATCCTTTTCAGATGGCGCCTGGGGCGGAACTTCGTCCACGATCTGGGACACATTTATCGGAGTGGTCTTTTTCCTTCGGCGTTTTATGAATAGAACTACCACTGCTGAGATTATCAAAGAGATGATCGGTATGATAACTAGTTGGCCTATGGTCGGTCCGCCTTGCGTGGTCAATGAGATGTTAGAAGAACCGAAGTTATGCGGTACTACGATGAGGTGATACCATCCAGCTCCGACCCATGCATTGCCTTGGGCGTTCATGGTGTTGTTAAATGAAGCGCTTCTTATGTAATCGAAAGATTGTTGATTGATCAGTCCTGCCACTTGACCATCTGGCATAAGGTAGACATCAACGGCGTCGCCGGAGGTCACCGTTGCATGGTAGGTTATCATACCGCCGACCGGCAGGTACACGGTCGCGTCTGAATAACTGCCGGATTGAATAGATAGTGAGGTAGCCTGGTTAGATACACCCAGGAAAGAGAACAGGGCCAGGCTGAGCATGGTCATGGATATGAATAGGACCAGGAAGATTATTATCGGTTTTCTTGACAACTTCATGCATAAAAATATTTACAGTAATATTAATACCTGCCCGCTATATTATCTCAAGTCAAAGTGGTCCAGCCGATCATTGGTCAAATAATTATTTAGAGAAGAAAGGTCGGTTTCGGCAAAGGCTGGGACGTTCAGAAGAAGGGCAAAATCGTCTCAGTCGGTTTGGCAGTCATTCTCATCTCAGTATCATTGACCGCTGTATTCTTGAAACATAACGTTCCAGGAACCAGTAACGATTCAACTATCAAAAAACGTTCATTTTTCTTGAATTCAACTCGACGTCCATAGGGTCTGATGGAAATTTGATCCCCGGCTCCCTGGCAGCTCCCTACTCTAGCGGACAGATCGCGAACAAATGAATGGATACTGGGGCCAGACGGATGGTTATGTGATGGTTTTCCATTTCCAGTGAGACTGCGGAAGATGGGACGAGGGTGGATCAGATTGGAATAGTTGATTTACTGAGCATTGCAATGACGGGACGATGTACGTTTGCGACCGATGCGGCAAGAGACTGATCGATACCGTCGACATTCTATTGCTCTTGCTGGTCGTGGTGAACCTGACGTTCGGTGTGCTCATCCTGCTGCTGGGCAGCTGGTTCGGTGTCGGCAGCCTCTTCCTGGCGATCCTTTTCGGAGCGGGATTCGCGATCAGGCGCAGGGAATGCAGGGACTGCGCCGCCGGAAAGGCCCCGCCAGTCGTGGAAAAGTGATTCAAACGAAATCGGCTTTGGCGGCATCGATTTTATTAATGACATGACCGTTCCATCTTCCGATGAAGGTTTACGTCATTGACAATGGGGGTCAATGGACCCATAGGGAATGGAGGGTCCTGAAGTACCTCAAGGTCGAGACGAAGATCCTGCCGAACACGACACCGTTCGACCAGATCGGCGAGGTGGACGCCCTGGTCCTGTCCGGCGGGTCCCCTCATGTCGCCACCGACGATTGCCGCATGGGGAATAACGGAGACTATCTGGACCGTGCCACCTTCCCGGTCCTGGGGATATGCGCTGGCATGCAGTTCATGTGCACCCATTTCGGCGGCGCCACCGAGGCGGCCAAACAGGCGGAGTTCGGCAAGGCCACTCTGTACGTCGAAGAGGAGGACGACATCTTCGCCGGGTTGCCTAAGCAATTCAATGTCTGGGAGTCGCACAACGACGAGGTGAAGTCCTTGCCATCGCAGTTCGAGGTCCTGGCCCGCACTGACGCATGTCCCGTCGAAGCGGTGAGGATGAAGGACCGCCCGTTCTACGGCCTGCAATTCCACCCCGAAGTGGAGAACACCGAGCACGGCGAGGACATATTCAAGAACTTCCTCAAGGTGGTCGAGCGCTGGCACAGCTGAGCAAGGAAGAGAGCGAAGCAGTGGGAAAGGCCCTCGCCAGGATGCGCAAGAAGGACGTTTTCGAGAAGGTGCTGGGCAAAGAGATGCGGCGGGCCGGACTGGACTATGAGGCGTACGTGCGCATCATCGGCGAGATACGCGACCTGGCCAGAAAGGAACAGGTGGACCTGGCAAAAGGGGCCGAGCTCTACCTGTCACAACAACCATAGGATCACCAAGGCCAGTATCACGATGGCAATGGCTGCCGCGATCAGCGCCGTCCTCCCGTCCGAACCAAAGACGATCGGGATAGGGCCGATGAGGACCACACCCCCGAACTTCGGCCGAGCTGCCCCGGTCCGCTCGGCCCCGGCATCGATGTTATCCTCCGCCCCTTCCGATCCGCCCTCCCCCAGGGCCGGTCCCAGCGCGAGGATGAGGAAGCCGGCAAATATGAGCAGCAGCGGGAGCGCGCCCAACGCGCTTTCGCTCGTGAGGACCGGGATGATCACCACCAGACTGAAGCTGATCAGACCAGAATAGACCGACCAGGCGGTCGCGGCCAGCCCAACCAGCAGCACCACGATCCCGATGCGCCGCAACGTCGAGGAGTGCATCGTTCCGGATACCATTGCCGTCGTTCTTGAAATTTGCTCAGGGAACGTAAATAAGCCCGAAGAGATAATAGCATCACGATGAGCGAGGACGTCTATTCGAATATACTGGCAGACGAGTTTCTTCCCGGGGTGATGTACCCTTTCAACTGGTCCGTCCTGGCCGGGATAGTGGATGCCAGCTGGAATCGGATAAGGCGGGACCTCAGGGTCGAGGGAGCGGACGTCCAGTTCGTCCGTACCTTCTATCATCACGCCTATTGGAACATCACCCGGTTATCGGCGGTGCTCAGGTCAGCGGAGATACCGCAGGTCGTCATCGACCGGCTGTTCGAATCGCCCAGCAGCCGGGAGTTCTCCACCCTGGACGAATCGGCCGCCGACCGGGTGCTGGCCATCGACCGCTCTGCCATCGCCCAGAACCTGGAACAGTCCATAGTGGAATCGGAACGGCGGTTGGAAGAGATCCGGCGTAAACAGGGGGAATGGGAATCGGAAGAGGAGCTGATCCGGGAGTTCGATCACATCATCGAGATCGACGGGGAGGTAATCTTCAAGGAGACCGCGGCCTGGCTATTGGTCGGACTGAACCTTTCCCTGCTCGACGAGTGGACCGGCCGGGAGAGCGATGTCCGGCACCGAAAGCTGCACCGCGAGCCCATCAGCATCCGGATGTCAGGACCCAAGCTCGAGGAGGTGCGGTCCATGATAGCCCGCTACCAGTCGCACTGGGGGCTCTCGCGTTCAGTGAGGGCCATGGGCAGGGCCCTGGCCGAGGAACGGCTGTTCGCCCTGGGGGACCGGTTCGTGAAATGGAACCTGCTGGCCGCCAAGGAGGACGTCAGGTACCTGACCGTGCACGAGGTCAGGCAGATCGTGAGCGGGGGCTGTGCCACCAACACCTGCAACAACTACGCCTTGAGGGCAAGGGTGAGAAGGACCGAAATGGACCAGCATGCCGTAGACCGCCTTCCCAGGATAATCCGGGGGAACGCCGCCCCGCTCCTGCCCTGGAGCAAGCAGGGCAAGCGCCCTCCCACTGGCTGAAGATGCCTAGAGGTCGTTCCTGAGCAGGTGGCCGAACGCGTTCACCGTCATCGGGAACACCTTCACGTTCCCTTTCCGTTTGTCCTCCATGAACGCATGGACGTCAAGGTCGTAATCCTTGCGGCACATGCGGATAACTTCCTTCGCCTCGGCGATCCCGAATCTCAGGATCAGCTTCAGCATCGGGCGGGCCAGGCGGTTGCGGATGCTGCGCGCCGCCCAATCGTTGACGATATCGGGGGACCAGCGTAGATTGTGTTCCCAGCAGTTCAGGAACAATTGGGTGTGGGCCTTGCTCATCCCCTCCGCGGTGAATGACTTCTCTCCATTGTTCATCTCGCCGGAGGCGACGAAGAACAGCGGAACGATCAGCGACCGGTAGCCGTCGATCTTCTTGATCAATTCCAGGGTCATGTCCACGTCGTTCTCCGTCTCCCCCGGCAGGCCCATGATCAATGTCCCGCACGGTATCCAATGGTTCTTGTCCAGGATCTTGAAGCCGTCCACCACCGTCTCCTGCCAGGCATCGGGTTCGAAGGGCCGGCACTTGCCTATCATGTATCGTTTCATCAGCTCCGGGCTTCCGGTCTCTATGCCTGTCTGGCCGGACATCCATTGCTTCTCGGTCACCTTCATTATCTCAGAGATGGTCCGCATCTCCTCCGGGGCGCTGGCCACGGAAGCGAGCGCAAAATGGGATATCGTTATCCGGTCGACCCCCGGGACCTCGCTGACCGCCTGGAACAGCCCGGTCAGCTGTTCTGGGTCCACTTCGATCTTCTTAGCCCCGTACCGGATCACATCTTCCGCGTGCAGGCACGGTTGTCTGCCCGCCGCCAGGTTCACCTTTACGTCGGTCAACACATCCTCGATCTCGCGGCACCGGTACTTGGCCATGGTGGGGACACAAAAATCGCATCCCCTCCCGCATCCTCTGGATATTTCGACCAGACCATCGACGGTCGCGCCTTGCAGCAGGGCGATCCTATCTATCGGGGTGACCTCTCCCATGACCATTCCGGGAAGGGCCTCTCCCCGGACCGCCTTCTGGAACAGCTCCGGTACCACCATCTCCCCCTCGCCCAGGACCACGGTGGTTATTCCCATTTCCTTGCGTACCGCAGCGTCCGTGAGCTGCCACGCGCCTGGCCCGCCCACGATGATGTTGGGCTTGTATTTCTTGATCGAGGGATGTTCCAGCACTTCGCGGAACTTGATCTTCATGTAGGCTTCGCCGCCAAAGATATTGGTGAACGTGGAAGTGGCCGGGCCGATGCCCAGAGGGTCGTTCTCGGTGAACCCCACCACCTTTGTGTTGGGGCCGACCACCTTGTGGAGCTGTTCTGGGTGGGCCACGATGACGTCATCTCTGGAGAACCCACCCCCCAGCAGGATGGATTCGATCTTTCGGGTCCCGCAGGGGGAGACCGGTACCGACCCGTCCTTGTTGGCCTTTATCGGCGGACAGAAAAGTGAAAAATAGATCGGTTCCGGGGCCAGTTTCTCCGGGACAACGGAACTGAAACCAAGAAAGATGCTTCCACCATACTCGCTCATCAAAGTCCGGTCAGCTGTCAGCACGATCGGATACCCACCCACTTCTTTCAACTTTCGACCTCCCCTCTCTCCGATGGGTCTGTCAGTGCGTTTGGGTTCGGTAGGCCTCATCTTTGGACTTAGGTTCAATAGACTGTTCGACGCGAAATTGTCAAGGTAGCTTCCAAGATAAATAACATATCGTAGGGCATTGGCATGCTGGCTATCGTTTTGGTGCCATGTTTTCGGTTCGTTTTTTCCTTCCTCGGCCTATCGGAGGGGAGACTAATCCAGAAGGACATCATCTGATTCCCTGCGCCAACGTATTTATGAGATAAGAATGATAACGTGGCGAAGGTGTCCTTTTGACCTCGCTGAGGGATGTGATCAGTGAGATACTTCAATCCAGGGATTTTCGTACATCGGACCTGGACGGTTTCCTCCTGGCCAAGCGAAAGGACGTCGAGGTAGTCTTCTTGCTTTTGGCCAAAAAGGACGCCGGCGCGCTCACCGCCTTCCAGGAAAGGTTCAAGGATTTCAGGGGCAAGCGGGTCATCGCGACGCTCATCCCGCTCCCCGAGCCGTTCATCTCCAAGCTGGACGAGCGAACCATAATCTGGGACCGGGAGGCGATCGAGCACGAGATCGGCCGGGTCCACATCGAGAACATAGTGGGTGAGAAGGACCACGGGCTGGTGGACGAGTTCGGTGCGGACGACTACCCTAAGATGGTGACCCCGGAGGACCTGGACAAGGCATCCGACCAGGACTTCGGAGAGAAGATCGTCAAGCCGATCGTAGACGTGAACGACGTCAAGCAGATCGCCGCCCAGACCGTGGCCGGTTTCCGGCACCGGCTGGAGCTGGTCCCCCATTACGTCTTCAGGTACAAGGCGCCACTCTACATCGATGACAACCGGCTGGGCGTGGAAACGGGATTGCTGGCCGTCAACGGGCTGACCCACAAGGTGGATGCCTGGCCGACGAACCTGGAGATTGTTTTCTCTCTCGATGTCACGCACAAACGGCTGGAACCGCTCATCGACACGGACGAGGCAAAGAACCTGGTCATGCAGGAGATAATGAAGCGGCACACCTTCGAGAGGGACATCGTCAAGGAAGAGAACCACGTCACCATGACCGAGAAAAAGCTGGTCTCCCCGAAGTCCGATTCGGTCGAGCTTGAGGACATGGGCATATTCTACCTGCCCATATGGTGCATCGAGGGCGTCAAGGGAGTGATGATCCTCAACGCCAGCACGGGCAAGATAATCTCCGAGGATTACTACCGCGAGCTTTCCTGATCGGGCCGGGTCAGTATCTCCATCTTTTTCCTGATGTTGTTCCAGTGGCTCCCCTTCCAATAGAACTTGCCGCAGGAACGGCAGCGAAAGAACCGTTCGTTCGAACGCAGCGCCCCTTCAGGCACGCCCTCCGCCGCTTCCTCCTTGCCGATGGACACCAGTTCGCCGTTGCAGGCCGTGCACCGGGACAGCTGTTCATCGAAGACCAGGTCAAAGGCCAGCACCACCTGTCTTATCTGGTCGTCCTGGCCCCTTCCCTCGACGTACAGTCCCCGGTCCTTCGCCCTTTCCGCCAGCTTCTTGTCCCTGGTCAGCAGGATCCTTTCATCCAGCATGGCCCTTTTCAGAATTTCCGTGTCGCTGCTGTCCCTCTCGTACCGGGTATCGTAGCCCATCAGGCGCAGCCAGCGGGCGAGGGAACCGAGCATCTCGTCGGCTGCGAATCGAGGTCTGGTCATGTCATCCGTTCACTGACAGCCGGCTCCCATCCGTTCGTACGTGAGCAGCACTCCTTCGCCCAGCCTTTCCACCGATCTCAGTTCCATATGCACCTTCTCGCCTTCCAGGAAACCCTCCCCATCGACCGGCGTGGGGGCGGTCCGGCCTCCCAGGATGTCGCTGCCCACGTAGACCGAGTAGATGTCGACCATGCCCATCCTGAAGAATGACCATATCGTCTCCCCGCCCCCTTCCACCAACAGAGTGGCCACCCCCATGTCGTGCAGCTTGGAGAGGAGAACGTTCAGGTCGATGCTGTCCCTGCCGGCCCGGAGCGTCTTGACGTTCGGCCAGGTCTTGACGCACCGGTCATTGGTCACGATGAGCGTCCGCGCGCTTCCGTTCACCACCTTCGCTCCGTCCGGGGTCCTGCCGTGCGAGTCCAGGACCACCCGCAGGGGGTTCTTCTCCGGAGGCATGCCCTTGACCGTCAGGTGCGGGTCGTCCGCGAGGACGGTCCCGATCCCGACCAGTATGGCGTCGACCGAGGCCCGCAGCGATTTCACCCTCTCCATGTCCTGGGCGGAAGATATCCTGATCTGCCGGTGCTCCTTGGTGGCTATCTTGCCATCGGGGGACATGGCACAGTTCACGGTGACTCGGGGCCTCATCGTCCTGAAAACCGTACTAGGGGCATTTAAGCTTGTGTGACGTCCGGAATAACTGCCAAAAGAAAAATAACCCCTTGCGCGTTATTCGCCCGATGAACGATTTCGACGTTGTCGAGCTGCGGAGGAACAATTGCAAAGGCGCCTACGTCATAGAGGGTTTCTCCAGCATAGGCCTCGTCGGGTCTATCACCGCCAATTACCTGGTCACGCTGCTCGATCTGGAGCAGATAGCGATCATCGACTCGCCCTACCTGCCCTCGGTCTCCATCGTGCGCGAGGGCATACCGTACAGCCCGGTCCGGGTCTACTCCGGTCCCATCGGGAAGGGCAGTTCGGACAAGATAGTGGTCATCGTTTCCGAGTTCGAGCCTCCCCAGGACATCCTGAAGCCCCTGGCCCAGACGATCATGGATTGGGTCGAGGACAAGCGCTGCAAGATGGTCCTCTCGCCCGAGGGGCTGGCGAACAAGGCTGGGGAGACCAGCGTGGAAGTGCCCGAAGCGGTGACGATCGAGAAGAAGGAGGGGGACGACATCACTGTCTACGGCGTCGGTTCGACCCCGTTCGCCCGTGAGCTCCTCCTGCGCAATGACATACCCATCTTCGAGAACGGGGTCGTCGTTGGGCTGGCCGGGGTTCTTCTGAACGAGGGGGTCAACCGCAACTTCGATGTCGTATCGATATTGTCCGAGGCGCATGCGGACTACCCAGACGCGAGGGCAGCGGCGGCGGCCACCCACACCATCGACAAGCTCATCCTTCACAGCGGCCTGGACACCCAGCCCCTTCTGGAAGAGGCGGCGGTGCTGGAGCAGGCGCTCAAGGAGATCAACAAGAAGACCGGAGAGTCGGAAGAGCTGGCCAAGAAGCGTTCCATCATGTACGGTTAGGCGTAACCGACACCTGCCATCCCTTTTGCCTCGCTTCCGTCTCGATCCGGACGTCGACGAACTTCCGTATCATTTCCATCTGGGTCCGGAAGTGCATGGTGAGCTCATTGACCAGGAAGGTGGAGGGTCCGGCGGCCAAGGAAAGGTAGGGCAGGAGCTGGTCCGCCGCTTGCCGGTCCAAGGTACCGCCGCCTTCCATTTCCTCCAGGAGAGAGATGGCGGCCTGCTCTCCCAGCTTCTCCGAGCTTATCCCCTTCTCTCCCAGCGCATCACTGGCCAGCACGGTGTTCTCGTACTCGGCGAACAGGAGCAGCCCGGCGCCCACGGAATGTCCTTGCCGCCGGTCCATGACCAGTTTGATCGGGGTTTGCCCCACCAGCGTCTTGCGGGCGGTGGAGGCCATGCGTTCCGCGATGTGGTCGGGCAGCTTCTGGGTGAAGCAGACCCCGCCGATCCCCTTGAACCGACCCCTTTCCTCCAGTGCCAGTGGGAGGATGTGCTCTCCCATCGCCATTCCTACCACCATTTCCCCTCCTCCCTGCGGATAGAACCCGCGGGCCGGTACTTTGACATCGATATCATAGCCCAGGTTGCGCAGCAGCGGGAAAAGGACGTGTTCAAGGTAGTCGGACGGCGGGGACATGCGGACGTTCGTGCCGCCGATGATGTCGAACTCTGTCCTGGCCCTGGTCCGTGCGCAGGCCAGCATGCACGCCTGGAGCACCAGGGTGATGCTTCCAGCGGTCCCCACGTCGAACCGGTAATCGCCCGACTCGACCGGTCCCGGCTCGAAAGTCAATGACGTCGAACCGACGCTAGCCCCTTCCACGGTGGCGCGGCAGAGTTCCGCCACACCTCTCACCCCGGTCAAATGCTGAGCGGCCAGGCCGGGCCGGTCCCTTCTGGCCCGGATGTTCCTGAACTGGAACGAACGCCCGGTCAACGCGGACATGCCCAGCGCCGTGCGCAGCATCTGACCGCCACCTTCCCCCTCCGATCCGTCTATCTCTATCATCGGTCCACCCTGACTGCCTTTCTCCGCGCCAGAACTTTCCAGGCCTCGTTCGCCAACAGCCCGGAGAAGGCCATCGGTGCGATCACCGCCCACTCCTCCAGCCCCAATTGGGTCACCCGGAACGCCGTGCTCAGGCCGGGGAGGTATACGATAGCCATCTGCAGGCTGAACGAGACAAGCACCGCGAGGATGAGCTTCTTGTTGTCCAGGATTCCGGTCTCCCTAATTGTCTTTGTCGGTGAGCGGGCGGAGAAGACGTACAGGAGCTGTGCCAGGACCAGGGTGCAGAAGGCCACCGTGCGCGCCCGCTGGACCGCGTCGGCCCGGGAGAGGCCCAGGACCGCGGTGGCGTCCACGAACTCCAGCTCGAACGAGACAAGCGTGGCGGCGGCCATGACCGCTCCGATGGCGAATATGCGGTACGCCGCGTCCCGGGTGATGGGCGGTTCCTTGGGCTCGATGGGAGGCCGTTCCATCACATCCTCAGTGGTGGGGTCGATGCCCAGGGCCAAGGCGGGCAGGCCGTCGGTGATTAGGTTCATCCAGAGTATCTGGATGGGAAGAAGGAAGGGCAGCATCAGGGGGTCAAGGTACACCAGGCTGGCAGCGAACATGGCCGCGACCTCTGCGCTGTTGCAGGTGAGAAGATAGCTCACGAACTTCCGGATGTTGTCGTACACTCCCCTGCCTTCCTCCACCGCATCGACGATGGAGGCGAAATTGTCGTCGACCAGGACCATCTGCGCGGACTCCTTCGCGACGTCGGTGCCGGTGATTCCCATGGCTATCCCGATGTCCGCTTTCTTCAGCGCCGGGGCGTCGTTCACCCCGTCGCCGGTCATGGCCACGATCTCGCCGTTGTTCTGCAGCGCATCGACTATCCGGACCTTATGCTCCGGGGAGACCCTGGCAAAGACCGACACCTCCTTCACTTCCCGCGACAGTTCCTCGTCGCTCATGGTCTCCAGGACGGCCCCGGTGACCACCACCGCATCATCGCAGGACCGCAGGCACATGTCCTTGGCGATGGACTTGGCCGTCAAGGCGTGGTCCCCGGTGATCATTATCACCTTGATGCCGGCCCTGTGGCATCGCTCCACCGCCGCCATCGCCTCTTTCCTGGGTGCATCGATCATGCCCACCAGGCCTATGAATGTGAGATCGCGTTCGATCGAATCGTCCAGGCTCTGGTCGGTGACTTCCCTTTCTGGCCAATGCCAGGATGCGGAGGGCTCGGGAGGCCATCTCATCGTTGTTCTGGCTTATTTCCGTCCTCTTACTCTCGTCGAGCGGGACCTGGGAGCCGTTCTCGAACAGAGCGGTGCATAAAGGCAGGACGCTCTCTGTCGCCCCCTTGACGTAGGCGATCCGTTTTACTCCTATCTGATGCAACGTGGTCATCCGCTTCCGTTCCGAGTCGAACTGCACCTCAAAGAGACGTGGATGTTCGGACCTGAGCCTGTCCGGGTCCAGGCCGGCCTTCTTGGCGGTTACGATCAGCGTTCCCTCCGTGGGGTCTCCCCGCACCTTCCATCGGCCGTTCTCCTGGAACAGCTGCGAATCGTTGCACAGCGTTCCCGCCGTCAGCAGTTCCCTGAGGTCGGGGTCACCGTCCGATACGGTCCCTCCCGACCGGTTCAGAAATTCCCCGACGGGCTCGTATCCCTCCCCGGTCACCTGAAGCCTTTCCCCGGTGAGCACCTCCTTGATGTTCATCTCCCCCTTGGTCAGGGTGCCGGTCTTGTCCGTGCAGATGACCGTGACGCTTCCGAGGGACTCGACCGCAGGCAAACGCCGCACCAGCGCCTTCCTTTTCGCCATGCGTTGCAGCCCCAGGGCAAGGGAGATGGTCACAATGGCCGGCAGGCCTTCGGGGATGGCCGCCACCGCCAGGCTGACCGCGGTCAGGAACATCTCCTGGATGGGCACTCCCTCCAGTATCCCGATGACGAAAATGAAAATGCTGACGCCGACGATCCCCGCCCCGATCTGCTTTCCCAGGCGCTCCAGCTTCCTTTGCAACGGGCTCTGCTCGTCCTCGCCCTGAACCATGCGGGCGATGCGGCCCAGTTCCGTTCCCATGCCGGTGGAGACGACGACCGCCGTCCCCCGGCCGCTCAGCACCGAACTGCCCGCCATAACCATGTTGGCGCGGTCGGAGACCAGGGTCTCCCGGGGAAGGACCAGGTGGTGGTCCTTGCTCACCGGCAGGGATTCACCGGTCAGGGCGGCCTCGTCGGTCTTGAGATTGACCGATCCGGTCAGCCGGGCGTCGGCCGCCACCTTGTCCCCGGTCGAGAGCTTGATGACGTCCCCAGGCACCACCTCCTTTGATGGAACATCGACCTCCTTGCCTCCCCTGAAGACTGTCGTCAATGGAGAGGCCATTTCCCTAAGCGCCTCGATGGTCCTCTCGGCCCGGTAGGTCTGGACAAAACCGAGCACGGCGTTCACCGCCACGATCACCAGGATGACGATGGTGTCCAACCAGTCCTCTACCGATCCGTTCAGGAACGCAAGTGCGCCGGAGATCACCGCCGCCACGATGAGGATTATGACCATGAGGTCGGTGAACTGGTCCAGCAGCAGGCGCCAGGGCGACAGCGTGGCCTGCCGCTCCAGTTCATTCGGCCCATGCTCGAGCAGACGCCGAGCGGCCTCCCCCTCCGACAGCCCTTCGGGCGAGGTCTCCAGGTCCAAGATGGCCTGCTCTTCGCTCTGGGCGTGGAAATCGCCTTCCAAATTCATCAACGGCCATGCCATTGCAGCGGAAAGCGGATGATTGTTTCGGCCGGATCGGACCGAGAAAGCCAGCCCTTGGCGACGGTCATATCGTCCGTCATTGACCGGCACAATACTGTTTTATATCTTTCCGGGCATTAAGATGGATTAGGGATGCACTTAGCCCGTACTCTGCAATGAGCCCCGGGCATATCTAGGATTGAATGGTCAATGGCGACACTACGGACAATGTCAAGCAAGCATGGGTCCTTCGGTCAGCCGCGCCGCTCGTCCACGGTGGCATCTCCAGGCTGAGATGAGATGATCCCGACGCAAGAGATTATGTTCGAGGTGGGCATGATAATGCTCGTCTCCTTCATCGGGGCCGCTCTGGCCACAAAGGCGAAACAGAGCGTGATCCTAGGTTACATTGTCGCCGGCGTGCTCATCGGACCGTTCATCCATTTCAACCTTTTGGCATCCAGTACGACGGCCTGATGCAGGACACCGGCTTCATCTCCTACCTGAGCACGCTGGGACTGACCCTGCTCATGTTCTTCGTCGGCCTGGAGTTCAGCGTCACCAAGCTCAAGAAGACCAAGTCGTCGGCATTTCTCCTCGCACTGGTCAACACAGGATTGGATTTCTTCATCGGTATACTGATCGGCCTGGCATTGGGCTGGCCGACCGTGGACACGGTCTTCCTCGCCGGGGTGATCGCGATGGGCTCTGCAGCCATCACAGGCCAGTCCCTGATGGAACTGCACCGGATGAGCAGCCCGGAGACCGAGTTCCTGCTCGGAATGGTCGTGGTTGAGGATTTCATCTCCATGATACTGATGACCATCGCCGGCGGGTTGCTGTTCAAGAGCGGCGGGAGCAACCCGATGACCCTGACCACCATGATCGTCGGTGTCCTTGCATTCTACACGTTCTTCATCGTCCTGGCACTGTTCGTCATCCCGCGCTGCGCAAAGCATTTCGAGCACATCAAGAGCGACGAGATGTTCGTCCTGTTCGCGCTCGGCCTGGTGTTCCTCTCCTCTCCGCCATGGCTGAGGTATCGGGGGTTCCTGCCATCATAGGGGCGTTCTTCCTGGGCATGGTGTTCGCCGAGACCAAGATCTCGGACCGGCTCAAGGACCGCATATCTCCGTTCAAGGATGCCCTGGTGGCGGTGTTCTTCATATCATTCGGCATGCTGATCGATCCGGGGATGTTCCCGACCGTCATCTGGATAGTCGTGATCGCTGTCCCCTTGGTTATCCTCGGCGACCTGCTCCTCACCAGCGCCCTGGCATATTTCCTGGGATTCTCCGGAAGGTCCGCCACGTTCATGGGCACGTCCATGTGCGGAAGGGGTGCTGAGTCTGTCATGTTCGCTTCGGTGGGAGCGAACGCCGCCGGCGTCACCAAAGCGGCCCAGCTGAACCCTTTCGCCGGAACTTTCTGTTTCGCCATGAGCATGCTGACGCCGATGATGATGAAGGCCAGCGACACGGTGTACAGCGGACTCAGGCACGTCGTGCCGAGCTTCGCCAAGTACAGTTCATCTCTGATGAACCGGACCATGAGCAAAATGATCCTTCCCTCCTCGCTGAAGCTGTTCCGCAGGTCCAGGAAGATCGAGGTGTCCCTGGTCGGATACTTCATCGCTCTAGTGGGGATGATGGTCACCGACGACGAGCTGGCCTTCCCGATATTCCTGGTGGCCATCGGCATCTCGGTCTACATCTATTTCATGCTCGAGACCGAGCTGCGCCCCATTGTGAAGACCATCAGCTACGATAACTTGGGCGTCAGGACCAAGGACCCCAAAGCTCATCTCCGGGTTCATCAGCATGTTCATCTGCAGCAGCCTGCTGACCATCGCATCCACCGCCTTCGTCTTCAGACTGGGATGGTATCTGTGCCTGTTCATCTTCCTGGCCTATTTCATCGCCTCCCTGGGGCTTATGCGCCGGACGCACAGGTTGACCACCGACCCGATGACCCTTACCAAGGTAGAGCAGCAGAAGATCGAGAGGGACGGCCTGACGCTGCACAAGGATGCCAAGCATGTCCAGAACAACTTGGTCAACCGGGACGTGAATTCCATCGAGGTGCCGCTGCCCAGGTTCGACGACGACATTAACTGGGAGCCGCCGACCAAGGGGGAGGGCCGGCACCGCGCTTATCCAGAAGAGGCGCAGCCAAGGGCCGGTCCGGACGACGACAGGTGGAGACGTTTGTAGTATCCCCCTGACTAATTATAAATCAGCGGTACCGCCATGCCTTCCCATGGCCTTGCAGAAGGTGTTGTGAATGCGCATCGGGATCATTGCATGTGATATCTGGAAGCGTGAGATCGATGCCGTCGTCGGGGACGATCCCAGCATAGTCCACAAGGAATATCTGGAATTCGCGCTTCACGTCGATTCGGCGAATCTCAGGGCCACCGTTATTCGAAAAGGCTCAACTCCCTCCAAGGCAAGGTGGATGCGGTGTTCCTCGGATACGCCATCTGCCAATCGCTCAAGGGGGTCAAGGAGGAACTTCGTGTGCCGACGGTCATGCTGGACGCCGACGATTGCATTGGTGCTCTGCTCAGCCCCTTGAGGTACGCGGAGGAGAAGCGCAAGGTCACAGGCACCTGGTTGAACACCTCCGGATGGGCAGAGATGGGATTGAACGGGGTCATCAAGGAACTGCGGCTCGATTCCGCCATCGAACAGGGCTATGAACCGATGTACTTCGTCAAGGTCCTGTTCCAGGGATATTCCCGATGCCTGTACATCGACACCGGGGTATCTGACCAGGAGCACTTCCTGAAGCTCTCAAAGGAGTTCTCGGAGCAGATCGGCCTAAGAGGCACGAGTGCACCAGCTGTGCCTCGACGCGCTGTCCAAGGCCTGGGAGGACACCAAGGCCCTGGCGGAGCAGGCCTAAAGCTCACCCGCTGACCCGGCATCACTTTGGCTGGCGATCGACGCCCGGCGGCAGGTCCTCGGGCGATGTCGCATTCCATCTCCTGCTTCTTCGGACGCCATGTACGATGGCGCAGACCAGGCCGATCAGGGGCAAGACTGTTCCGACCATCCATGTGGTCACGTACCGTTCTCTGAGGGAGAGATGATGTTGCCCTGCAGAGATATGCGTAATTGGACAGGATCACGACTGCCAGCACCGGTCGACCGAGTCTCCACGACCTGGGAACAGGGCGTCCATGCCCGAGGCGACCGCCGAAGCCGCTCCGGAAGCAGGTGACCACGACGAGGTCTATCATCGATACCATGCACAGCGCCATACCCGCGCCGATGATGAGCATCGATAATCACGATGCCGACCCAGTCGGTGCGCAGATAGACCAGCGTGCCGAATCCCAGGGCCAGGATGGCCAGGCCTGCTATCAGCACCTTGTCGGCTCCGACCTTTTTGGACAGGACGCCGCCCAGCGGGCCGAATATGAGCTGCGCGATGGCGGACGGGAACATGTAGAGGCCGATCACGAAGGTGTCGGAGATGCCGAAAAGCCTCCCGCCACCTTGGGCGTCTCCAGGAAGAACGGCAGCGTCTGGAACAGCAGGAACATGCAGAAGCCGATGAATATCGCGGTGACGCTGGCGTCGAGGACCCCCCGGTTCCGGAACATGGAGAGGCGGACGATGGGTCCTTGATCCTGAGCTCCAGCGCACCAAACACGATGAACATCGCCAGGGCGAGCAGGAAGAGTCCGATGATGGAGATGCTGCCCCATCCCCATTCCTGTCCCTGGGTCAGCCCAAGGAGCAGGGCGAACACCCCAATGCCCAGGGTCGCGGCCCCGGTCAGGTCCAGGGAACCTCTCTTGACCACAATCGGGTCCTTGATCAGGAACACCGTCAGCACCGTCAATGCGATGAAGAACGGGACCACCACGTGGAAAGCGTCGTACCAGTGACCCACGGAGGTGATGTAGCCGCCGCCCAGCAGACCCAGCGATACGCCCACCGAGAACATGGCGCTGACCGTTCCTATGGCGGTCGGGATCTTGTCCCTGGGGAACGTGTCCCGGATGATGCCGAAGGCCAGGGGGAACATGCCCATGCCTATTCCTTGGACCCCGCGGAAGAAGATCAGTACGAAGATGGAAGGCTGCCCCAACATTGCCCGCGAAATGTCCAGGGAGAATCCGCTGCCCAGCAGCCCAATGACGTAGATGCACATGACGTAGATCATTATCCGCTTCTTTCCGTACATGTCGCCGAGACGGCCCGCCAGAGGTGCGGCGACGGCGCCCACCAGCAGATAGATCGAAAGCACCCAGGGGATCCATTGGGTATCGTTAAAGTCCACCGCTACGTAGGGCAAGGCTGGAACCAGCATGATTTCGATGAACATGACCATCATCGCGACCGACGCCAAGATCGCCAGGATCTTCCAATTGCCGTTTGATCTGTCCTCTCCTCGGTGCTCATCAGAAATCCGCCTTATATGTCCCTGGCATCGGCCCTTATCAGCGCATGCCAGTTTTGAACCAGAAATACATATTCCGTATATAATCAGACCGAAAAGGTGCTGTTCGATAGCGCCATCCGCAGGATCCCGATCCGTGTTGTGGGTGGAGCCGATGGACCGTGATCTTTCGCGTCAGGAGGTCCGATCAGATGTCCGGCCCAAAGCCGCTTACGAAGGCCTCCATGTATTGGAACCAATTCCGATCCTTCCAGGATGGTCGTCATCTTGGACGTGTTCGATCGAAGATTCCAATCTCAATGGTCATGGGATAGTCTAATTAGGTCCGGGACAGGTATTGACCTCTGGAACAGATATGATCGACACTGTGGGTCTGACAAAGAAGTTCGGCGACAAGACCGCGGTCGACGGAGTTACCTTTCACGTGAACGACGGCGAGGTCTTCGGTTTTCTGGGACCCAACGGCGCGGGAAAGACCACCACCATCCGGATGCTGTCCTGCCTGATCTCGAAGACCAGCGGCGAGGCCCGGATCGCGAGATTATGAGATCGGCAAGAAGGAGGACCAGGTAGGGATCAGAAAGATCATCGGGATCTTGCCTGAGAACGTCGGCCTCTACGACGGCCTTAGCGCCTACGAGAACCTGGACTTCTATGGCCGGCTGTACAAGGTGCCGGAGGCCCAGAGAAAGGAGAGCATTGAGCGCTTCCTGAGGATGCTGGACCTTTGGGAGAAAAAGGACGCTGAGCTCGGGGACGTTCTCCAAGGGCATGAAGCAGAAACTCGCCATAGCCCGAGCGTTGATACACGACCCTCAGGTCCTGTTCTTGGACGAACCGACGGCCAACCTCGACCCGGAGGCATCGAAGACGGTCAGGGACTTCATTCTGGAACTGAAGAAAGAAAAGAAGACCATCTTCATCAACACCCACAATCTCGACGAGGCGCAGAGGATCTGCGACAGGATCGGGATCCTGAACACCAAGCTGATGGCGGTAGGGGAACCGGAAACGCTCACCGAGTCCCTCCGCAGGAGAAGGATCTCCGTCAGGCTCGTCCAGGTGAACGCGGCCATCATCGCCGCCTTGGCGAGGCTGGGGTTCCCAGAGGTTACCGCGGAAGGGAACAGTCTGATCATCGAGGTCGGGGATCCGGAGAAGGAGAACCCGGGCATCATTGAGGCCATCATTAAAGCCGGCGGTCAGGTCCAGTTCGTGAACGATCTCCGGCCGACACTTGAGGATGTTTACATGAAACTGGTGAGGGGCTGACATCCATGGACCTGGACACAGTTTGGACGATCGCCAGCAAGGACCTCAGGATATTCAGGAGGAGGAAGAGCGTGTCTACACCGTGGTCTTCTTCCCTCTTTTCGTATCCATCGGTCTGCCCGGGATCATTTGGTTCGTTGCCAGCAAACCAGAGGTCTCCGCAGATGTCCTGAAAGGTCTCCTCGATTCGTTCTCGTTCTTCTTCATCGTCATTGCGACGCTCATCCCGACGGCCATATCCTCCTACAGCATTGTCGGGGAGAAGGTCGAGAAGAGCCTGGAGCCCCTCCTGGCCACACCGGCCACGGACGACGAGATCCTTCTGGGAAAGAGCATAGCTTCCTTCATCCCGGCCATGCTGGCGGTGTACGTGGGGGCCGCGATCTTCATGATATTGACGGACATCGTCACGTCAAGCAAGCTGGGATACCTGTACAATCCGAATTGGACCATTGCGCTTATCCTGCTGGTGGTTACCCCGCTCGCTGTGCTGTTCAGCGTAGAGGTGAACGTCCTGATCTCCTCCCGGGTCAATGATGTCCGGACCGCCAGTCAGCTCGGCGGACTTATGGTGCTGCCTTTCGCGGGCGTCTATGTCCTTTCCGAAATAATGCTGATCTCCATCGACATACCGACGCTGGCTTTGATCTCGGGGATACTCCTGGCCACCGATGTCGTGCTATTCTATCTGAGCAGGGCGACGTTCCAGAGGGAGGGAATACTCACGAAGTGGAAGTAGCGGCATAGGGAAGCGGGAACATCAGGACCGATTCAGACCCGTTCAGAGATAAGGTCAAACGTTTCGTTCCGCAGTCGGACCATAGGATGAAAGGCGTTGTTTTGGTATTATCGAGAATGAAATTAAAGTCCCACTAAGAGACCCGAACGCTCGGTATCAATTTTTCGACAATGCGTGAAAATATTCGAGCCTCGTCCCGCTATCAAGAATAATATTAAGTTTCCCCCGAACCCAATAGTATACATCTGAGCGAATAGGAGCCGGGCAAGGGCGGGGGGAATCAACATGTTCGGGAAGCCAAGAATCAGCATCATTATTCTGTTAATTGCATTGGGACTAATGCTGGCCGCGATCGTCATGGTAGCCAGCACCCCTTCCGTCGCATTGGCGAGTGGAGATTTCGAATATCGGACCATTTCGAACGGTTCTGCGGCCGAGATCACCGGGTATACCGGAAACGGCACCGATGTCCATATCCCATCGTTAATCGGTTCGCTTCCGGTAACCTCGATCGGGGCATCGGCCTTTGCCAATAACAAGACCGTGCCATTGAGCTCGGTCAGTATTCCTGACACTGTCACCTCGATCGGTGACTACGCTTTCTATCAGTGTCCGGCCACGATCACCATCCCTTCAGCCGCCGTGACCATAGGGAACCATTCATTCGATGGATGTACCGGGCTGAACGCAGTTGCCATCTCTGGCAAGGTCATATCCATCGGTGACAGCGCCTTCCTTGGGACCTCCGCAACGGTCACCATAAACGCCAAGGCCCCGGTCGCCGGCGCAGGGAACAGTACATTTGGGTTGGGTGGACTGGAACCATCAGCACGTCCAACCTCCAGATCACGTTAACCTCGAGCA
This sequence comes from uncultured Methanomassiliicoccales archaeon, assembly GCA_963800775.1. GTDB lineage: Archaea > Thermoplasmatota > Thermoplasmata > Methanomassiliicoccales > UBA472 > DASXVU01. The sequence continues at coordinate 430 of CAWDCQ010000065.1, read as the reverse complement.
GTGCCATTACCGAGACCGCATCCTGGACCCATCAATACCAGCTGACGATGACATCCAGTCCCGGTACCGTCGATCGCCGACCGGATCATGGGACAATGCCGGCACGACCGTCCCCATCACGGCCACCCCTCCTTCGACCGTGACCGGGGAACGGTACCTGTTCGGGTCCTGGGTCGGTGTAGGGACGGGCCAGTACAGCGGGGCGTCCAACCCGGCAAGTGTAACCATGAACGGGCCCATCACCGAGACCGCCAGCTGGACCAAGCAGTACTCTGTGACATTCATAGCCGCTTCAGGGGGGACGACGAACCCACCGGCAGCGTATGGGAGAACGCTGGAACGCTCTCCATCCAGGCGACCGCCGGTTCAGGCTATTCGTTTTCCTCTTGGACGACCAACAACACAGCCCAGATAGTATTCGGCACCGATT
>CAWDCQ010000064.1:0-5404 GCA_963800775.1 uncultured Methanomassiliicoccales archaeon | reverse complement strand
CATCTCCACGCCGCCATCGCCCTGCCATAACGGATGTGCAAATGCCGCATCCTGATGCTGGAGTCAATTCTGGCGCTCGATCAACGCCTTCTCTATTTCGCGCGGCGCGCGGCCAGCCGCTCGGCGACGGCGCGGCAGATGTCGGCGGCGGCGTCGGGGCGGCCCAAGGCCTTGGCCGCGCGCGCCATCCCGGCGAGCTTTTTGGAGCCGAGAAGCTGGCCCAGGCAGAAGGGAAGATCATCCACGCTGTTGACTTTGGCGGCCGCGCCGCGTTGCAGCAGAAAATCACTGTTGGCGGATTCCTGGCCGGGAATGGGATTGAGGATGAACAACGGTTTGCCCATCGCCAGCGCCTCGGAGGTGGTCAACCCGCCCGGCTTGGTCACCAGCAGTTCCGCCACCGCCATCAGTTCGTGCATGTTGGTGACGAATCCCAGGACGTGCGTGGGTGGCGGTGAGCGAGAGGGCGTAGGCGATGGAGATGTAAAGCTGGTTCAGCCTGCCCGATCCGGTCAGGCCCTCCAGTCCGGACAGTTCCCCGGCCAGATAGTCCAGCCTGATTCCATCGACCCTGGCGCCGAGCGCCGCCAAGGAAGCGAAGACCGAGGAGGAGATTACCACGAACGCCGCCGTGGGCCAGGTCCCAGCGACCCAGCGATGAAGGGGGCCATGGCCAGCGAGAAGGCCAATCCGATGAGCGGATAGTACGCGCACCATTTGAGGGCTGGATGGGCCACGATGGTGGTCCTCTTGCCGTTCTTCCGATCGGTGGGGAAGTCCATGCTCATCATGCTCACGAAGAACGAGCTAGAAGCGAACCCGAACGCGATGCTGACCACCGCCGCGGTCGGGCTCAGCTGCCCGGAACCGATGTACGATATGACGAACACGGTGAGGGCGTTGATGGGCATGCTCAGGTAGAGCTCGCTGTACGGCCTGTAGGCCAGCTTTGTGGATTTGTGGTTGTAGCCGATCAGCGCGGCCATGCCATACGACGCCGGAAGTATCAGGACCGGGCGCAGCCAGATCAGATAGGAGAGCACCGCCAGGACCGCCAGGACGATGCTCATGCTCAGCCACTTGGTCTCCCGGCGGGTTATCATCCCGTCCACCAGGGGTTTGACCCGGCCGGTCTCGCCGATGGGCGCCTGCCGGTCAAGTTCGTAGTCCATCATATCGTTCATCGGGTGGGCCACATACTGCATCAGGACTACGACCACCGACGCCAGCACAGTGGGGACCAGGTCGGTTATGTTCCACCGGGTCAAGTACCCGGCCAGGCCCACGCCCAACAGCGATCCGCTGACGCTCCAGGCGGCCATTGGCTTGACCCGGGCGAAATAGAACAGGGATGTCGGCCTACTGCCCGGCCCCCGTACCTTCCTCTCTGACTGGAACCGTCTCCCGTTGGGCCCGCATAGTTCCGTACTGTGTGTTCGGTACCGCCGCTGATCTGGAGGCGAACGGACAACTTGGGCAGGTCAGGTTCTTGCCGGGTTCGCACGTAAACAGTTCGGAGCCCAATGGCAATTAAGCTTCCGGCCCGACCGCCAGAGGTTCATCGCTATTCATCTGAACCACAGCACGGCCATTCCCAGTATGTAGGACAGTACGAACTGGCCTCCGAGGAGTCTCCAGACCACCGCACTGCCGTCGTTCTTGGTGTACTCGTACAGTCCCAAAAGTACGTAGCTGAAGGCGAAGCCGGTCCCCAGCAGCACCAATACCATCGGGCCGTCCACCGCCTGGCCGGTGATGACGGTCTGGGCGAGATAGGAGAAAGCGGCGATGGCCCCCATCCCCAGCGCCCCGAACCAGACCTGGTGGAACCTCCACATCTCCAGCCCGTACAGGGTGCAGAAGAGGATCCCCAGCGCCACGCCGGCCACCGGCAGCACTGTTCCGAAACGCATGCTGGCATAGGCGCCTATAAGGATCGCCACGGCGTACAATGCCAGGCCGAAAATGACCAGGGTGCGGTCCCCGAACACCGTCCGCCAGGGTTTGCCGACCCGGGTGGTGTCGTCGAGCATGTGCTCGCCATAGAGCATGGCGGCCACCGCTCCCAGAGCCAGCAGCAGGACGCTGAGGTCCACGTTCCTGACCGTCAAGGTGCCAAGCAGCACCAGGGAGAGGAACGACAGCATGAACGGCAGGTGCAGAAGCGTGAACAGGCTGCCGCCGACCGACCGGTTATGCACCAGGTACTGGTACCAGCCCAGGTCCCGGTCAACACCCATGGGGCCCACCCGCACTGCCCAAGACGACCGCTAGCATGTCTCATCCCTCCAGCGATCTCCGGAAAAGCCTCAGTATATCGAGCGTGTTCAGCTTCATGCCCACCATCTTGCTGTGCTGGCGAAAGACCAGGGCGTCGGACAGGTTCGGCCTGTGCCCGTTGAAGTCTTTTCCGCGGTGCGTCTCTCCCTCCTCATCCAGTCATACTGGCGGAGGACCTCCCTGGCGTAACCGTCCAGGTCATCCCAGTGTTCCAGCAGCAGTTCCGCGGTCTGCATGGCGTGCAGGTTGCCGTCCCCGGCCAACGGCCCCACTGCCCCGATGCTCTCGCCGATGCCCACCACTTTGCCGGCCACGATCGGCTGCGAATGAAAAGGGGATGACAGCCTGATGCGGCTGCGGCATCTGCAGATCATCTTTACTGTTCCTTTGTCGGCGTCAAGCACTGCCGGGCGGTAGTCATGCACATCGCTCTTCAGGTTCCCGAACCCGATGTGGTATTCGTCACTTCCCGAGGGGGAAGCACCATTCATAACCCAGGGACGTGGTCTCGAACCACAGGTCCAGCGGTCTGTCGCTCCGGATCCGGTATTGCACGCAATCCGCTATGACATCGTTCTCGAGCTTGGGCAGGTACGCCCTGTCCACCCCCGTGGCGTCGATGACCCGGTCATAGTCGTCCAGGTCGATCTCCCCCTCCTTGATGGCCGCTCCTTTGGAAAGCTCTCTGACCAAAGCCGGTTTGTCCAGCGCGAGCATGTCGAAGCCGACCTTAACGCCGTCGACCGTCGCCTGGCTGGAGCGGAACATCTCGAACTGGGACGGGTTGGCCACCTTCGATATGGTCTCCATCATCCCCTGGGCTGGGGCGAACCCCCAGGCACAGGGCCGGCCGCCGCATGCGGTGTTCTTCTTGACATCATAAAGGTCCACGTCCGCGAGACCAAGATCCTTGAGCCTCCTGTAAAGAAATGAACCGGACATGCCGGCCCCTGCGATAGCCACCCTCATCTTGTGAACCCTCCGCTTCGGTGCCTGTGGCATTCCACCAACTGAACGATAATTGTATCGGCGCTCATGATCTTCTCTAGATCGGACCGCCTAGGGTACTTCTGGGCCTATGGGCTAGAGGAACGACGCCAATCTCATGACAGCGCCGGCAAGCCCGTTGACGACCCGGAAGCGTCCCTGCGGCACCCTGATCTCGAACCTGGTCCCGTGCCCGGGGATGCCGTTCTCGTGGATCTCTATGCCGGTGATGCCCAGGATCTCCCGGATCAGGAACAGCCCCAGACCAGTACCCTTGCCGAACCCCTTCTCGAAAACCTTGTCCTTATCTTCTTCGGGGAATGCCCTGGCCTTTGTCCTCGTAGACGACCAGTATGTCATTGCCGCAGCGTTCGCAATGGACACCGATCCTCCCCGGCCTGTTCCCGTACCGGAGGCTGTTCTCCATGAGGTTGTGGAAGACCTTGGGTAGCAGTGGGTCGGCGAGCACCTCGATCCCGCAGCTGTTATCCGAGGACAGTGAGAGGTCGGCGCTGGAATATCCCGTGTAGGCCTTTTCGACCTCCTGCGTCAGCGATTGCCAGACGGGAGAGTTCCTTCCCAGCTCCTGGTATTGTTTGGCGAAATTGATCTGCTTCTCGATCATCTCCGCGGACCGCTCCACCGACTCCAGCCGCTTCATGTCCTCCGGATCGGTCACCGATCCCCGCACCAGTTCCAGATTGCCCCTCAGGATCAGGAGCTGGTTCTTGATGTCATGGCGATTGATCGAGTCCAGGAGCTTCAGCTTCCCGTTGGCGATGCGCAGCGACTCCTCCTGGGCCATGCTCTCGGTTATGTCCTGGTGGGTGGCCACAGCTCCAGCTATCTTTCCGTCCTTCGTCTTGATCGGAGCGGCGCTGTTGACTATCGACCGGCGCACCCCGTCGAACCCCTGGATCGTGACATCTGGCCCAGCACCGTCCTGCCTTCCCTGAGCGAGATGGCGGCGCCCCATTCGTCACCCCGGACCTCCGCGCCGGTGTCGTGCCACCAGGCCTTGTACTCACGATAGCCTTCTGCGTCCTCTACCATCGGGACATCCCCGCCCCAGACCTGCTTGGCAATCTCGTTGAAGGAGATTATTCCTCCTTTCTCGTTGGTGGTTATGAGCCCGATCGGAAGGACGTCCATGATGGCCTGGAGGCGGGAAGCCGCAGCGTCCGCCGCCCTCTGCATCCCTTTGATCTCTGATTCATCCCGGCAGGTCAGGATGAAGTGGTACTTGTCCATCGGGATGATGGCGGTGATGTAATCTCCGTCCCCCGCTTCTATGTGGCCGTTCTTTCACTACCGGCCTTCCGGTGTTGCGCATCTGGATAACGTCCTCGACCTCTGGGTAAAGTGTATTCTGATGCTCGAACTTTCTCATCCTGGTGCCCGTGATCTCTTCCTTGCATTCATAGCCCATCGCGACAAGGCCAGCCGGGTTGACGTCCCGGCATATGAAATCGGTGACCTCTTCGTTCTCGTCCAGGACATATTCGAAGAAAACGGCTGCCTCCTGGATCGTCTCGAAGAGGCTACGGTAACGTGCATCGCTCTCCCGCAGCGCCTCATCGGTAAGGAACTTAGACAAGGCAACAGAAAGATATCCCGCCAGTCGTTCCCACTGTGCGATGAGCTGAGGAGAATAGATGCCTATCCTCCTGTCGTTCATTTGCAGCAGGCCATACCTTTCCTTTCCCATAAAAAGCGGGATCAGCGCGACTGACTCGTAACCCTCTCCGTTGCATCGATTCCTTGTCCTTGCCTGCCTATCTTCTTCGGTTGAGGTGGCCAAGAGCTTCGTCGTGCTGTTCGTCCAGAAGCTGCCCTTGGCGGTGAAGAACTTCTTCGTTGGGTCGAACCGCCCGCATATCACATTGCCGCACATGCATTCCAGGAGCGGGTCTCCGTTCCGATCCTTGCAAACATCTCCGTGCTCATCGTAGGAACAGAGCTTTGTCTCGAGCAGCACGAACTCTTCCGGAAACCCCCTGGCCTCGTAGTAGGGATAGTCGGGACCATCCTTCAATCTGAACCCTACAGCTTCACATCCCGATTGTTTCTGGAAGAAGGTCAATGCTGATTCGACCAGTCCCTCCACGTTCTTGCTTTCGTTGACCAGTCTCAAGAC
>CAWDCQ010000063.1:0-126599 GCA_963800775.1 uncultured Methanomassiliicoccales archaeon | reverse complement strand
ACCATCGCGGATCAAGGCGCGCTCATCGACCACTGCCTCGCGCTCGAAGTTCTTATCGCGGGAAAATGTCAGCGACTCGCGCACACGGTCAACAGTATTGACCGGCTTTTCCTGATGTTCCAGCCGTTCGCGGGCGGCGCGCACGACAGCCTCGGCCTGATGGCCGAAGTCAGCGGCGAGCTTGCGATGCGCCGCCATGACTTCGCCGGGAGAATGAATTTCTTTGCGGTCGCGGGTGGAATGCGCGGCAATCTCCGCGGCCTCCGAACCTGTGCGCCCGGTGCGCTCCAGATACCCGCGAATCTGCTGGCTGCGCGGGCTGGATGCGTCAAGATATTCTTGCGTGTAGCCCTTGATCTCTGGCGCGCCACTGCGGCCAGTGGTGATCTCGTAACCGAGTTGGCGTAAGCTGATAGGTCAGTTCCGACTGATAGACGGCCGTGGCAAATTGCTGCGAAGCGAAAAGGCTCTGCGGCTGGATGGCGCGGGACTGGCCGTTGTCGCGTTCAGTGACATTGAAGACGACCGCATGGGTATGAAGTTGCGGCGCAACATAGCCATCGACCGGACGGGCGGTGTCATGTTCGAACTTGGCAGCGATGAATTTGGCCGTCGTTTCCGGTGCATGATTTCCGCCGATGCGGGCCTGCGTGTATGTTCCAGCTGCTCCAGCGCGACACGCACGCTATCGCGGTGGGCCATCGCGCACGTTGTCATCGCCGCCCACCAGCGCGGTAAGCGATACGATTTGGGCGCGGAAAAAGTTGCATCCCATCCGGCGCGATGCTCCATCGTCTTGACGCTCTTTCCATCCGCATTCTGATATTTGTAGGCAGCGCGCTGGCGAACGAATTGTTCGCCAGTCTCCGGGTGTTGGCCCTGGCTGAGTTTGGCAAAATCTTCTGCGGAAACCGCTCCGGCAAGGCCGAAATGCCCCGCAATCCGGCCTTGCCATTCGCCTGCAATCTCGCCTCGCTGGGACCAATAGTTCTGTTCCTTGGCGGTAAATTCCTTGGCGTGATAACTCTGCGCCTGACCTGCGGAAAGCGGTTTGGAAATGGTCAGCATGGCTTATATCCCCGAGCCAAACGAGCAATGTCGTCTGGACTTCCTTGCGAGCGCTCTTCACTTTGATTCGTCGTGACACTTGACGGGGTAGGCCCGTTGTTCTGCTGAAGCTCCGCAACCGTTACCAGTGCGGGCGTTTCTTTTCGGTGACTTCTGGCTGCTCTGTTATTGGCTTGCGCACGATGAAATCATCCTTCAGGCGCTCGAGGAACTTCGGTTTCGATGGCGGCATATCGAGGACCGGGAAAGAGAAACGCGTCACATAATTTCCATGCTTGAGGAAGGCGTGGAGGTTGTCGAGGCCGCTGATCTCGGAATCGAGAACGAAGCGGTTCCGTCTGCCGGTCGGGCGAAGTTCCGCCCCGTCGAGTGCCGTCAAAATGCGTTTCCTTCATGCGCTCGATCTCGACTTCCCAATGGCACGGCTTACCCATTCGGCGGCGTTCGGTTCCGTCGTTTTGAGAAAGATTTTTGTGGCTGGCTGGGAGAGATGACTTCGGCAAGGTGGCCGTAGACGACTTCCAATTGTGCCTTGCCCTGAAAGCCGAGCACGATCGGATTACGCGATTTGCGGTTCTCCGTGATGGCCGTATGAAGCTGCGGCAGCTTCTGCAAACTGGCCAACTCATCGAGCACAAACCAGACCGGGTGCTGCTCTGGCTTCGGCGCACTAGAAGACGCAGGACGAGCATGTCGATCCACAGACTGTGCAGTGGGCGGAGGGCTTCGCGCTCTGCCGGTTGTGAGGTAATGAAGATCCATCCCTTACGCTCTTTCGACCATTCGCGGGCAGTCCACTCCGACTGGCTTCTTCTTTGTTGGAGCAATCGGAAGCTGTCGGCGACGAGGCTCAGCGAGCCGAGTACGCCGGACGTTGCTGCGGAGCAGATGGATCAATCAGCGAGGCGAGTTCTGTATCCTTGACCCGGCGGTCGATCTCTTCCGGGTGCGACATCCAATCGACCAACTGCTGCGGCGTAGGCAGATCGAGCAGCAGATGAGCGAAGATCTTCTGCGGGCTTTCAATGAAGAATTCATCCTTCTTGTCTGTTCTGCGGCTGGAAGAGGAGGCCGCCACGGTGCGGGCCTCTGCGCGGCGGACGAGTTCCTCGGACGGTCCCCAATAGGGGCATCGGCGGTCGAGTGGATTGAGAACAATGTCGCCTCGGCTCCTCGTCGTAAAACCGTTCGATGAACTCGCAGGCAGGATCATACAGAATTGCCGAATGCCCGCGTGCCTGAATCTGCCTGAGCATCTGCATGATGATGGTCGTCTTGCCGCTTCCGGTGTCGCCGATAATCTCGAAGTGCTGGTCCTCGGCACGCGAAGGAACGCGCAACATCTCGCCGGCACTGGTCCACCTTGAGGCCGATGCCGGAGCCTTGCACTGTCTTGTTGAACTGCTTTGGAGTCACAAGAACCGGGCCTTTCAGGCGGCGTCCATACTTCATTTCCTTGCGGCGGCGAATGTCCTTGGTGATCGAAATGGGAAGCTGCAAGGCAAAGGCAACAAGTCCAAAAACGAGTTGCATCTTGAAGAGATCGAAGGGCGAAAGATCGCCATAGATACCAGTGGGCAATCCATGCGTGAAGCACTTTGTTCTGGTAGTCACGCGGGGCTTCGCGATTGAGATAGTAGAGTCCATGGGACGCTGGCCATCCGGCGTGATCGTCATCGGCAATGTCTTGCCAGCCAGACTGCGGACGTAAGACCCTGGCTGAACGTCCGAGTCAAGCGCGAGACAAAACCCGCCGTTTCATATTCGGAAACATAGACCAACTGATACTTGCTGACCGGATGTGTGATGCCCGCCGTCACAGTGCCGAAAGTAGTACGGAAGGTAGGTACCTCTGGAGCGGCGAGAGAGCCGAACTGAAAGCGCAGATAGACAAACAATCCTGTCGCAATCACCCACAGAAGCAGAGCGCCAATCGTATAAATCGGCTGGTGAGGCGGCCAGATGATGGTCTCTTTTCTTCCCCAATTGGTTTCAGGCATGGCGTTCCTCCTTGGTCTCCGCAGCGTACTGTGCGATGATCTCGCGGGCGGTGCGGCGCTTGTTGGCTTTCACGTTTCGCATCAACTCCTGATACTGTTCCGCGCTCATGCGTTCGCCGCAAACGACAGATGAAAGGAGCGTTCGTCAGGAACAGTTGCAGGCCGATGATCTCGGTCATAATCTGGTCTGTTTCAGGAGCACTGGATGAAGAGCGTGCTGCTTTCAAGACCGTTTCGCGGACCCACTCGCCAACAGCTCGCCCGTCAGCTTGAGCCGCCCCTCTTCAATCGATACAAGTTCTGTCGGTGTCAACTTGGTGTTGTAGCGACTGGTCGCGGCTCTCTCGACCGCGCACGGCCCCTTTCTTTCTGCATGGATCAAGATGGTCTAGTGGCATGGAAACCTCCCGTTTTTACTTTCAAAAGACAGGAAACTAATAGGTTCCCGTCTTTCGGCAAGTCCTTTGTTTTGACCGGGAACCCATTAGGTTCCAAAGAACCTAATCAGTTCCCTCCGAGGGGTGGAGTGTCGAGATAAACCCGGTGCGGAGCACCGAACGGGCATAGGCCGCTCCATCCCTGCTGCGCAGGCGTGAATCACTCACGGCCTCTACTCTTCTTGCAGCCCTTGCATGATGCGGCTGTGGCTCTGCACCGTCGCCATTCTGAGGCGAGCGGCGGACACGAAGGCTCTGTGCGGCGCGGGTGGCTTCTGGAGACCGAAGGTACTCCTGAAAGTCGCGGTCCTTAGCAAAGACGTAGGCCAGAGCCTTGTCCACAACCTCATCGGCGGAGGCATGGAGAAAGGTTGCATACTTGTCGATCTGCTCGGCGGTGGTCTTGTCGAGGCGGATCGTAGCGGAAACTTGCTGCGACTGAATGATCTCAAGCAACGGCATGGAACTGCTCCTTTCGGTGGGCAATATGGGGTTGGTTAGAGGGTTGAATTCCGCCCGTGCAGTCAAGAGAATTTCACTGCATAGGCGCGGGCAAAATGAGGCGAAAGCTCGAAGCGGCGGCGGACTTCGAGCATGGTGAGAGCGTCCGCGATGGGGAGCGCCTTCGGCAAGCCATTGGTGAGCCGAAGCGGTGTCCACAATCCGGCACGTATGAGCGGCGGATTGCACACGGAAACGGGCGCTTTGCAGATAGCTTTCAGCATGGCTTTACCTCCGCTATCTCCTTTTTCCAGCCTGGTATTCGTAATCCGTCTGGAAGCTCTGAGCCGCACGGTTGTAGCCGTTCATTCGCAGCACTTCACGGATCACGCGGCGCCCTGGTTCACGCTCGATATGAATCACGAGATCGACGGCCTCGCCGATCTCGGCTTCCATGTCTTCAAAGGTCGCCTGAGAGTGGCTGCGCAGAACGAGGTTCGCAAAGCGGCGAAGCGCCTTTGCGGCGGAGTTGGCGTGAATTGTGGCGAGCGAACCGGAGTGGCCGGTGTTGAAGGAATCGAGTAGCGTGCGTGCCTCGCTTCCGCGCACTTCGCCGAGGATAATCCGATCGGGACGCCAGCGCAGAGCCGCCTTCAACAGGTCGTCGAAGTTACCGGCTTGCTGGTGAGTATCGATCTGGGATTCGACGGCAAGGATATTCGGCTTCTCGATGCGCAGCTCGGCTGTATCCTCGATCACGACGATGCGTTCGTGGTCGGGGATCGACTGGCCAAGAATGTTCAAGAGCGTGGTCTTTCCGGTTCCTGTTCCGCCGCTGATAAGGATGGTCTGGCCGCGCGCAATCTGTGCGGATAGGAACTCCGCAAGCGGGCGCGTCAGTGTCCCGCGAGCGATCAAGTCATCGACCGTGAAATGGCGGCTTGTGAATTTGCGAATCGACCATTGCCGGCGCGGGCCGGACAACCGGGGAATCACCGCTGCAAGGCGGCTCCCGTCGGGGAGCTGCGCCCTACCGTGATCGGTACTGCGAGCGCGACCAAGCATGAGTATTTACGCGAACTCGGTGCCATCCCGACGACCTACGGACCGGGCCTGGAGGGACGCGTTAGACAGTTGGCACCGAAAGTGTGGACCGAGCCCTCGATGTTGCCGGCTCGGGAATCATCCCGGAGTTGATCGAGATTGTGCACGATCCCGCGCGTGTGCTTTCAGTTGCCGATTTATCGGCTCCGCAATACGGCGCGAAGTTCTGTTACGGACCACCGAAAAATTCCGAGCAGGTCTTTGCGAAATTGGCTCGACTATGCTCCGAGGGGCGATTCCGGTTGCATGTGGAACAGACTTTCCGCTTGAACGAACGGCGGAGGCCCAGGAACTCAGCGCCAAAGGGCACGTTACCGGCAAACTCATCATTTCTGTTGCTCAATTAGAAGAGAACCAACAATGAAACACAAGTATGCATTCATTACCGGCGTTAGCCGTCGGCAGGGCCTCGGATTCGCAGTTGCCCGCCAGCTCGCCGAACTCGACTATCACGTAATCCTGACGGCGCGGGATATCCGTAAGGCCGAAGAGCTTGCCGTTGAGTTGCGGAGGGCAAGCCATTCTGCCACGGCCCTACGCATCGATCTGGTTGATCGGACCAGCATCATCGAGGCTGCCGGGCAGCTCACCAATACCTTCGATCATCTGGATGTGCTGGTAAACAACGCGAGCAGTTTTCCGACTTCGCACTCGTTCAGCATTGGACGTAGATCTGGATGCGCTGCAAGAGGCATTCGCGGTGGATGTGTTTGGGTGTTGGGGGCTGATTCAGGCTTTGCTGCCGTTGCTGCGGCGAGCCCCTGCGGCTCGCATCGTTAACGTGTCAAGCATTGCGGCGCAGCAGATCGGCAAGCGCAACACAGATCTGATCTTCTCCCCAGCCCACTCTCTGGCGAAGTACACTCTCAACGCGCTGACCACCACGCTTGCCACCGCGTTGGCGAATACTCCGATTCTGGTGAATGCCGTCGATCCAGGGGTATGGCAACGCATCCTGAACGTGGCGATGACGACAAGGATCGATCTCCGGCCGAAGCCGCCAAGGGCGTTGTTTGGGCAGCAACTCTGGACCACGACGGGCCTACCGGCGGATTGTTTTTTGACGGAAAACCAATGGGTGAAACCGCGCAATGAAGAGACCGCTTTACGTTATCTTCGCCACCATCGCGCTCGACGCCATCGGCATCGGCCTGATCTTCCCAATTCTTCCGCGACTTCTTGAGGATGTGACACACGCCAGGAATATCGCGCCGTATGTCGGGATCATGATTGCCCTTTACGCGGTGATGCAGTTCTTCTTCGCGCCCATGCTGGGCGCTTTGAGCGACAGGCTCGGTAGGCGGCCGGTGCTACTGATTTCGCTGACGGGCGCGACGATTAATTATGTTGTCATGGCGTTCGCGCCGCAACTGTGGATGCTGCTCGCGGGGCGCGCAATTGCCGGGCTGACCAGCGCTAATGTTTCCGTTGCGATGGCATACATTACCGATGTTTCGCCTGAGGACACACGCGCCCGCCGCTTCGGCCTGTTCAATGCGATGTTCGGCATCGGCTTTATTATTGGTCCGGTTCTCGGCGGACTGTTGGGCGACTACTGGGTGCGCCTCCCTTTCATTGCTGCGGCTATGCTGAACGCATGCAATCTGCTGCTTGCGTTGTTCATCCTGCCGGAGTCGCACTCGCCAACACAAAAGAAGATCGATAGAGAGGCGCTTAACCCGCTTAGGCCGCTCGTTTGGGTCTTCTCGATGAAGCGGGTCTTGCCCATTGTCTTCGTATTTTTCATCTTTAGCGGTGCCGGCGAGGCTTATGGCACTTGCTGGGCATTGTGGGGCTTCGACACGTTCCACTGGAACGGCCTCTGGATCGGCCTTTCGCTGGGTACGTTCGGGGTCTGTCAAACAGTGGTGCAGATACTTTTGCCGGGTCCGGCGACCAAACTGCTTGGCGAACGTTGGGCGGTTCTCGTCGGAGTCGCCTGCTCAGCGATTGCCCTTGTCGCCTTAGCCTTCGCTATTAAAGGTTGGATCGTTTTCGCCATCATGCCCATCTTCGCGCTTACGGGGATCGGCACACCGGCGCTTCAGGCACTATCGACCCGGCAGGTTGACCAAACCCAGCAAGGCCAGTTCCAGGGCGTGCTGGTCCGAGACCTTCTCCGCCATGAGGCGGTAGGTCGTGAGCTTGCCTCCGATCACGCTCACCAGATTGTCGATGCCCGAACCGGCGTGGTCGATGACCTTGAAATTCGGCTGGCCGACCGGCCGCCCCCGCCCGCCGGGATGAGCGGCCTGACGCCGCAATAGGCCCGCACCGCCCGGGCGCTGGAGATGCCCGGGATGACCTTGGCCGTCTCCCTCAGCAGATAAGAGACCTCCGCCTCAGTGGGGCTGTTGCCGTCCCCTGAGGTTACCCCGCTGGAGGTGGTCCCGATGATCGTCGATGAATGATTGGGGACCACGATGTCCCCGTCGGCCGGAGTCTCAGCCTGTTCACGAGCATCCGGCAGAGGCGCCCGTTGAGCACCACCAGGCTGCCCTTGTCGATCCTCAGCGATAGCTTCTGGCCGGCCATGTTGGCCACGCTTGGGGCCCAGGCCCCGGCGGCGTTGACGACCACGCCTGGGTTCACGGACTCGATGATCCCGCTCCGCAGGTCCTTGAACCGTACCGCGTCTATGGAGTAGTCCTTCACGTCCAGTCCAACGACCTCGCAGTAATTGCGGACCTTCACGCCCCTGGACCGGGCATCCTCGATGTTGGCCAGCGTCAAGCCGAACGGGTCGATCGAACCGTCATCGACCCAGAAAGCGCGGACCATGTCGCCGCTCAGGGATGGTTCCTTCTCACGCGCCTCGGAGACGTCCAGCTCCCTGGCGTCCACGCCGGCGTTGTTGCAGCCCCGCTTGAACTTCTCCGCGAAACCGTAGTCGTCCTCCGGCAAAGAGACGAAAAGGCCTCCCACATCGTCGATGAAAGGGGCGGCGATCTTCCTCAGGATGTTCGCCTCGGAGGCGCATTCCTTTGCCGATTCCGGGTCCTTGACCGCGTACCTCGCCCCGCTGTGGAGCATTCCGTGGTTGGCCCCGGAGGCCCCGGAGCAGAAATCACCCCGGTCCAGAAGCATAACCGATGAACCGCGCATGGAAAGGTCCCTGGCGATTCCCGCCCCAGTGACCCCAGCGCCAATGATCAGAACGTCTACCTTTGGCATTCGACACCTTATTCCTTGAGTGGCTCTTTATGTAATGCCTTGCGGCCTATTTGTTTGTGACCGTCATTACTTTCCGGACCGGAAGGACATTGGGAGCAAAATTGATTAGAAGATGGTAGCGGGGGATCGATTTGAACGATCGGTCTCCGGGTTATGAGCCCGACGGGATGTCCTGGCTACCCTACCCCGCTATTGTGGAGTACTCCTAATTGAGAAGCCTTAGATAAAGGTTTCCTAACCTGGTCGCCCGGATGCGGTTCTGTCGGCGAGATATATTATGGCCTGCGATACATCTCGAACCGTGAACGAGACCCTGTCAAAGTACCTAGCCATTGGCATACTGCTCGGCCTGATGGCCGGATTCGCCGCCTACGTAATCGCGAACCAGATACTCCTGATCGAGGTTGGCCTGGCATTCGGGGCCGTCATAGGCGCGGCGGTCGGATACGTCCTTTCCAAGAAGAAATGAGTTTCAGAAGAACTTGCGGAGGCGCATGACGTCCTCCAGCGAACCCTTGATCTTGATCTTCTTGAGCGCCCAGGCCTTCATCGGTTTCAACTTTCCGGTGAGCAGGTCCTCGACCGTCTTTGGGTCCGACGTGATGGTGATGTCCGCGCTCTCGAACAAACCCTCTTTCAGGGAATGCATCTTGCCGCAGGACAGTTCGAAGGAATAGCTTTCGGTGCCCAGGTCCATGTTGGCCTTCTTCTTGACACACTCGAGCTCCTTCTGTAGCTTCTCATCTTTCTCCACCTTCGCGTTGAACTTAGCGATGGTTCCTTCCAAAAGTTCTTTCACCGGCATTGAATCATTCCCAGTCGGTCAGTTTCGCGTTCTTGGACGAGCTCATTGCCTCTTTGGCAGTAGCCCATGACCTACGCGTATAGGGCGGCAAATCTCCCTTCTCCTTTATCCACTTTTGCAGAAATGCAATCGTCTTCGGGTCGGAGGCATATCCGGACCCGATATCCTGGCCGAGCTCGTCCTGGATC
This sequence comes from uncultured Methanomassiliicoccales archaeon, assembly GCA_963800775.1. Taxonomy (GTDB): domain Archaea; phylum Thermoplasmatota; class Thermoplasmata; order Methanomassiliicoccales; family UBA472; genus DASXVU01. The sequence goes on along the minus strand of CAWDCQ010000063.1, from coordinate 117,382 downwards.
TCAGAGACGATGCGGTCCCGGTTGGTCTTGGCGATTATCGAGGCCGCGGACACGACGGGGTAGTGATCGTCCGCCTTGTGCTCGCTCACCATCCTAGGCCGGTAGCTCAGATGGTCCATCACCATCTTGCCGAAGTGCGACTCGTTGACATCACAGGCGTCCACATAGACGGTGTCTGCTCCCAGGCGATCGATGAGGGAGGCGAATACGGCCGCCTCCAGCTCGTTTAGGGAGATCTTGGTCCCCCTTCCGTCGATCTCCTCGTGGCTCACCACTCGGTACTCGACCTGGCATGAGGCATGGATCTTCACGGCCAGCTCCTCCCTCCGGGCGGGGTCAGCTTCTTGGAGTCGCGAACCTCCATGCGCCTCAGCAGAACGTCATCCTCGATGGCCACCGCCGCGACCACCATGGGTCCCAGGACCGGCCCGCGCCCCGCCTCGTCCACGCCGCAGATCATCGGGGAAGGATTCCCTCCGGGCTATTAATCGGTGTCGGGGCCCGAGGATCATACTGGCGTTGTCCGGAGCGCTACAATTTGAATGGTCGCTAACGAGAGGTTTATAATATCAGGCCTGAATGACAGCGCTAGGTGATTCCATACAGCTGAGCGATGTACAGAACAGGCGGCTTACTAACGGGTTCATGCTGACCAGGGTCGGCGTCACAGGCGTCAAGAAGCCTGTGGCGGTGAACCGCGCCGGGCACCTGGTCACACTTACCTGCACTTTCGATGTTTTCGTTGATCTGCCCTCGGAACAAAGGGGCTCCCACCTTTCCCGCAACCTTGAGGTCATCACGGACGTGGTGGAAAGCAGCCTGAGCAAACCGGTGCCCGGCATCGAGGCGCTCGCCTCCAACATGGCCAAGGACCTTTTGGAGAGGCACGAGTATGCCACATATTCCGAGGTGAACATCGTGGCGGACTACTTCCTGGAGAGGACCGTCCCGTCGGGAAGGAAGACGATGGAGTCCTTCAAGCTGATGGCCAAGGCCATTGACCGGAAGGGGAACGGACTGAAGAAGATGATCGGGGTCCAGGTCATCGGCATGACGGCATGCCCCTGCGCCATGGAGACGGTCAAGGACCTACAAGGGAAACCTGCGGTTCAAGGACAGCGACCTGCCCAACATCACCCATAACCAGAGGAACGTTGCCACCCTCATGATCGAGATCCCCGAGGAGCTGGACATCGAGGCCAACGACCTGATCGAGATCGCCGAGAAATCGTTCAGCTCGCCCACTTCGAGATATTGAAACGCTCCGAGGAGGCCATGGTGGTCATCGAGGCGCACGATCACCCGAAGTTCGTGGAGGACGTGGTCAGGGAGAACCTGCAGCGCATCCTGGTCAAATACACCGACCTGCCGACGAGACCATCGTGACGGTCCGGAGCGAGAGCGAGGAGTCCATCCACAAGCACAACGCATTCGCCGAACGGATCACCACGCTGGGCGAGCTGCGGAACTGAACCCCGGAAGATCGCGATGAGCTCGAAGTACAAACTGCTGGTCTGCGACGTGGACGGCACGATCACCGACGACCAGAAGCGTATCCAGACGCTCGGCATTGAGACCCTGCGGAGGGTCCAGGACAGTGGATACACGGTGTCCATCTGCTCCGGGAACGTGCTTCCGGTGGCGTTCGGCCTATCTACCTTCATCGGCCTCAAGGGTCCGGTCATAGCAGAGAACGGCGGCCTGGTATCCTACAAGGAACAGATATTCCAGCTGCACTCCGACGAACTGGCCAAGCAGGCCTTCGCCTACCTCAAGACCAAAATGCCCCAGGTGGAACGACTTTTCACGGACAACTGGCGCAGGACTGAGGTGGCGCTGAAACGCTCCTTCGACCTGGAAACGGTCAGGGGCTTCCTCAAGGACTGGAACGTCGAGATAGAGGCCACCGGGTTCGCCATTCACATAATGGAGCCCGGGCACAGCAAGGTCGACGGTGTCCGGAAGGCATGCGAGATCTTAGGGCTGGACATATCCGAGGTGGTCGCTGTCGGGGATTCGGACAACGACGTGAAGATGCTGTCGCAGTGCGGATACGGTATCGCCGTGGCCAACGCCTCCGCGCCGGCCAAGAAGGCCGCCGACTATATCTGCAAGGCATCCCACTCCGAGGGAGTGGCCGAAGGACTGGCCCAGCTTGGCCTGCTGGCCCGCCGGTCACGGAAGGAAGAGCGGCTCCTGACGATAGCAGCGGCATCTGAACTATTATTCCCTTTTTCGGACGAAAGGATATTTCATCAACTTGCACAAATGAACGATCATGGATCTGATCGGTGAATGCTATATTTGGGGCGCCACGTTTTCCACACCTGTTCCATATGCGGACGGCTGATATGCGAGGAGCACTACGACGCCAAGGCCAAGATGTGCACCAATGACAGCCCCAACGCCACGAAGAACAAAGAGAAAGTGAATTGGGAGGAGGACAAGCTCCTCCATTGAGCTCTCACAACAATTTCTTTGCGCTCGCCTCGTCCAAGTTAATGGACTTCAGCAGGTACTTGAGCGCCTTTTGGTGATGATCTCCATGGTCTCCGTCCATGTGCTGCTCGAAGACCACCGGTGCCTTGCGGAAATATTCCACACCGAACTCGGAATAGTAGTAGGACAGGTTCTCGGGGTCCTTCTCGGCCGCCTTGAGTAGGCCGCCTCGGCGTCGTTGAACAGTCCCACGTCCATGCAGAAGGCGCCCTTGGCCTGGTAGATGAACGGGTTGTCAGGCTCGAGCTCGATCGCCTTGTTGTAGAGGGCGATGACCTCTTCCTGTGTGACCTTCGGTACGAGAACCCCTGCGTCGGCCTTGGCCAAATACGCCTCTGCGCTCGTTGGGTTGGCCTTGATCGCCTTGTCAAATTTGGATAGGGCCGCTGCGTATTCGCCTTCGCCCATTGACTGGAATCCCTGCTTCATTAATTTCTCGTAATCGTCCGCCATCGGCTCACTTAAACCGCAGTAAGTTGTGATAGGTGATAAACGTTTTCTTTTGAGCGACGAGGTGGGAGACCTAGCTGGACGGCTGGTAATTGCCGTCAAGGCCGGTTCCATCAATGGTATCGTGGTTCTGTGCATCAGTGCGAAAGTTTGACATGACCGCAGTCACTTCGGGTGAACGCGGTCATCCTAACGGGAAGGCCGCAGGGTTGAAAGCATGGACATCGAAAAGGTGAAGAGGGTCGCGAAGGTCGCGAGATTGAGCTGACGGACGAGGAGCTGAAGAAGTTCGCCCAGGATCTCGAGGACATTCTAATAGCTTCTACAGTGCTGGACGAGGCGCCCGCCCTCACCGAGTATGATTTCAACCCCGTTCCGGTGAACGACGTGCTGCGCGAGGACCAGGTCGGGCAGGAGTTCGACCCGGCCCAGCTGCGCGCCATGATGGACACCTATGAGGATTATGTCAGGGGGCCTAAGCTCGTGAGCGGACGCGTCGAATCGGCCAGCCTCATCGCCCTCAACAGCAAGTACAGCATATTCAACCAGCTGATCGAAAAGGAGATGCTGGAGGCGGACGACAGTTCATCGTTCACATTCTCGGCCAAGGACAACCTGTGCACCAAGGAGTTCCAGGCCCGCGCCGGTTCCGGATCCTCGAGGGCTACCGGCCCCCTTCGACGCCACCCCGGTGCGCAAGCTCCGGGAGGTCGGAGGGCTGTTGCTGGGCAAGACGAACATGGACGAGTTCGGGTTCGGCACCTTCAGCACCAACTCCGGTTTCGAAATACCCCTGAACCCGTTCGACACCAGCCGGGCCTGCGGCGGTTCCAGCGGAGGAGCGGCGGCCGCCGCGGCGCTGATCGAGGACCACGTCGCCCTGGGTGTTTCCACGGGCGGTTCATTCTTCCGCCCCGGCATCGTTCTGCGGGGTCTACGGCCTGACCCCGACCTACGGACGGGTCTCTAAGGTACGGCCTCATCGACTACGGCAACTCGCTGGACAAGGTCGGCCTGCTGTCCCGTTCCATGGCCGACATCAAGAGGCTTCTCCCGGTGATATCCGGTTCCAATCCAAAGACCCGACCTCCTGCACCCAGCCGCATCTGGACATGTCGCCAAGGAAGATCAAAAGGCTGGCCCTGCCGAAGGAGGCGATGGCGAACATCTCGCCAGAGGTGGAATCGACCTTCCGCCAGGCATTGGAAAGGATGTCATCGGAGCTCGGCATCACCGTCCAGGAGGTGAGCATGCCTTCGCTGAGGTTCGCCATGCCGGCCTACTACATTCTGGCCACGACCGAGGCCTCCACCAATCTGGCCCGATACTGTGGCATGAGGTTCGGGGTGCCGGAAAAGGACGTGCTGCAGCACTTCAATGATTTCTTCTCCGGGGTGCGTTCCGAATGCTTCGGCCAGGAAGCGAAAAGAAGGATACTGCTGGGGACCTTCTGCCGCATGGTCGGGTTCAGGGACAAGTACTATCTGAAATCGCTCGCGGTCCGCCAGCTCATCACCAAGGATATCGGTCCGTGTTCGACGAACACGACCTGGATCGTGACCCCGACGATGCCGTTCATAGCCCCCCGGTTCGACGAGATATCCAAGATGAGGCCCCTCGAGATGTACTCGGCCGACTTCCTGACCATCCCGCCCAACCTGACCGGTCTGCCGCACCTATCCGCCCCTTGCGGGTACGCATCATCGATGCCGGTGGGCATGCAGTTCGTGGCCCCCCACTGGGATGAATCGGGCCTGATATCGGTGGGCGAGGAATGGGAACGTGCGTTCTCCATGCGGACGCCGGGGGTGGCGCAATGAAGATCGGATTGGAGATGCATTTCCAGCTTCCCACCGTTTCGAAGCTGTTCTGTTCCTGCAGCACGGAAGGGGCGGAACCGAACACCCACATCTGCCCGGTCTGTCTGGGCTTCCCGGGCTCGCGGCCAGCACTGAACCGGAAGGCGCTCGAGTACGGACTGATCATCACCAAGTTCCTGAACTGCGAGCTCCACGACCGTATCTGGTTCTCCAGGAAGACATACTTCTACCCGGACCTGCCCAAGAACTTCCAGATCACGATGTACGAGAGCCCGCTGGGCGAGCACGGCCATTATGAGCTGAACGGGAAGCGCATCGGCATCTGGAGGGTGCACATAGAAGAGGACCCGGGCCGGATCAAGCGGGTGGGAAGGTCGGGCGAGGAGGTCTCATTGATCGACTACAACCGCAGCGGCGTTCCCCTGGTGGAGATCGTCAGCGCCCCGGACATGTCCTCCCCGGCCGAGGCCAGGGACTTCGTGACCGAACTGCTGGTCGAGCTGCGTCATCTGGTCGGGCTGAGCGCTTCCGATGAACAGGTGACAAGATGCGATGCCAACATCTCGGTGGGCGAGGAGCGGGTCGAGGTCAAGAACATCCTCGGGCTGAAGAACCTGGAACGGGCCCTGAACTACGAGGTCTCCCGGCAGACCAAGATGCTGGCCGCCGGGAAGGAGATAATCCGCGAGACCCGGGCGTTCGACGAGGAGCGCAAGGTGACGATGCCGGCCCGGAAGAAGGAGATGGAAGAAGAGTACGGTTACATCGGGGAACCGGACCTGGGGGAGTACAACGTGGCCGAGCTGGCGAGCGGGCTCGTTCTCCTGAGACGCCGATCAGGCGCGCCTCCCGGCTCAGCTCCCAGTACGGGATCAGCCCGGTCACCGCCAGGCAGATAGTGATGACCTCATGGGGCATGGCCGATCTGTTCGAGCATCTCTGCCTTAGGATTGAACCGGAGAAGGTGGTGCCTCGGCTGCTCGGCCCGATCACTTCCAACTGGTCGGCCATAGAGCAGAGGCTCGACGACAACCTGAGGTCCCGTATATGCCAGGTCATCGAGGACGATATCAATGGGACCATCACTGATTCGGAGGCGAGGCGCGCCATCGCCACCGTCTCCGGGGGCGGTGCTCACGTGGCCGAGGAAAGGACGGCGGTCGCGGATGAACTGGCACGTTCGGTAAGCGAGTTCCTGGACGCGCATCCTGAGACGGTCAAGGACGCCAAGAACAACCCCAAGGCGGCGAACAGCGTGATCGGGCATGTGATGAAAACTACCAAGGGCAAGTTCCAGTCGAAGGAGATAGTAGAAGCGGTGAGGAAAGAATTGGAGAAGAGGCCTTAGGCCTCTTTCTATCCTCGGCCAGGGACAGCAGCTGAAGCTCGTCCAGCTTGGACTGTTCGACCGGCGTCGGGGAGCCATCCACGAGCGACTGGAACTTCTTGTTCTTGGGGAAGGCTATCACGTCCCGGATGCTCTCGCAGCGAAGGAGCATGGCGCACAGCCGGTCCATCCCCATGCCGATCCCGCCATGGGGCGGCGCGCCGAAGGACAAGGCCTCAAGGAAGAAGTCGAACTCCTTCTTCATCTGTTCCTCGTCCTTGCCCAGCAGGTGCAGTACCTTGCGCTGCACGCAGACGTCGTGGTTCCTCATCGAACCGGACGCGATCTCGCTGCCGTCCAGGACCAGGTCGTAGGAAAGGCCCTTGATCTTCAGGGGGTCCTCATTCTCCGCGATGTCCCCGTCCAGCGGCCTCACGAACGGATGATGGAAGGCGGCCAGCTTGCCGGTCACCGGGTCTGCCTGGAACATCGGGCAGTCCACTATCCAAACGAACTGATGTCCCTTGCCCTCGAGCAGGTCGTTCTCCCTTGCCAGCTTGACCCTCAGCTGCCCTGCCGCCTTGAGCGTGGGCGCCTTCGGACCGGCCATGAACAGGAGCAGGTCCCCGTTCTCTGCTCCCATCTTCTCTTCCAGGCCCCGCCGGACCTCTTCAGGGAAGTACTTCACTATATTGGACTGGAGGCCGTCATCGGTCATCCTCATCCAGGTCAGCCCCCCCATGCCCTGCTGTTTGGCCCACTCGATGAGCCGGTCCACCTGTTTCCGTCCGACGTTGGCGTCGAGAAGCTTCTCCTTGACCAGGTTGGAACGTAAATTGATGCAGACGATGATACCGTTCTTTTTCAGGATCTGGTGGAAGATCTCGTAGTTGGCGCACCTCACCTCTTCGGTGACGTTGACCATCTCTAATCCGTAACGCACGTCCGGCGCGTCGGTACCGTACTTGGCGAACGCCTCCTCCACCGGCACCCGCGGGAACGGAGTGGAAAGCTCGGTGCCGTACACCTCCTTCCACACGTAGCTGTACATGCCCTCGATGATGGCGAAGATGTCCTCTTGCTCCACGAACGACATCTCCACATCCAGCTGGGTGAACTCAGGCTGCCGGTCGGCCCGGGAATCCTCGTCCCGGAAGCATCGGGCAAGCTGGTAGTATTTTTCAACGCTGCCCACCATCAGCATCTGCTTGTAGAGCTGCGGCGACTGGGGCAGGGCATAGAACTCCCCGGGCATGGTCCTGGACGGGACCAGGAAATCCCTGGCCCCTTCCTGGGTGCTCCGGGTGAGCATCGGCGTTTCGACCTCGATGAAACCGGCCGAGTCCAGGTATCTGCGGGCCGATGAGATGACCTTGTGCCTGAAGCGGAGGTTCGCCACCATCTCCTTCCTTCTCAGGTCCACATAGCGGTATTTCATCCTCACGTCCTCGTTCGGGAGGGTCGAGTTCTTCTGTTCGGAGATCTCGAAGGGCAGAGGCTTGGATGAGCTGAGCAGCTTGGCATCCTCGATGAGGACCTCCACCTTACCGGTGGGATTGCGCGCATCCTCGGTGCCTGGCACACGCTCTCTGACCGTTCCGGTTATGGAGATGACGTACTCCCTGCCGAAGGTGTTCAGGGTGGAGCTCAGACGGTCTATGTCCACTGCGCTGGAGTAAGCTTCCGGGTCAAAGACCGTCTGGGTGGTGCCGTGCGCGTCCGCCAGATCGAAGAAGAGCACTCCCCCGTGGTCCCTGTAGAAGCGTACCCAACCAGCCAGCTCGACTTTCTTTCCGAGGTCTTCCGTTCGAATTTCGCCGCAATCGTGTGTTCGGATCATTTGCTGCAACCTCTGGTCTCGGCCGTGGTTGTGATGCTGTGGTTAAGCGCGAACGGTATTAAACATTTTTCTAACTGGCAGTTGTCAAAATGACGAAAAATGGCAGCATGGTCGCAGTAAAGTTGACACTGTGCCTACAATTCGACAAAGAATCTGCCGTTTGTGTCGCAGCATCGCGGGGAGGAAGACTACTTTCCACGGTGGTGGACCTGCTTCTCCCCCTCGCTATCGTCATCGAAATTGGGGATGAACTTGAACGGGTCCTTGATCAGACTGAGTATGACGTAGGTGTTCGTCTTCTTGACCCCAGGTATGGTCAGCATGCCCTTCACCACGTTGCTGAACTCTTCCCGGGAACGGCATGCGACCCAGGCGATGGCGTCGCATTCGCCGGTGACATCGAAAACGGCCACTATGTTGGTCAGATCGGTGATCCTGCGTTCGACCTCCACCAGGTCCCCTTCCACGTAGATGTGGACGATGGCCATGAACTCATAGCCGAGCCTCATGTAGTCGACGTGAGCGCGGTAGCCCTTCACGATGCCCTGCTCCTCCAGGTTCTTGATCCTCTGGATCAGGGTGGTGGGGTGTATCCCTAGCCTCTTCGCTATCTGGCGATAAGATCCTTGGCTAAGGTGCAGATCTCTTCTACGATGCGCTTGTCCAAGTCGTCCAACATGATGCCAACCATCCGAATTCTATATTGGCCATTGCGGTGTCTCAGAAATGCCTCGTTAGATATATGTCCGTTTGCATCCCCTCATTCTAATTATTTATCTAATCGATTAATTTCACTCGCTCGTTCATAAAGCCTATTTTACAGGATCTGATGACCCCGATGCTGAGATTCGATGCATTCGGATAGCTTTTATCGGTCGGCGTGGGTATCTATGCCAATGACCGTCCGCCTTTTCGAGAAGGAACCGTACTGTTCGGAATTTGAGGCCACCGTGGAGAGGGCTGAGGGTGACTGGGTGGTTCTGGACCAGACCTGTTTCTATCCCGGGGGCGGGGGACAGGACCCAGACCTGGGGACAATCGAAGCCATCGAGGTGGTGGAGGTCAGGTCCGATAAGGGGTCGATCAGGCATCGCGTTCCGGGTCACCGATTTCAAGAGGGCCAGTTGGTCAAGGGAATTATCGACTGGCCACGGCGCTACGACCTAATGAAGGGGCATTCCGGAGAACATCTGCTGTTCGGGTCCATCCAACAAAAGGTCGAGGGCCTGGAGCTGGTGAAGATCGCCATCACTCCAGACAAGAAGATGGTCATGGTCCGGGGGAACATCGACTGGACGATAATCTCCGAATGCCAAAGGACCGTGAACGGCGTCATCGGTGAAGGAATGGAGAGCGAGGACATCGTCGTGGGCAGGGAAAGCCCATTGCTGGAGAAGGCCCGGGTCAAGATCGACCGCATCCATGGCGATAGTATCCGGATCGTCAAGTTCGGCGATTTCGATATGGCCGCCTGTGCCGGCTTGCACGTCAAGAACACGAAGGAGATCGGCATGCTCCTGGTGACCAAGTTCACCTCCGCCAAGCCGGCCGGCGACTTCGAGATCGAGTTCGAGGTCGGGGAAAAGGCCAGGGCAAAGCCCTCGAGCTGTCGGTCCTGGCATTGCAATCATCTTTCATCATGGGGGCGACCCCGGGAACCCTGCTCGGCTCCCTACCAACCAGAAGGAAGAACTGGCAAAGACCAAGGAATCACTGCGCGCCTACGCGAAGGACTCCCTGTCCCGGATACAACCCGTGACGATTGGTGAGTTGAATGTGTACAGCGGGGTGTTCGAGGGCATCGACCGGAAGGTCCTGATGGACGCCGCGAATTCGATAGCGGAGAAGAGTTCGTCGATGTGCGCCTTCGCCATCGATGAGGACAAGCTCACGTTGATCGTGTCGGCCAACCCCGACCTGGGCATCGATTGCACCACAGTGTTGAACGACGTGCTCAAGCGGGTGTCGGGAAGGGGCGGGGCAGCCGCACTTTCGCCACCGGAGGGCACGCGCCCGCGGTCAGGCGTGCCGTTTGGTCGGTGAGGTGGTCAAGAAGGCCGGCGAAAGCAGGGAGGATAAGGCTGGGCCGAGGTGACCTTTATCATCCAGCAACCGAAAAAGTGCACAACGGGGCCGGAAGCATCTTTGTAAGGATTTTATATACGCTACATAATCACTCACTTGACGTCCATGATGCCAGGAATGGGCCGGGTCAATCCGCGACAGTTAGCAGGCTAGATGCGCAAGATGGGCATAAGCACTGAGGAACTAACCGACGTTCAGGAAATAGTAATCCTGACCAAGACCAAAGAGTACGTCTTCAAGGAGGCCGAGGTCACCATAATGACCGTGCAGGGCCAGAAGACGTTCCAAGTGGTCGGCGAGCCGGAGGTCAGGCCACGTTCCGCAGCGACAATGAAGCCGGGTGCAATGCCAGCCGAAACAGGGCTGCTGGAGGAGGACATCACGCTGGTGATGGAACAGACCGGCGCCACCAGGGAAAAGGCGATCGAGGCCCTGAAGGCCACGGAAGGCCAGCCCGCGGAAGCGATCCTGAAGATCATGGCAGGGTGAGTTAAAATGTGCCTAGCTGTCCCAGGAAAGATTCTCAGCATAGAAGGTAAGGACGCGGACGTCGACTTTGGGGGTGTGACCCGGAAAGTCAACGTATCTCTAGTCAAGGCGGACATCGGTGATTACGTCATCATCCATGCCGGATTTTCGCCATCCAAGTGGTGGACCGGGAAGAGGCGGAAGAGACGATCAAGATATGGGAAGAGCTGCTTGCCGCCCAGTCCTAGGGCCAATGAGCACGTCCGGACGCCCGGACAGCGATTTTTCTTCGTCTTTCAACAGCAATCACCACGAAACCTTTATGGTTGATACGCAGCAATAACAATCACAAAGCCGATCCTGAAGATGCCTTCCATGGCCGTCTCAACGCTTCGGCATGATCGTCGGGTCATATCGATCGCCGCGTCGGCTGTCGATGCCCAACCAAGGGAGGAAATTAAATGAGATCGGTATACGGAGTCAAATCGAGGGAATCAGGTTGCGGCCTTGGGGTAGATCCCATATGCAGAGGGCCAAAGGTGTGCAACTTCAACTGTACCTACTGCAGGTTGGGCAAGGGCGGTATTATCGTCTCGAGACGCAACAAGTTCGTGGCCGAACAGGACCTCGCCGACGATTTCATGAAGCACATCTCCGAGATGGAGGTCGACCACATAACCTTCCGGGGGACCGGAGAGCCATTGCTGGCCGAGAACTTGGGGGAGATCGTGGGGACATTGCGCAAGCTGACCGATAAAAAGATGTCAGTGATCACCAACTGCACCCTGCTCAACGAGGACAACGCCCTCGCGGAGATCCAGAAGTTCGATATCATAGTTGCAAAGCTGGACGCAGCCACCGAAGCGACGTTCCAGAAGGTGAACAGGCCCTGTGGGGCGATACACCTGGATGACGTCATATCCGGGGCTAGGAGGGCCAGGGACACTTTCAAAGGCGAGTTCCAGGTCAAGACCACACTGGTCGGTCAGAACATTTCCGAAGTGAACGACATAGCTGGCAATATCAAGGCCCTCGACCCTATGATCATCCACATCGAGGCACGCCGAACATGCCGAACACGGGCAGACCGTTGACGAAGAAGGACCATGAGGCGATCGAGAAGGCGTTCCGCGGGATGAACGTCGTGTTCGAGGAAGCCTTCTGACCTTCAAACCCAATAATCTTTCAATATTTTCATCAATTTCTAGAAACCAGACGATAGGAAATAATGAAAGGTGTTTGCGGGCCAGAGCCCGATCACATCTGGCTTAGTTTCATCAGCTCGTCCACTTCTTGTCCACGTTGGCCTGGATCTCGCCGACCACGGGGGACCATTTCTCCTTCAGCAGGTGGCCGAAGCGTCCCTGGGACTTGATCCAGTCCATGACCGGTTTCTTCTCCTTCTTGCCTTCGGCGATCCTCTTGCTCTCGGCGGTCGGCTCCACTTCCCATTGTCGAACTCGTACAGCGGCCATATGCACGTCTCTACCGCCAGTCTCGAGATCTCGATGGTCAGGGCCGGGTCGAACCGCCAGCCGCGGGGGCACGGGGAGACCACGTTCATGAACGCCGGTCCTCCGCATTCCATGCCCTTGTTCGCCTTCTCCATCAGGTCTCTCCAGTTGTGCGGGGAGGCCTGTGCCGCGTAGGGCAGGTCATGGGCGATGATGATCCTGGTCAGGTCCTTGGGGAACTCCTTCTTTCCCGGAACGCAGGTGCCTGCCGGGCAGGTGGTGGTCTGTGCGCCCCTTCCGGTGGCGCCCGACCTCTGGATGCCGGTGTTCATGTACGCTTCGTTGTTCAGACAGACGTACAGGGAACGGTGGCCTCTCTCGATGGCCCCGGACAGTGCCTGGAACCCGATATCGTAGGTGGCCCCGTCCCCGCCGAAGGCGACGAAGTTGATCTCCTCCGGCATCTGTCCCTTCCTTTTCAGGGCCAGGTACGTGGCTTCAACGCCGCCGATCGACGCCGGGGCGTTCTCGAAGGCGCTGTGTATCCATGGCACGTTCCAGGACGTGTAGGGATAGATGGTGGTGGAGACCTCGAAGCATCCAGTGGCGTTTGAAACGACCACCGGCTTCTTGCTGGCCATGAGCACTTGCCGGGCCACGATCGATTCCGAGCATCCGGCGCAAAGCCGGTGGCCTTCGGTCAGCCGGTCCTCGGAATGGGACAGTTCCTTGAGACTGAGGCTCATTGCCGCACCCCCAGGTAATTGACCATCTCATGGTCGTTGGTCATCAGCTGTTTGTACACTCCCTTCAGCTCGTCGATCTTGACGTCCCTTCCGCCCAGACCGTAGACGTAGTTCGCTATGTCGGGACGGTCCTTGGCATCGTAGAGCGCCGTCCGCACCTCCGGGAACATCGGCCCCGATGACCCGGTACTGATGGCCCGGTCCATTACCGCGACTCCCTTCTTTCCTTCCAGCATTTCTCTGACCTCTTCGAACGGGAAGGGACGGAACAGGCGCAGCTTCACCGAGCCGACCTTCTTCCCTTCCGCCCTCATCTCATCGACCACGTGGCGGAGGGTTCCGGCGGTGGACCCCATGGCCATGATCAGGTAGTCAGCATCCTCGGTCTTGTAGCCCTCGATGATGCTGTGCTCCCTGCCCGAGATCTTGGCATAGTCCTTCTGGACCTGCTTGACCACGGGCTTGGCCCGTTTCATCGCCTCCATGATCTGGTACTTGTGCTCGAAATAGTAATCCGTCTGCGAGAACGGCCCGTATGTGGTGGGGTTCTTCAGGTCCAACAGGGGCCTTACCGCGTGGTATGGCCCGACGAAGTCCTTCACCGTCGCGGTCTCCAGGGTCTCCAGCCTCTCGAGGGCGTGGGTGACGATGAAGCCATCGATGCAGGTCATGATGGGCAGGCGGACGTCCATGTGCTCTGCGATCCGGAACGACATCACGGTGTTGTCGTAGGCTTCCTGGACGTTCTCACCGAAGAGCTGGATCCAGCCCGTGTCCCGGGCACCCATGGCATCGCTGTGGTCGCACTGGATGTTGATCGGTCCGCTCAAGGCCCGGTTGGCCACGGACATTGAGATCGGCAATCTCATCGCGGAGGCGATCCAAAGCACCTCCCACATGAACGCCAGTCCGGCAGAGGCGGTGGCCGTCGCCACCCTGCCACCGGCCGCCGATGCGCCGATGCACAGGGACATAGCGCTGTGCTCCGATTCCGCGCAGACGTACTCTGTGTTCACCTCGCCGTTGGAAACGAACTCGGCGAAGTTCTCGACTATGATGGTCTGCGGGGTGATCGGGTATGAAGCGACTACGTCCGGGTCGATCTGTCTCCATGCATGCGCTATGGCCATATCTCCGTTCAACGCAATCGGTTCCATTTACGCTCCCTCCTCCTTCATCGTGATCGCCTTTGCCGGGCACTGGTTGGCACAAATGCCACAGCCCTTGCAATGCGAGTACTTGAATCCCTTCATCTGCTCCTGCTCGACGATGACGCTGTTGTCCGGGCAGTATATCCAGCAGAAGAGGCAGTTGGTGCACTTCTCCTTGTCGACCTCGGGCCTATTAGACCTCCAGTCGCCGGTCTGGTATTGCTTGGCGTTGCCCGCCTCGCAGATCATCGCTCCAGGTTCCAATTCCTTCGAGCCCTTGTCAGCCATTCAGTCCACCTCCTGGTACGCCCTTTCCACGGCCTTGACGTTCTTCCCGATGACGTCGTCCCTGAGCTTTCCGGCGAACTTCGCCTTGAGCTCCTCAGTGACCGTCTTAAGGCTGACGATCTCAGAAACCTTTACCAGGGCCCCCAGCATGGCGGTGTTGGTCATCGGCCTGCCGAGCTCATCCAGCGCTATCTTCGTGGCGTTGACCGCATGGATGTCCGCTACGCTGCCGATCTTCTTCTTGAGCATTTCCTTTCCGTCCGGATAATTGGCGATCACAGACCCGTTCTGCTTCAGCCCATCCATCACATTGACCTGACCGATCAACGTGGGATCTATGACGACCACTACGTCAGGATAGTACACCTGGCTGTGGACCTCGATGGGTTCATCCGATATACGGGCAAAGGCCCTGATCGGTGCTCCCATCCTCTCCGGACCGAACTCCGGGAACGCTTTGATGTACTTGCCCTCCTTCAGTGCGGCTCCGGCCAAGATCTCGTTTGCCGTAACGACACCTTGCCCGCCCCTGCCGTGCCATCGTATTTCAATGGTTTTCACTTCAACGCCCTCTCAATATACTGAAAATTAACATGATATTTAATCATTTCATTTATTCGAATACGAAAGACATTAAATTCATTGCGAATATTGGTAATTTAACTATCTATTGACCTTACAAATTCGAAAATACCTCTGAATAGCGAAGTCACCCTTCGATTCTCGAATATGCAATCACGAATAACGGTGGCTTTGACATGCAATGGCATAGCTCGCCCTTCTTGAATCTTCGGCGGAATCATGCCGAGGCGCACAGCCGATCGGTGCGGAATAATAATATTTTGACATATTTATTATTAACGTTGCAGGCCGTTTCCAGTCCATTTCACGCTTCAGAACCTGAGAGACTCAGAGTCCGCTACGCGGACAATCGTTTTTCTAACCAGAAATTCCACGCTCTCGGAAAACTTAATAGCCATTGCGCTTTATTGCGAAACTTGGCACGCGGGGCGGGATCGGCCGTCCCATGGGTCCAAATCCGTTCTTGAAAGGGGGACGAAACTTATGAAGCGAATCACTAGCATCGCAGACTTGAGCAAGAACGACATACCTATCGCAGGAGGAAAGGCCGCGAATCTGGGAGAACTGGTCTCCGCAGGTTTCAACGTACCTCCCGGTTTTGTGCTCACAACTCTCGCATATGACGATTTCTTAGCCGCCAACAACCTGGTCCCCAAGATCAATGAGGTTTTGGCCTCGGTCGATGTAAACTCTGAATCGTCCCTTCAGGGAGCATCCGCCACGATCCGGAAGGCTTTTGAAGAATCCGCCATCCCTAACGATCTGACACAAGAGGTCCTGAAGGAGTATGGACGCATGTTCAAAGGCAAGAAGGCCTGCCTGGTGGCGGTTAGGTCCAGCGCCACCGCCGAGGACCTGCCCACCGCTTCTTTCGCGGGACAACAGGACACCTATCTGAACGTCCCCAACTCCGAGGACCTGATGGATAAGATCAAGAAGTGTTGGTCCTCCCTTTTCACTCCGAGGGCCATTTCCTACCGAGCGACCAAGGACTTCGAGCACTCGGCGGTCAAGCTTGCCGTCGTGGTCCAGAAGATGGTCAACTCCGACATCTCTGGGATAATGTTCACAGTCGACCCGAACTCACAGATGCCTCACATAATAATCGAGGCCGGGTATGGGCTGGGAGAGGCGATCGTCAGCGGTAAGGTCACTCCAGACACGTACGTGGTGGAGAAGTTCCACAACAAGATCATCAATAAGCGCATCGCCAAGCAAACCTGGAAGTTCGTCCGGGGCAAGGTGGGCGACACCGTCAGGGAGGACGTGGCCTCGGAGATCGTGGGCGCACAGAAGCTGACGGACGACCAGATATTCGAGGTCGCGGACATAGGCAAGAACATAGAGGTCCACTACGACCGGCCGATGGACATTGAATGGTGCATCGAGGACGGTCAGATCTTCGTCGTCCAAGCAAGGCCAGTAACGACCTTGGGCAACAATGGCGACAAGGCCGGGAAGCAGGACAGCTCGGCACCGGACATCAAGTCGGACAAGATACTGGTCAAGGGATTGGCCGCTTCCCCTGGGACCGCCAGCGGACGGGTCAGGCACGTGGCTGACGAGATGAACCTGGAGGTCATAAAGAAGGGGGACATCATGGTCACCAAGATGACCACCCCCGACATGGTGCCGGCAATGACCCGCGCCGCCGCCATAGTCACCGACGAAGGCGGAATGACCTGCCACGCCGCCATAGTGGCGCGTGAACTGGGCATTCCGTGCGTGGTCGGAGCCACGGACTCGACGACCATTCTCACAGAGGGATTGCTGGTCACCGTCGAGGGCAAGACCGGCGTCGTCTACGAGGGCGAGATCGCGATCAAGAAGAAGGACGAAGGCTCCTGCGAATCCAAGTCGTCCAAGGGGTTCGGCATGGCCGTACCGGTCACCGGGACCAAGGTGCTGGTGAACATCGGAGTCCCGCAGAAGGCGGATGAATACTGCGGGCTGCCGGTATCGGGCGTCGGCCTGATGCGCATCGAGTTCCTTTTCACCAGCTACATCCAGGAGCACCCGCTGGCGATGATGGAGAAGGGCAAGTCACAGGAGCTGGTGGACCGGCTCGCCAGCGGAATAGCCGTGGTGGCCAAGGCGTTCTTCCCCCGGCCGGTGATACTGCGTACCTCCGACTTCAAGACCAACGAGTACCGCGAGATGAAGGGCGGGGAGAAGTACGAGCCCAAGGAGTCCAACCCGATGATCGGCTGGAGGGGCTGCTCCCGTTATGTTTCCGAATCCTACCGCGAGGCGTTCAAGCTGGAACTTAAGGCCATCAAGAAGGTGCGGGATGAGATGGGCCTGAAGAACGTCATGATCATGCTGCCTTTCGTCCGGACCACGGACGAGCTGAAGAAGATCACGGCCATGATGACCGAGGTGGGCCTGGAAAGGAACCGGGACCTCAAGCTATATCTCATGGCGGAGATCCCGGCCAACATCTTCATGGCCGCAGAGTTCTCCGACTACTGCGACGGGTTCTCCATCGGCAGCAACGACCTCACCCAGCTGACCATGGGCGCGGACCGGGACTCGGACGTCCTGGGCAAGATGGGCTACTTCGACGAGCGGAACGAGGCCATAAAGCGGGCCATCCACATGCTCATCACCGAGGCCCACAAGAAGGGCAGGACGGTCTCGATCTGCGGCCAGGCCCCTTCGGTCTATCCGGAGTTCACCGAGTTCCTGGTGAAGGCGGGTATCGACAGCATCAGCCTGAACCCGGACACCGTGATGGACACCATTCCGATCATCGCATCGGCCGAACAGAGACTGTTGCTGGAAGCGGCGCGGAAGCAAAGGGAGTAAACCTCCCAGCGCAAACCTCTTCCTTTTGATTTTAAAAAAGGAATTTTGGCGTTCTAAAGGCTGGGCTCGTCCTTCAAGAACCTGGTGGTTATCTCGATCAACGGATGATGCGAGCCATCGATGATCTTCACATCGTCCAGGGTGTGCAGCCCCTGCTCGTCGGCGGAGCGTTCCAGGCCCAGCTCGACGTCCACGCTCGGTTCCAGAACGAACGCGGTGAACTGTTTCACCCCCATCCTCTTGGAGGCCAGTGCCCGGTGGTGTCCATCGACCAGAATATAGTGGTCGTGTTTCTGGACCACGATGATCGGCTCCACCAGGCCACGTTTGATCTCCTCCATCCGGCCGAAAAGCTCGTCGGCGTAAACCTCGTGCTGTGTCGGTCTGAGGTCCTCGATGGGGATCAGGCGTCGCTTGACCACGATGGTGATGTTGTGCTTGGTCTCCAGGAAGTTCTTGATCATGTTGACCTTGTTCGGGGTCGCCCTCTCGATGTGCGAACGAACGATGTCAAGGTTGGAGATGATGCCGATGAGGATTCCTTTGTCGTCCACCACCGGAACGTTCCTGAGGCCATGCCGGAAAAGCACCCGGGCGGCATCGTCCAGGTCCATCTGGGGATTGACACTGACGGTACCTTTCTTGATGATGTTGCGCACCAGCTCGTTGGGATTGTTGGCGTTCCTCAGAAGTTCCTTGGCGGTGATGAAACCGGCCAGGTGGCCCTTCTCGGTCACCGGCAGTCCGTGGAACTCGGTGGAGATCAGCTTTTCGGTGGTCTGGGCCACCGTGTACCCCCCGGGGATCTCTATGACGTCCCTGACCATGTAATCCTCGACCCGGAGCTTGCGGTCTGCCATGCTGATAACGTCCTCTGCCCTTAGGCAGTGAAGAATGAACAGGGGATAGCATAATAATCTTTTCCGGAATTACCGCAATTTGCATGCCATTTTTGTCCATCCAAGGCCTGGTCGACCTCAACTCATAAATATGACTTATTTATTGTGGAGACCAGCAAGGCCCCGGTAGTGTAGCGGCCTATCATCCTAGCCTGTCGAGCTAGGGACTCGGGTCCAAATCCCGACCGGGGCGCCATGCACTTTTCTAATCTCCGTTTTCTTGAGCCGATATGCCTTGGAAATCATCGGTATCAAATCCGGTAATACGGTCTTAACCAACAAATAAGCCCATCGGGGATATTGTCTCGGTTGGATTCGAATGGTCGTAATACTCGGTACTCTCGGTCATCATCCGGAAACGCTCCTGCCCACGATCCGGTCCACAAAGGGGATCGAAGAGGTCGTGGCGTTCCACAGCGATCATGAGGATTCGATCAAGGCGGTCAAGGAGATAGCCCGGACCTGCGGGATGATGGAAGTGAGGTTCTCCCCCCGGCCCATCCCGGACGCCTTCGACCTGGTCTCGACCGCCATGGAGATCCAGAGAACGATACTGGAGTTGAGGGCGGAGAACAAACAGATCGCGGTCTTCAACATAGCCGGGGGCACCCGGATAATGAGCGCCTCAGCGCTGTTGGTATGCACCCTGGAAGGACTGAACGCGGTGTACGTCCATGACGACAGCCACAAGGAGATCCCTTTGCCGCTCCTACAGATAAGGTACTCGGACATCCTAACCGACCAGGAGAAACTGATCCTCAGGTACTTGCTGGACCGGAAGGGGTCCGACATCACCCAAAAGGACCTGGCGTGCGAGATGCACCTGCACAAGGCCACCGTCAATCATCATGTTCGGCAGCTGATCGAGAAACGTGCCGTGCGCCTAGAGGAGAAGGCCGGCGACAAGCGGGTAAGGCTGATCCGGATCGAGGACAGCATGGCCCTGTTGCTAAGGTGAGGGCATGAGGACGCTGATCTGCACCTATGGTTACCGCCATGACAAGATCGTCAAGGCCATGAGGACGATCGAGCACGACGAGCTGGTGCTGGTCACCGGGAAGGCCAACACGGAACGGGCGGAGTACGCCAATATCATGGAGCTGGCAGCAAATCTTGGCACACCGGTGGAAACGGTATTGGTAGACATCTTCGATTTCATGTCATGCTTCTTGCGCATCGAGGGGATCGTTCGCGAAAAGCAGGCGGCCAAGCATTCGGTGGCCATAAACATCAGCGGAGGCCTGTGGCTGCTCTCCGACGCGGCCTTGATGGCCGCTCTCAATAATGGCTGTGAGTCATACTACGTTGATGATATCATCAAGAAGATGCCGGTGATGCTGCCGGTGCTCAAGGTGAACATCGGGGAGCGGCTGACGGCGGAGCAGAAAGGTACCCTGCTGGGGCTGAACGACGGAACGCCCGTTCTAACATCCCGTTCGCCGGAGAACGCTTCAGAACCGCGTTTGCGCGGATTGCGTGAGCTCAAGGGCATGGGAATGCTGCGCGTGGACATTCAAGCGGCGAAGCCCGGGTCTTTCTAACCCCGAACGGGCAGCTCATCCGCGACTGGCTCAGGCGTTGCTGATCAAGGAGCGCCGCGCATCATCGGGAGCACGTTGTCCATCACGTTATGCAGAGCCGCGTCCGCCTCCCGGACCCCAATCTCTGTCCGGTGATAGATGCACGGGTCCTGCAGGTGGTGCAATCCTTCGGGGTCGTCCGGATACGAACCGGAAACGACGCAGGCGGCGATCGCCCAGCTCCTTCTGGTGGCGCTGATGTTGTAACCGCCCCCGCCCACCACCACGTAATGCCCTTCGCACAATTGGTGCGCCAGGTGATGGCTCGTCTCGGCCATGCGCTCGAAGGCCTTGGTGGTCAGCCCGAGCCTCACCATGTCGTCGTCCCGGTGCGCGTCGGTTCCGAACACGTGCAATATGAAGTCCGGCTTGTATTCCCGCATGGCCTCGGTGATGATCTTGCGAAACGCAGGAACATAGACCTCGTCCTGAGTGCCGCAGGGCAAGGGCACGTTGATGCAATACCCGCAGCCCTCCCCCCTGCCGATCTCCTTGATCGAGCCGGTCGAAGGGAAGAATCCGTTGCCGAACCGGTGGAACGAAATGGTGAGGACCTTCTCGTCGTAGAAAATGGATTGGGTGCCGTCGCCATGATGCCCGTCGGTGTCGATCACCGCTATCCTTTTGAACCCGTAGTCATGCTGGAGCATCCTGACCGCTATGGCCACGTCATTGAAGACGGAGAATCCGGCCGCCCCGTCCGGCCTGGCATGGTGGAACCCTCCCGACGGGTTCATGGCGTGCTCATAACGCCCTTCCGCCACTGCTCTGGCCGCCTCAAGGGTCCCGCCTACGCAGGCCAATGCCCCATCGAAGAGCTCACCGGTGGCCGGGGTGTCACCCTCATCGAGGTAACCATGGCCGCGGGCGCACTCCGTCCGTATCCTTTCTATGTACTCCGGACTGTGGACCCTCTCTATCTGATAGATGTCCGCCGGTTCCGGCCTGATCAGGACCAGGTTCTCTCCGAAGACTCCCATCCCTTCCAGGGTCTCTTTGATCAAACGGTACCTGATCGGCTGGGAAGGATGATCTGGTCCGAACTGATATTTGAGCATGCCATCGCTGTAGAAGAAAGCGGTTGGTTTGGGCATATCCGGACCTCATGGTCTACATCGCTTCCTAGTCAATAATTTTTGGTTCGATGCATCGTTCCATCGTCTCCACGCAATATTGGCCACCCGAGCCATTGGTCGAGGAAGAGGGCCTGCCATCGCCTTCTTCGCACACAGGACGAACGTATCGCTCTTTATTCAGGACGTCTCAGGGAAAGATTCTTGAAGGAGGTCCGTTTGCTTACATATCATGCGTTGCCTTTTGCGGGGCAAGATCCACCGCGCCACGGTCACTGAGACGAACACCGAATACATCGGAAGCATCGTCATCGATCAGGACCTATTGCGCGCGGCCGACATTTGGCCCGGGGAGAAGGTTCTCATTTCTGATGTGGACAACGCAGCTCGCTTCGAGACCTATGCGGTAGAGGGCGACGCCGGCTCAGGGATCATCATGGTCAACGGAGCGGCAGCCAAACTCGTGAACAAAGGGGACAAGATAATCATCATGGCCTTTGAGTACAGCGATGTCCCGGTGGAACAGAAGGCCATATTGGTGGACGATAAGAATCGCTACGTGAAACGGCTCTAGTCACCCTTTTCTATTCGTTCTTCGTTGCTCCGGGTAATGAAGGTAAAAGTATTCACGGACGGGGGCTCGAGAGGGAATCCGGGCCCTTCCGCCTTCGCATTCGTCCTCCAGTCGGAGGACGGGAAGACGATTCTTGAGGGGGCCAAGTTCATCGGCCGGGCCACCAACAACGAGGCCGAGTACAATGGCCTGTTGGCCGGGCTGGCAGCAGCAAAGGAGTCGGGCGCCGACGAGATCGAGGTGACGATGGACAGCGAACTGGTGGTCAAACAGATGCTGGGCATTTACCCGGTGAAGTCGCCCAATCTGATCCCGCTGCACAGGGAGGCCATGCTCAGGTTCACCGGATTCAGTAAACAGGTCATAGTTCATGCAAGAAGAGAGCATCCGGTGATTTCCAGGGCGGATGCCCTGCTCAATCATGAGCTTGACCTCTGCACGAGAAGATGAAGTACCTGTCGGCAGACGATTGCTCGAACAAGAGATATTCCAAACGGAACTCGTGAAGAACTGATTTGGACACCGCTAGATGGTCTATCCATCGCTTTGGATGAAAAAGATATGATTATTCCCTGTTGATGATCGGAATCAACATGGGAACATAGGAGAAATCATTCGGATCCGTTCTGGATGAAATATTGAACGAACAGAAGAATATCCGGAATTATTTTGTATTCAGGGCCTAGTTATTAATAGGCGACGGCAATTCGTCGGCTTGTGCACGGGGGCCGGTGTCTCAAACTTTCCTCCTAGGTCGGTTCTTCAATCATATCCCCCGATCCGGTCCCCCGGCACAAACTATCCTTATGGCCTCAATCTGTCGACGAGCTCGTCCGTCTTGACCACAGCCTGTTCGCCGGAGCTCATGTCCCTCAGGGTGACCGAAGAGTCTTCCGCCTCTTTTCTCCCCGACCACCACCGTGAAACGGGCGCCGATCGAATCGGCGTACTTGAAATTCTTGGCCAGGTTCCTTCGCATCAGATCGATGTCCGCGACAATACCCGAACCTCTCAGATCGGCCACGATCTTGAACGCCCGTGCCCGCATCTTCTCGTTGACCGGGACCACATAGGCTTGGATAGCGGTAACGGGCGAGGCCGTTCCTTCCCGTTGCAGGGCCAGCAATATCCGGTCAAAGCCGATCCCGAAACCGCTGGAAAAGACCTTTTCCCCGCCGAACAGCTCTGAAAGGGAATAGGAGCCGCCGCCGCAGATCTGTTTCTCGGCCCCCAGCGCCGGGGCGTCGGCCTCGAACACCATGCCCGTATAGTATGCCAGTCCACGGACCACTCCCAGGTCCACGGAGACGTTGTCGAAGCCGTAGGCGTGCAGTACGCTGAACACCTGCTCAAGATGCTCCTTTGCCTCGCCTGAGAACTCGCTCAGCACAGACATCGGCCCAGTGATCTGGGTGGTGCTGATGACGTCCTCCAGGTCATCGTCACTCATCCCCGCCTCTTTCATCAGCGGCCTGGCCTCGTCGTACAGCTTCTTGTCCAGTTTCTGCAGTATCTTCAGCATGTCGTCCGGCTTGACGCCTGCCGATGCCAATTTCGATCGCAGGATGCCGATGTGTCCCACCCGGATGCGGTAGTCCTGCAATCCGGTGCGCTTGATGATCGAAGCGGCCAGTCCGATGACCTCGGCGTCGGATTCTGGAGTGGGGGCGCCGATCAGCTCTGCCCCGAACTGGAAGAACTCCCGATACCGGCCGGACTGCGGTCTCTCGTACCGGAAGCACTGGCCGAAATAGAACATCTTCAGCGGTCTGGGACGGGTCGTAAGGTCGCTCACGAAGAAACGGATCACCGGGGCGGTCAGCTCGGGGCGGAGACAGATCTCCCGGTCGCCCTTGTCCTTGAACGCATACATCTCATCGACGATGCCCGGTCCGGACTTGACCACGAACAGGTCCGTCGTCTCGAATATGGGCGTCGATACCTCACGGAACCCATGGGTCCTTGCGACCTCCCTCATGAGGGATTCGAAGTACCTCCTCGTTTCCATCTCTTCAGGGCCGAAGTCCCTCGTTCCGCGTGGTCTCTGAATCATGCCCGAGCAATAATATCGGCGGTATTAACTCTTTCTTTGCCTGGGGGCGAACCGCGCCGGTCCTGGCCGGACGGATCTCGGCTAGGCGTCTAGCCGGGATGGATCGAACTCACTCCCCGGTCCTCTTGACCACGATATAGAGGATGTCCTGGTCCTGGAGCACGTGGTCCAGCCCTACCATCTGTCCGGGGAACTTGGCGCTCTTGCCCCAGACCAATGAATACCTGAAGTTCTGGCGGAATATCCGGTGCAGGGAATCGCAGACCTCTCCGATGTTTGCACCTCTCCGGATGATCAGCGGTTCCTTCATGTCCGCCTCCTGGCCCTGTTTCTTGAGGTATATGCGTATGAGGTCGATGGATTCGAAGATGCGCGCCTTCAACTCTTCGATGCCTATCCTTGCCCCGGCCGAGATCGGCACCGGTCTCCAGTCCTTGAACTTCTCCATCACTTGATCAAGGTGTGCCTTATCAGTAAGGTCGATCTTGTTGATCGCCAGGATCGCCTTGGAATAGACCCGGTTGCCGGTCAGGACATCGATCAGCTGGTCGACGGTCACGTCTTCCCTGATGACCACTTCGGCATTGACGTATCCGTACTCCGAGACCACTGCAGTGGCAAGGTCGATGTCCATCTTGGTCAGTGTGACCGTCGGCTTTATGTCGATGCCCCCGGACTCAGTCCTGGTGACGACCACGTCCGCCGGATGTGTGTTTATGCGTATCCCGGCCGTCTCCAGCTCGCCGGTCAGAACCTGAAGGTTTGTATCGAAGGTATCCAGAACGAATAGGATCAGGTCCGGCCGAACGTACCACGGACAGGACCTCCCTGCCGCGGCCCTTGCCCTTGGAAGCGTCCCTTATCAGTCCTGGCAAGTCCAGTATCTGGATCTTGGCACTGTTGTACTCCATTATGCCAGGGACCACATCGATGGTGGTAAAGTCATAGGCGCCCACCTCGCTCTCCGCCCCGGTCAGTCGGTTCAACAGGGTAGACTTTCCGACCGAAGGGAAACCCACCAGCGCCACCGTGGCGTTTCCTGATTTCTTGACCGAGTAGCCTTTCCCGCCGCCCCCTCCGGTGGAGCGTCTCTTCTCCTGCTCGTCCTTGAGCCTGGCTATCTTGGCCTTCAGCTTGCCGATGTGATACTCGGTGTGCTTGTTGACCTGGGTCTTGGCGATCTCGGCCTCTACCTCCTTGATCGATTCCTCGATGGTCGCCATCAGCATTCACCACTTGATCTTGATATCTGGTTTGATGATTGTGAAATCATTGAAATGAACATGTTCCTTCTCTGCGTAGAACGCTTCAATACCGGACACCATTATATGATTATTGGTGCAGACCTCAACTGGGCGGATTCCTGGCGGACGGCTCTTCCGGACATAAAGCGCCTTAGCGTCATCTTTTGTCATGGGTGGATATGTGGGGGGCCACGGCAAGCATCACACGGTCCCGATAGGTTGATTTAGGGCCAAGTCCCAGATGTGCCCGATGAGGAAAGCGGCGGACGTGGACGCTTACATCGAGGGTGCACCAAAAGAGGTCCAGGAGAAGCTGAGGAAGCTACGCAGTGCAATCAAAGAGGTTGCGCCGGACGCCGAGGAGCGGATCAGCTACGGAATGCCCTATTACGACTACAAGGGCAGGTTGATATATTTCGGTCTGGCCAAGTCGCACATCGGTCTCTACATACCCACGCCGGTCCTGGAGGAGCATAAGGACGAGGTGTCGGAGTATGAGACCACCAATGCCACTCTCCGCATTCCGTTGGACAAAGGACTTCCGATCGATCTGATAAAAATGCTGGTCCGGGCCCGGATGCAGAAGAACGAAGCATCCAGGTCATGAACCGTCCCGCTTGTCCTCAGTAGACCTTCGACCGGCGGAATATTGGCTCAAAAACTACACCGTCCATCCATTCGTTCACTCAACCATAGTTAGTTCTCTGCCTCGGCCAAATAAGGAATAGAACTCTTTCATCTATTCTCCAAAGATTTAAACGTAAAACATCCGATTGCGCGTCAATGTCATTTAAAGAAAGCTTCAACAATTTCAAGAAGCAGAAATACGCAGTGCCGATAGGTCTCCTGCTCACTGTCCTGCTCACCCTGGGGTTGACATTGTATGCGATCTCATTGTGCTTCATCCCGATGGTGATTGCCCTTATCGCTTACGGTATCCCGTACTTCTTCGGGTTCAAGAACCGTAAGAAACTGGCGGTCTTCGGTACCCTCCTCATATTGTTCCTCGGGGTCGTCTTCGGCCTGAACATCTTCTATTACATCGAAGGGTACCAGGGTCAGATCGTCCACTCGCAGAACAATGAGCTGATCGCCGGCCAGGTCTCGCCGGTCAAGGGCCTGCCCGGGGACGCTTACAGCTTCTCGGTGGAGGTGACCAACGGATCGAGCGCAGACGTGGTGTATCTGCTGGCGGTCAACGGTGCTAGCACTACCACCCTGAACTATACGATGAGCTATGCGGGAATGGACGGTCAGAACGCCGTCTTCAACACTACCGTGACCAATCTGACCGAAGGCATATACCAGTTCCAATTCCAGGGCCTGATCCCCAGTGGCTATGTGCTCACCGAAGCGGCGCTCGGTCCGATATCCATGAGCTCGGACAACGTGTTCTATTCCTACATGTACTACGGGATAGTGTTCATCGGGATATTCCAGATCGGCCTGCTGTTCTATCTGCTGTTGGTCCTGACCTGGTGGATGGACCGGTCCAAGGCGAAGTTGGCCGAGGTCGACAAGGCCCGAAAGCAGGAAAAGAAGAGCGACGACGGACAGAAGATGGTGGACAAGTTCATCTGTTCCGAGTGCGGGGCGGACGTTCCCACCGACGCCAAGGAATGCCCCCGCTGCGGCGAGAAGTTCGAGGAGGCGGTGGAACGGGAATGTCCGTACTGCAAGGCCAAGGTCCTCGAGTCCGATGTCAAGTGCTGGAACTGCGGCAAGGTACTGCCAAAGAAATGAGCGGCAGCACCTAAACCTCTTCCCTTTCTCCATTTTTTATAAGTATTTGCGCGGGATATTGCCGGTCGGGATGCATTCGTTCAGTTCTATCTCAACCGGGTGATATCGTGAACTCCATAGCTGATGAGCTGGCAAAGAAACAGAAGGAGATATCGGTCTCTGAGTTCTTTGAGCGCAACAGGCAGATTCTAGGCTTCGACTCCCAGGTGAAATCTCTCATCATGGGCGTCAAGGAAGCGGTCGACAATCCTTGGACGCGTGCGAGGAAGCGATGATCCTGCCAGAGATCTATGTCCGCATCGAGAAGGTCGAGTCCGACGAGTACAAGGTGACCGTGGAGGACAACGGGCCGGGCATCATCAAGAAGGCCATCCCGAACGTGTTCGGCCGGCTGCTTTACGGTTCCAGGTTCCACGCGGTGCGCCAGTCCCGGGGTCAGCAAGGCATCGGGATTATCGGCCACGGTCATGTTCGGCCAGATCACCACAGGAAAGCCGGCCACGGTCCGCTCCAAGGTGTCCAATGAAGAGACCGCCTGGGAACTGGACATCATGGTCAATACCAAGAAGAACATGCCGGACGTGTTCAAGGAGAATCCAGTAATCTGGGATGGCAAGGAGCACGGGACCAGGATCGAGTTCTTCATGAACGGCCGGTACATGACCGGCAAGCAGTCGGTCATGGAGTACCTGAAACAGACCGCCATCGTCAACCCTCACGCCAAGGTGACCTTTGTCGACCCGGAAGGAAGGAGGATCACCTTCGAGAGGGCCACCGACATCCTGCCGCCCGCGGTAAGGAGATCAAGCCGCACCCGGAAGGGATCGAGCTCGGTACCCTGATGAACATGGCCAACGAGAGCAAGGCCAAAACGCTGTCAAAGTTCCTTCAGACCGACTTCTGCCGCATCAGCGACCGTCTGGCCAAGGACATCTCGGAGAAGGCCGGGATGGACCAGGACCGGACCAACATCCGCAGCTGGGACCCGGAAAAGAACCAGAGCGGGCTTAAGCTTGAGGATTACAAACGGCTGCTGACGGCCATGGGGGCGGTGAAGATAGTGGGTCCGCCCACCGATTGCTTGTCTCCGATCGGGGAGAACCTGATCCGGAAGGGATGAAGTGTTCCTTGGTGGATGTGAGGCCGGAGTTCTACTGTCCCCCGGTGACCCGGGACCCGAAGGTCAACGCCGGCAACCCCTTCCTGATCGAGGTGGGGATCGTCTATGGCGGAGGCATCCCGGCAGACCAGCCGGTCCAGTTGCTCCGGTTCGCCAACCGGGTGCCGCGCTCATGTACGAGCAGGGAGCATGCTGCATCACCAAGGCGGTGGAGGCGGTGGACTGGCGCCGTTACGGACTGGAGCAGAGGGGCGGGAGCGGCATCCCGTTCGGGCCCGGCGATCATCATCGTCCACGTTGCCTCCACCAAGGTGCCGTTCACCTCGGAGGCGAAAGAGGCCATCGCCAGCATAGCGGCGATCCAGAACGAGATCGAGATCGCCCTGAGGACCTGCGGACGGACGCTGAAGACCCACCTCAACAAGAAGGAGACCAAGGTCCGGACCAAGGAGAAGTTCGACATCGTGCAGGTGATCCTCCCGCTCATCGCGCAGAAGAGCGCCAAGATAATCGACAAGCCGGTGCCGTCGTTGTCCGGAACGATCACCAAGATCATGAACGTGGTCTGGATCGACGACGACGTCACGTTCGAGAAGGGCCGGCACAAGGTCCGGGTGACCATCTACAATTACACTCCCCATGGTCAGAGGCTCAACATCCACATGGTGCTGCCCAAGGGGGCGTTCGACTATCAGGGGCTGGCCATGTTCCCCAAGGACGTCCGGGACGACGGCAAGACCAGCTGGGAGCTGAAGACAATACCCTCCACCGGCAAGGTGGAGATATCGTTCTACCTGAACGGTCTGGACCAGGAGGCCTACGAGGAGAACGAGATCTACTCCAGCGGCATAAACCCGATATCGGTCATCGGGGCCGATCCCCTGCCCGGGGATTGGGACGTCAAGGGCCTCAACATCACCGAGGTCGCCCCAGTGGAGGCGGACAAGCGGGATTCCGAGGAAGAGGAAGAGGTCGATTATGACGAGAAATCGGAGAGGCTGAGCGATGACTGAAGACAAGGCAGCACAACCGGAGAAGAAGGTCGACAACAAGGCGGTGGGGGCGCTCTTCAACGTCGCCAACTCCATCTACGACCAGATCGACCACGGAAAGATCCCCAAGATGGTCCTTCCGCTGAGGACCAAGAGCAACATCAGGTTCGACGCCAAGCATGGCGTGTTCAAGTACGGTCCGCCACCGGCGCCAGGACCGCCAAGAAGACCAACGGCGCGATGATGCTCCTGAGGACCATGTACACGCTCGAGCTGATCGAGGACATGATCGACAAGAACAAGTCCTCCACGCTCAGGGAGATGTACTACATCTCGGAAGGCTGGGGCAAGGCCAAGTTCCACAGCCAGGATGAATCGAACATGCTGGCCGAGGACCTGGAGATCGTCACCAACTGCATGCGCGAGGATTTCAAGCTCCGGCCCGGAGGAGAACGGCGCGAGCGTCATCGGCAATATCACCATCGAGGAGTTCGACCGTAAGGGCAGGATAAAGAGGATCAACTGCCTGGACGACGTCGGGGACTCTGGCTACGGCATCCCGTACAACGTGGAGAAGGAGAAGGTGCAGCTGATCGAGTCGGGAGCGGACTTCATCGTCGCCATTGAGACCGGTGGTATGTTCGACCGTCTGGTGGAGAACGGTTTCGCCGAGGACTACAATGCGGTGCTGGTGCACTTGAAAGGACAGCCGGCCAGAAGCACCAGGCGTTTCATCAAGCGGCTCAACGACGAGATGAAGCTCCCGGTCATCGTCTTCACCGACGGCGACCCTTGGTCTTTCCGGATATTTGCTTCGGTCGCTTACGGGGCCATCAAGACGGCGCACATCAGCGAGTACCTGGCAACGCCATCCGCCCAGTTCATCGGAATTACGGCGATGGACATCCTTCAGTACGACCTGCCCACCGACAAGCTGACCGACATGGACGTCCGGGCTTTGAACGCCGAGCTGAACGACCCCCGTTTCGCCGACCGGTACTGGAAGGACGAGATCGAGACCATGCTTAAGTTAAACAAGAAAGCTGAACAGCAGGCATTGGCCAAGTACGGCCTGGACTTCGTCACGGACAAGTACATGCCGGACAAACTGAACGAGCTCGGCCTGCTGAAAAAGTAGGCGGGTCAGATTTATTATCTCGGCACTTCAATTGCCATGCGGTAGATATGACCGATGGTAATCGAAGGTTCAACAATCCAGGGGTAAATGCGGCGGCCATTCTGCTGGCAGTGGCCGTTGCCATCCTGGTCGCCTATCTCGCGAACAACTGGTGGTTCTTTGTCGCAATCATAGTGCTGGAGGCGGGCCTGCTGTTGCTCATCAGGGGCCTCATGCTGGGCAGGCCCGCACCGGGCATGGCCTGGACAAAGGCCGATTCCAACTTTTATGTACTGTGGGGCAACATGATGACAGCGATAGGAGTCCTGCTGATCGTCAACATCCTGGTCGCCGGGGTAGCCGTCATCACGGTCGTGGTGTTCCTGATATGGATGGCCGTCTTCGCCCTGCTGTTCTCACCTAGGAGGAAGGCCACCTAGGCGCTGGCCTGGGCCAACCTTTTGATCACGAACTCCCTGTCCAGCGTGGACAGGAAGTAGCCTAGGCGAGGTCCTGAGGTGCGGGAGACGAAGATCTTGTACAGCCCTTGGAAGGCCATCTTCGGCAATATGCCGGACCCCTTGGCGTTGTCGTACACCGCGTTGTGTATGGTATCCGGGTCCCAGCTCGCATCGGCCAGGGCGTCGCGCAACACCGAGAAATAGGCCTTCTCCTCGGGCGACAGGTTCACCGCCGGCATGTCCTTGGCGATGGCGAACTTGACCTCCTCGGGCGCGAAATTGTCTAGCCAGTAGCGCACGCAATCACAGCGCTCGCGCAGCACATCCAGGTCCTCGGGCGAGGGCGGCATCAGCCCCTCCGTCCGGTTGATGATGGTCATTATCCCTTCGAAGCTGTCGGCGGTCTGCACCACGTGGACCAGATGGCGGTAGGGCACCTGCATCGGGAGCTTGGTGCGGACGCACTTCGGCTGGGCGATCTCGTATGCCCGCAGCAGGTCCTTCTCCTTCTCGTCCGCCCCGCCCTTGAAGTACAGCGATTCGATGTGGTCGTACTCGTCCACGACGTCCAGGATGCCCAGTCCGGGATCGTAATCGATGTGCCGGTCCGGATTGTAGCGCAAAACGCTGAAGTTCAGCACCGGGGCGGGCGTGATCCTGAGGGCGTCGGTCCCGGTGACCACATGCCCGGTGGACTTGTGCATCTGTCCCTTTCCCTTGAACTGGATGAACTCGTAGGGTATCGGGTAGGGAGGTTCGATGTCGAACAATTCCCGGCAGAAGCGGACCCCGGTCTCGTACGAACCGCCGGCGGCGGCATGGTCCTTGCCGAAAGGTTCGCACGTCACCCCGAAGATCTTCCACTTCGCTGCCCATTCCAGCCTCCAGGGCAGCTTTGCCTGGCCGGTGCGCAGGTCGGCCTTGCCCTCGTGGCCGCAGTGGCATTTGTAATGGACGAATGGATACTCGTACGAAAGAACGTGCTCCGTGAAATGCCCGCAGGAGTCGCATTGGGGCGTGACCGGCCAGAAATTGGCCGGGACCTCCCTTCCGGTGACCTCCTTGAGGATCGTCCCCACTTTATCCTTCTCCCGGATGACCAGGTCTGTCAGCTCGGCGAACTTGCCCTCCTCGTACAGTTTGTGGGTCCAGTACACCTCCGGGTGGATCCCCATCTCGGCGATGGCATCCAGGAAAGGCTGGATGAAATGGGCACCGTAGTTCTCGTGACATTTGTCCCCCGGGCACGGGATCTGGCAGAGGGGCCGGCCGATCTCCTTCTCATAGCACTCAGGAAGGAACGGGTACCTTTTCCGGAGCGGATCATAATCATCGACCAGATAGATGAGCTTGACATCGGCCCCTTGGTCCAGCAAGGCCTTCCTGACTGCGTTGGCGGTGATGGCCTCCCTCAGGCTTCCCACGTGGATATGGCCGGATGGGCTGATCCCGGTCGAGAGCAGGTGCTTCCGACCCTTTTCGAGCAATGATTTGGCGATGACGTCTGCCCACTGCATGATTATCGCCAGGGCAAGCGCACGAGCGTTAATAAACCCTATTCCCGAAGGGTTTCCCCTTGCCACCACATTATTGCCCTGGGGACAAAAACCCGCTGTCCAGTCTAGATACCTCAACATTTTTATATGCGGTTTCTGGTAAGAGCGTGAGGTAATCAGCATGCCGAAGGAAAAGAAAGGGTCAGGTTTCCAATCCGCGGCCGGTCTTATCCGGTACTTCGACAGCGAGGACGAGAAGGCCCTCAAGATCAGTCCCTATGTCGTGATCGGGCTGATCGTGGCCACCATTGTCATTGTTTCGGTCCTCAGCGCAATCTATCCAGCGTCGTAAAATATCGGTCGGAAGTTCATTTTTGGAACTTCGACCTTCTTTATTCCTATCATCGATCACGGAACTTCAAATTTCCATCTTCGTCGTCCCTCTCGATGTGCTTCTCTTTCTTCTTGAACCGGGCCTTGAACGCATAGGTCAGCATTGCCGGCGCGGCGATTGTCGTTGCCAGGGATACGAAGACCACGACGGAGTAGATGGTGGCCGTCACCACTCCCATCCCCAGACCGATAGTGGCCACGATGAGGCCCACCTCGCCCCTCGGGGCCATTCCAACGCCGATCACCATCGCCGACCTGCCGCCCAAGCTCCTTGAACCCAACCCGCCCCCGATGATCTTGGTCAGGATGGCAATGGCGGTCAGACCCAGTCCGATCAGGAGAATGTCATTGAAGGAGGCGAGCTGCACCTGTACGCCCACGAAGATGAAGAAGAAAGGGACCAGGAACTCGTTGATCGGCTCGAACTTCTCCTTGCATGGCCAGCGATCCTGGACCTCGGCGAAGGCCATTCCTGCCAGGAACGAACCTATGATGGCCGCAAGGCCGAACGAGGCGGCGATGAAGGACAGCCCAAAGCAGATCACCAGGGCCAGCGGCAACGGGCTGATCAGAGGTGGTGAAGTTTGCAGGGGTCGTTCCACATCGACCTTCCTTTCCCTGGTCTTGCGCACCCTGGGGATGACCATGCCGCCGATGATGATCACCGCGATGACGAACACCACGCCCTCGATGGCCACTATTGCGGTCTGGGCGATGTCGGTGCCTGACCCGCCCGCTATTCCCACCACGACCGCCAGGACCAACATCCCGAGGACATCATCAATAACCGCGGCGCCGATGATTATGCGCGACTCGATGGCATCGCCCAGGCCCATGTCCCCTATCACCCGGGCGGTTATACCCACGCTGGTGGCGACCATCGCCGCCGCGACGAACAAGGCGGGAATGAGGCTGTATCCGAGGACCGTCATGAACAAGTACCCGCCGATGAACGGGAACACCACTCCCAGGGAGGCCACCATGAAAGCGGTCCTCCCCACTTTGCGCAGCTCGCTGTACGGGGTCATCAATCCCACCGCGAACAGCAGGAAGATCACCCCGAGCTGCTTGAACGCCTCAAAGACCTGGGCGTCACCTCCAAGCTGCAGGGCGGCGAACATGCCAGTGTTACCTATTATGATGCCGACCAGGACCTCACCGATGACAGTTGGTACCTTGATCAGTTTGCAGATCACGGCGGCTGCCATGGCAAAAGCTATGATCACGAACAACTGAAGCAAAATCTGTTGTATCTCTACCACTGCCACGAGCGCATCCCGGTCCAATACCGGGATATCCATATTTTATCCTTACAATCTGATGGTCGACTTTCAGACCGTTGGGAAATTCATCAACACTTTCGCCGACATTCGCCCTGGGTAACCTCCGCAATTGTCCTGACAAAAACAATAAGTAGCTAGCTCCTATCGCAAGACAAGCAACAGGGCGTGCAAAATGTCGTTATGGAAGAAGGTTCCCTCAGGCCGAAATCCACCGGAGATCGTCAATGTCATCATCGAGACACCGAGGGACAGCAAGAACAAGTATGAGGTTTCCAAGGAGTATGACTGCATCCTGCTGGACCGGGTGCTGCACTCATCGGTCGTATATCCTCACGCCTATGGTCTGATCCCGAGGACATACTATGATGATGGTGACCCGATCGATGCCATGGTCATCCTCTCGGAGCCGACCTTCCCCGGATGCGTCGTCGAGGCTCGGCCGATCGGGGTCCTGAAGATGAGCGACGAGAAAGGCAGGGACGACAAGATCCTATGCGTCGCCACCGGTGATCCCCGCAACCAGGACTACTTTGAACTGAGCGACATGCCCAAGCATATGCTGGACGAGATATTCGAGTTCTTCAAGAGCTACAAGCGTCTGGAAGAAGGGAAAGGAACCTCGGTGGAGGGGTGGGCCGGCCGTGAAGTCGCCCTGGAAGAGATAACCTACTCTCTGAACCTGTTCCGCAGCAAGTTCGCCTACAAGTGATGACCATCCCATTCTTGGGGGAGGTCGCTTCTTTACCAAAATGTTGGAATCTGTCCGGTCAGGCTTTTTTCGACCCAGGACTGTTTTCTTGGCCTATCTGATTTCTTCAATCAATCGATTGTTCCTAATTGTCTTTGGGCCGTTCTCTCGAGTTCTTCGAACGTCTCGGAGCGGTCTTCTTTGTACGCTTTCCGCGGGTCAATCTGATGATTCCGAACGCCATGGCCAATGCAGCGGCGAAAGCGACTGCGGACCACATCCAGCCCATTAGCGACATGTTCCCGGTCTGGCCGCCGATGTTCATATGGTAATCGACCGTGACCGGTCCTGTGGAATTTGCCGACAGGCCATTCACGATCACCAGATAGTATTGACCGGACGTCAGGTTTCCAGATCTGGCGGCATGGTTGACGTCCTCGCAATTAAATAATGGATAAGAAGGGAAGGTTTGCCCCTTCTCTAGTGGGACCAGTTGGTCCTGATTGATAAGATAAACAGAGACGTTGCCTCCGGAAATTGATGTGATGTTATAGTCAACGCTGGCGCTTCCGGCAACATTGATCGGAAGAGCGTTAAGGGTGTCTTGCTGAATTACGACTCCATTTCCCGATACCGAAGTGGAACCTGCCACGATCCCGATTATGATCAGGGAGACTATCGCCGTGATGAATGCGGCGGCTGCAAATCCGATGAAACTATAATTCCTTCGGGAGGCCAATTTATCTCCACTTCGCAAGAGGGTTTCGTCAACATAATAGGCTACCTTATGATTATCAAGAGTGACCGTCCAGCGCCTGGTCGAAGAGTTATTCCAGTGGTCTAATAGATCACTGGCGATTGCAGTTTATCTCGAATGAGGCTAATCCAAAATCGATGAGGTAATCTCCATGCCAGACCGAAACTATTTCAGTAGTTCAGGCCCTGAAGATCATGATGAGGTTATTGATCGTGAGGTAGCCTCCTAGGATGATCATGATCGTTGGTATCCACAGAAGGAAGGAATCTTTCCCGGTCCTGTTCTTCACGACCGCGTACATGACGTAGAACGCACAGATGATGGCGATCTTGAATGAGATCATGACCAACGGGTTCAATCCGATCAGGAATGCCAAGATGGGGTTGGTTTCTATATTCCCTCTCATCAATGACCAGTATGTGGTTACTGTATCGCCCACTCCGAAGAGAGCGAGACCCAATATCCAGAGTATTTTAGAGGTCTTATCGAAATCGACATCCTTGCCCAAGAAGGTCACTTCAACATTTTGCTCCTCGGAGGGTTCCTCATCATCATTTTCGTCTTCTTCGTCTTCCGAATCGTCATGGAGGTCTGAGGACTTCTTGACTGTCCGAGTTTTTCCTTGAACTCCATAGCGTTCATCGAGTCTCGACATTTCTTTGTGGTGATTGATCGCTGTATCTAAGAAATCGGCAACCCACAGTTCACCACGTCTCTCTTGGATTTTGGTGTAAAGGTCCAGGTTCACCGACAAAGGCACAACCTTTCTACCGGTTTCCAAGACTTGGGGTCTCCAGGAAGCCCCCCCATTTTCGTTATCCGATTCTTCGCGGGATTGTTCTATCAACTGAGAGACCAAGATCGGCCAACCTGCTGGAAGCGATCAGAAGGGCATCCCGCTATAATCCAGGGTCTTCTCGAGGTTCTCCTCGATATGGTCTGGGTCTAAATGCAGAAGGTTGTCCTCATAAACGAATATCCTGCTATTGCTGGAAGTTCGCTTTAGTTCATCCTTCAGACATGCCATCGTGATCACATTATGGAATGATATTTTTGTTAAAAGAAATTAATAAGGTGGGGTTTGCCCCCACCAATGTGTTTGTTTAAGGAGTGGTTGTTGTGTTTATTTCCGAGATTGTGAAATCCCAGATGTTGTCCATAGATGCGGATGCACCATTGTCTACTGGCTCACATAGAATGTGAAGACCAGGTTGCAACGTATCAGTCCTTGCGAGGTGTTGCGCCAGCATCGGTCAGTATCCACTGTCCATTGCCTACCCTGGCGATGTAACCGACATCAGTGGTCACGGTCGACCTTTACATTGTCGCCGAGACCATCCATGCTAATGATGATCGCATTGGCTGGATCTACAACCTTGTTAACCAACACCGACAGGTTGACAGTTGTCGCACTGCCAGGTGCCGCGAATTACGATGTTATCAGCGAATTTGACATTGTTTCCGCCTCTCAGTGTTATAGCCAACGAATCCCGGTCCGTGCTCGCCACCGTCAGCAAAGGATTGTCTGTTACGTGGCCTGACCGATCCACTGACGCCAGTGTCGAGGTTTGGGACCAATCCTGCTGCGATATGCTCCAGTTGCTCCAGCACCGACCAGCAATCCTAGAACTGCCAAGACCAGTACCGGGTTTCTCTTCACCCCTTTCTTTGTGTTTTTCATGTTCTATCTCCTTAGTTCCAAGATTATTGGACTGTGAATTGAAAAATGGTGAAATATTCTATATAAATCGTCACAGCAAAGTATCAAAACTAATAATCACTTTAACACCTAGCCAGTGTACTAATTTACAAATATTGTATAGTCAATAATAATTCCGGTTCCAAACTAATTCGAGAGCTATTTTCACGAGATCTAGTACTGAAAAATGACCTCTGCCCATTGTATGATTGCACTGTAATACAGCAAACCTACCTTGTTTGATCACCTTATTCTTGGTCTGATTTGATAATCCATAGGCGAGTACCAAATTACATTTCAATAGGATTCACGCTGAAATCTCCAACATCATATCTCTCTTATGGAGCTGCAAGAAGGCGCTATATTTGTGGAATCTATAATTCACCAGGATTCATCGGGCAATAATGTTCGTCGTTCACCGGAATCACGAATCATTACTGTTAGGGAGGATCAGTGATATCGCCATTACTTGCTTGATGAGGCAATCGATTCTCCATAACCCAAGCAAGAGATTACTAGCACTTATCGTGCCCTGATCCTTCTAAATAGAGCCATCAAACGGTCCCGACCAGTCCCATAAGAGATTTGTTTGTTAGATCCATGTCAGGACGGTATCGGGACTCGATCTAGAACTTTCTTACCATCCAGTATGTGTTGTTCTTGCGAATTCTTGGTTATTACTGGTCTTGAGAATGATTCCACGTTCTTTCGGGTTTATTAACTTTGAATGGGTTTTTCGATTCAACCGCCTGACTGTACGATGTGCAATAACCATCTCTCAGTCCAGGCGACAAGCGATGTCAGCCTGGTGATCCAGGACGCTTGCAAAACAAAGGAGATAGAACACATGAAAATGAGAACTTCTTGGAAGAAGGACAAGCACGGTGACATGGGTGTCGGAACGATGATCATCTTCATCGCAATGGTGCTCGTCGCAGCTGTTGCCGCGTCCGTTTTGATAAGTACCGCTAACAAAGTGAGGGAGCAGGCCCAGAACACTGGTGACCAGGCGATCAACAACGTCGCTTCCGGATTCGTCGTCCAGGATGTCACCGGTACCGTCGACCCGACCTTCGCCACGATGACCGACCTGACCATCCAGATGAGGCTGCAGGCCGGTAGCCCGAACATGAACATGGACCTGGTTTCGATCCAGTTCGTAAGCGGAACGTCCAACCAGATGCTCAGCTTCGTCGCCGGAAGCACCGCGGCCGCCGGTGGCGCAGTAGCGGACCAGCTACTCAGCGAACACCACGAACACCAACGCATGGAGCGCTGGAAACCACGTTGTTCAGCAGGGCGACATGATCACCGTGACCATCACTGGCCTGACCCTGTCGTACTCGGCGGCTGCGACGGTCAAGATCGTCCCGGCATACGGAACGTCCACCCTGATCAGCTTCGTGACCCCGTCCTACTACAACACGGAATACGTGAACCTGAAGTAAGGCGTTGCCAGCTATAACGAGGGACGCTATGGTGTCCTTCCCTTCCCTTTCTTTTATTTCTATCGATTCTTCTCGGTTGGTTTAGTAAATTTGATGGCTTGTCTTCGATCGTGTGTCCACAACTGTGCCCTAGAATTGCATGGATTTAATGCTTTCTGGCATGGGTCATTCGCAAAATCTAACACTGGCCGGGTCAGATGCACGGGTTCTCATGCCATACTGGTTATCATGATTGATTCCCTATTCTTCTAGGTTTATCTAGATTCAACGGGTTTTCATTGATATCGGCTGATCGAACGAGGTGCTGACAATGTACCTTGTGATCAGGAGAACCAAGCGATGTCAGCCTGGTGATCCAGGACGCTTGTAAAACAAAGGAGATAGAACACATGATAATGAGAACTTCTTGGAAGAAGGACAAGCACGGCGACATGGGTGTCGGAACGATGATTATCTTCATCGCAATGGTGCTCGTCGCAGCTGTTGCCGCGTCCGTTTTGATCAGTACCGCTAACACAGTGAGGGAGCAGGCCCAGAACACTGGCGACCAGGCGATCAACAACGTCGCTTCCGGATTCGTCGTCCAGGATGTCACTGGTACCGTCGACGACGACCTTCGCCATGATCACCGATCCTGACCATCCAGATGAGGCTACAGGCCGGAAGCCCGAACATGAACATGGACCTGGTTTCGATCCAGTTCGTAAGCTGGTAACGTCAACCTAGATGTAGCTTCGTCGCCGGAAGCACCGCGGCCGCCGGTGGCGCAGTAGCTGGAACCAGCTACTCAACCGGACACCACGAACACCAACGCATGGAGCGCTGGAAACCACGTTGTTCAGCAGGGTGATATGATCACCGTGACCATCAGTCTGGCCTGACCACTGGATTTGGGATACTCGGCCAGCTGCGACGGTCAAGATCGTTCCGGCATACGGAACGTCCACCCTGATCAGCTTCGTGACCCCGTCCTACTACAACACGGACATATGTGAACCTGAAGTAAACGGATGGAGAACGAAAAAGAGGAGATGGTAACTACGGCAATAACACCGTCAGACACATTCCTCTACCTTTCCTTTTTCCTTTTTTTGCGGTTTTTACGTTCAAAAAGGATAAGAAAGGAGGTGGAGAAGATCTGCTAGCCAGGTCGATGATCTCGACCTTGATCTCGATGCGAGATGCGATGAAATTGGGCCTGAAGGCCGACCGATATCGGAGGAAGTTTCGGGGGAGGGAAGATGAACTCGATGATAGCCCCCTGGCAAGCATGGCACCTAAGAGCGACAATAAGAGGATCGACACGATCGATGGAACGGTCACCGACATCAAGACCCAGCTCGAGACCATGACCTTGGGTAATAAGGCCATGAAAGGCGACGTGGACAAGATAAAGGCGAGATTGACGGAATCAACGACTCCATCAAGAACCTCTTGTGCGTCTACGAAGCGGTCAGCCGGGAATATAACCCCTTCGTCGACTCGGAGATGCCCATCCAAAGAAACAGGATAACGCTATGCCCAAGAAGCCGAGCGTATGCCCTCCGGAGCCCATGGCACGGAGGCAGAAACAGATGACCTAGACCTTGACCTCGATCTGGAGGTGGAAGAGTAGAGAGCATACCAGACTACATCGAGGCCGAGCCCATGGACAAAATCCTAAAACCTGAGCTTGAAGACGACGAGGTCGCCAAGCTCGTCGATAAGGTCAAGATTACCAAAGTGACCAAGCAGCTAAAACCAGAGATGGTCGAAAAGCCAGCGCAGGCAGAGATCCCTTCGTCGTTTCGCCGGAGCCGGCGATGAACATGGTGGTGGACTTCTACTCTCTGAACCAGATCCACAAGCTGGTCGAACATCAGCTTGAGCAGATATATACCCTGAAGATGAAGGGTCAGAAGGTACCGGAAGATGACTATGCTTCACTGGAGCGATGGCTGGCCGAATACAAGAGGATGGGCGTGAAGTAGGATGGGACTGAGCGTTTCGGCCGCATCCGCCATCCTTTTCAGTTCTTTCCTTATTGTTTTTGGGGCCATGTTCGGTTCCATCAACTATGTATCAGGACAAGATCCAATCGGCTCAGGATGACAACTCCTCACGAGCATTGGAGGCTCAAGGGACCAACATCGACATCATGTCGGTTGATGCAATGAATGGGACCATCATGGTCAAGAATACTTGGACCACCACCCTGGACCCGTCAAAATTGGATCTTTTATCAACGGTACCGTGGAGACCTTATCCATATCCTGATGAATATCGACCGCACCCGGGTTCGAGGCTCTGGCTCCCGGGTGATGTGCTGATCATGCACTCCAACGCCAACATTGTTGGGGCGCATATCGAACTGGTCACCGAAGGCGGTACTGTGGCCTATGCTGGCTAGGAGGTAGAAAATGTCAGACGCAGGTACCACACAGGTCATTTTCTTCGTCGCGGCGATCGTCGTGGCAGGATCTCTCTCGGGTGTCTTCATAGGGCTTTCAAACAATATGGCCAACGCAGTGGAGAATAGAGCCAACATTTTCTCGGATAAACTGGATACCAGCAATCAAGATCATCAATGACCCGGCATTCATGCCTTACAATAATACCAATCTGACGCTTTATATGAAGAACACCGGTTCCATTCCTTTGCTTCCCACTGACCTGCTTGTATTGATCGACGGACAGGATCGGAACTCCAGTTCATGGACCATCATGGGCGGCTTAGCCAATGGGTCCCGGGAATCGTTCTGGAGATCCATCTGAATATCATTCTTGCGAACGGTGACCATACTGCTAAGGTAGTCGTATCCAATGGGATTTCCGACTCCATGAGCTTCCGGATCTGACTTGCTATGATCCAGGAACGCCTGGAGGGGCGGATGATCATTGAATGAGCGGTGAAACAAGTGCTCCCGGGCAAAGAGGTCGTGGACAAGGACCTTTTCAGCATTGCCCTGAAGCAGGACGAGCTGGCCGAGAAGCTGGGTAAAGGCATTCCTCGCGGCACCAGCATGCTCATGGAAGGGGAGATCGGTTCGGGCGGAGCGTTATCTGCCAACGCATGTGCTACGGGTTCCTGTCCAACGGCCATTCAGTGACCTATGTGTCCACCGAACAGTCGATGAAGGGCTTCATCGAGCAGATGTGGTCCCTCGATTTCAAGGTGAGCAAGTACCTCCAGAACGGGGCGCTCACCTTTTTTCCGGTCTATCCTTTGATCGGCAACACCGTGACCCGGACCGACTTCATCGATAAGCTGACCACGTCATCGGCGCTCTATGCCCATGATATCCTCATCATCGATTCCCTGTCCACCCTGACCCAGAACCGATTTGACGAGGACAGCGCCGTAAAACTGATGGCCTTCCTGAAAAAAATGAACAAGCTGGGGAAGATGGTCATCATGACGATAGAATCGAACACCATAGGCGTGGACACGCTGAGGCTCTCTACAGATATCTACATCTGCCTGACCATGAAGGCGACTGGCCAAGGCATTAATCGAGTCATCAACGTGAAAAGGTTCCTGCGGGCCAGGAAGACGGTGACCGAGATCATCCGGTTCAGGATCGAACCCAAGATCGGCATGATCATCGAGATCACGGAGGTTTCTGGATAAGGATCGCGCTAGAACCGATATCTTGACGGATCGGACATAAACCTGTTAATTGCCCTCTCGCCGGTGACGATCGGCGGGTGGGCCATACGGCGGAAGAAGAATGGTTGAAGAAGACGGCCTTACAAAGGCAATGGCTAAGAGCCCGTACCTGCGGCGTTACATAGCGGAGCTTAAGAAAGAAACCTCCAAAATGCCGCGTTTTTACGAGAATCTCACCATCAAGGAACTGGGTGATATTCGTTCTGCAGCCATCAACGATATCGAATCTGCCAATGTCATCTACCGTGTGGGAACAGGCTTTGTCCACATAAACGCCAGAAAGAACGCCTACGTGAACGTCGAACAGAAGCTGGACGACGAGCAGAAGGACCGTCTGAGGGCCATCAAGGATTTCATCCTCGAGAAGGCCTCCAATGAAGAATCGTCCGAGACCGTGGAAGACCAGGAAAGGATCCTCAACAAGCTTTTCGAGCAGTCCGTCGTCGTCGGGACCGTCAAGTCCGGCAAGGGCGGGCTGGGTAGCCTGTTCGGAAGCGGGGAGAAGATAACGGTGACGGAAGAGGAGCACGACCTGATGAAGTACTACATCCGCCGGGACATCATCGGGTACGGCCCTCTTGAACCGCTTATCCTCGACCAGTACATCGAAGATGTGCACCTGATCGGAACGGGGCGCGTCCGGGTCTCGCACAAGGCCTTCCAGTTCGCCCTGGAGACCAACGTGCGTTTCGAGGACGAGGTCAGCCTGAACGACTTCTTCATCTCCATGTCCGAGAGGATGGGGAAGCCGGTCAGCAACTCCCACCCGGTCGTCGATGGTACGCTGCCGGACGGCAGCCGTATCAACATGATCTACTCGAACGATGTGAGCGCCAAGGGCTCTTCCTGCACCATCAGGAAGTTCACCGCGGAGCCGATCTCACCGATACAGCTGATCAAGTTCGGATCCTTCAGCCCCGAACTTGG
This sequence comes from uncultured Methanomassiliicoccales archaeon, assembly GCA_963800775.1. Classification (GTDB taxonomy): domain Archaea; phylum Thermoplasmatota; class Thermoplasmata; order Methanomassiliicoccales; family UBA472; genus DASXVU01. Next base: position 74,668 of record CAWDCQ010000063.1, on the reverse strand, counting down.
CGCTTATCTGTGGCTTTGCCTGGAGAACAAGATGAACATCATCATCTGCGGTGAGACAGCGTCCGGTAAGACGTCCACCATCAATGCCATTATGACGTTCATCGACCACCGGGGAAAGATCTACTCCGTGGAGGACACTCCGGAGGTCAAGCCTCCGCACAAGGCCTGGCAGCGTTGCGTCACGCGAGAGGCCGGCCCGGAAGAGTCCCGAGTCACCATGTTCGACCTGCTCAGAGCCGCCCTGAGGTCCAGGCCGGATTACATCGTCGTCGGTGAGATCAGGGGTGAGGAGGCGAGGGTCGCCTTCCAGTGCATGCAGACCGGTATCCCGGTGCTAGCCACGTTCCACGCATCGAACTCGACCAAGTTCATCCAGCGTATGACCGGCCAGCCAGTGAACATCCCCATGTCCTTCATCGACAACTGTAACGTGCTGGTGTTCCAGTCTGCGGTCAACGTCAACAAGAGATACCTGAGAAGGGTCACCGCCGTAGAAGAGATGATGGGATTCGACAAAGAGGCGGGGGGCATGCTCACCCGGACCGTCTTCAAGTGGGACTCCGCCACCGACCATCTGTACTTCAGGGGCAACAACAACAGCTTCATTCTGGAGAACCGGATCGCGGCCGAGCACGGGTACGCGGACAAGAAGGACATCTACATCGAACTGAGGAAGAGGGAACGGATCATCGCGAAGATGGCGGAACTGAACATCGTCGGTTACAAAGAGGTCGTCAAGATCCTGGCCGACTACTACGAGAAGGGAGAGAACTCGCTCCCCTTCAATTACTGAGGGGATCATGGTCAAAAGCAAGCGTCTGAAACAGGGCTTCCGGGACATGAAGATGAAGCCCAAGACCTACTTCAGGCTGGTCATCCTCTCCATAGTGGTCTTCGGACTGATCGTGCCGACCATCATTTCCAGCATAATCATTCCTCAGTATCTTGGCCAGATCATGGACCCCTCCTTCGGGGTACTGCTTTATGCGCTCCCCATCTTCGCCATCTTCGCGGTGGCCATGCTGCCGATCATGGCCTCCTCGAAGAGCAAAATGCGCGCCGAACGTAACATGCCTCTCTTCGTAACGGAACTGGCGGCGCTCTCCACATCAGAGATGCCCATCGACAAGATATTCTACGTCATGTCCCAGAAGGCTGAGTATGGACAGCTGGCCGAGGACTCGAAACGCATCTATCGTTTGATTAAGTTCTATCACGTCGCTGCAGGCGATGCCTGCCGGTTCGTCGCCGCCCGAACGCCTTCTCCGATAGAGGCCGATTTCTTCAGCAGGCTATCGCATTCATTGGAAGTGGGTGAAAATCTCGCTCGCTTCCTGAAGAATGAGCATGAGGTGATCATGGACGAATACAGTCTCAAGGCGGAAGCCAGCCTAAAGGACCTGGACTTCGTCAAAGAGCTGTTCACCGGCATCGTGACCTCCCTCATCTTCGCATGCGTCTTCATATCGATTGTCCCGCTTCTAGGTCTTGGCAATGTCGATGACCTACTAGCTGGCATTGTGATGGGGTTCGCGGTCATGGAAGGCATGTTCGTTTACTTCATCACGACCAAGGTCCCTAAAGATGATATCTGGTATGGCTGGCGCCAGAAGAAGAAGGATCGGCTGATGAAGGACAATGATCGGATTCTCATGATTTCGGTCACGATATCCATAGTCGGGGTGGGGTTACTCTCTTTCCTATTGCTGCCTCTGAAGCTCCCCATCACATTATATGCTTCATCAGTTTGCCTGCCGTTCCTGATTCCAGGCATACTGATAACCAGAGAGGAAAAGAACATAATCAAACGGGACAACATATACAGCGCATTCATACGGTCATTGGGAAGGGCATCGTCGGTCAGCGGTCAGACCATGGGCGAGGCCGTCCGGAAATTGGCGATGCACAAGTTCGGTCCATTGACCAGCATGGTAAAGAACCTGTCCAAGAGACTGGCCCTGAACATCAACTCTGTTGACGCCTGGAAACATTTCTCCGCTGAGTCGTCCAGTAACATGATCAGAAAATTCAACAACGTCTATACCATGTGTGTGCTAAGTGGGGCCAAGGCTGAAGAGACGAGCTTGTTCATCAGCGCAAACATGTTCAAGATTATGGCAATAAGGAAAAAGCGGCAGATAGTAGCCTCGGGTTACTTGGGGATGCTGTACGGCGTCATGATTTCCCTCGCGTTCACGCTCTATATCACCGTCGGCATTTCCCAATACATGGCAACTACGATCCAAGGCCTAAACCTGAATGCTGACGAACTTGGCGGGATCGGATTCCTGAACTCGCTCTTCACTTCACATTTCGACGTGGGGCCTCTGATGCTTATGGTCTTCTCGGTCATCTTCATCCACGCATTCTTTTCGTCGTTAATGCTGCCGCTGCTCCGGGGCGGCCACATCGCTGGCGCGGGGATCCACTTCATCGCCCTGCTCTGGATCGGGTCCGTCTCCGCTTTCATAGTGCAGTTAATGTTGAACGGTCTGCTCAATTGAGTTCTCCCTCGAATAGTTAATATGCCACCCTTTGGATTAGCCAGTCTGAGGAACGACAATGGCAAAGAGGGTCATCGTCATCGGATCGGGAGCCGCCGGGATGAAAGCAGCGTCCGCGGCCCGCAGCGCTGGGGACGCGGAGATCACAGTTTTCACGGAAGAGGAGCACATCGCCTACTCGCCGTGCGCCATACCATTCGTCATCGAGGGCCGGATCAAGGACTTCGGTTCGATCGTGATGCACACCCCCGAGTTCTATGCCAAGGAAAGGAACATCAAGGTGCTGACCAAGACCAAGGTCACGGCGGTGGACATGGACAAGAAGACGGTCACCGCGGCCGACGGCACGGTCCATCCATACGATTCCCTGGTCCTCAGCGTAGGGGGCACCGTTTTCATACCGCCAGTGGAGGGAGCGAAACTGCCTGGAATATTCCCGGTGAGGAGCATCGCCGATGGCATGGCGATCGAGAGCGCCCTGCCCGGAGTGGATTCTGTCGTGGTCGCCGGAGCGGGCGTCATCGGCCTGGAAATGGCGGTCGCACTGAAACGGCTGGGGAAGGACGTCGCCGTGGTGGAGATGTTCAACCAGGTCATCCCCCGCATCATCGATCCTGACATGGCCCAGCTGGTCCAGAGGCACTGCGAGTCATTGGGCATCAGATTCGTCATGGGCTCCCCGATGGGCTCTATCAAAGGCACCAGCAAGGCCGAAAGGGTCGTCGTCGGTCATCTGGAGCTGCCATGCCAGATGGTGATCATGGCCACAGGTGTCCGGGCCAACCTGGAGCTCCCGAACCTGATGGGCCTCGACATCGGCGCTTTGGGCGCTGTTCGGGTCAGCCCCACCATGCAGCCATACAAGAAGGGAAGGCTGGTCAAGGATGTCTATCTGGCCGGGGATGTGGTGCAATGCGAGAGCGCCGCCGCACCGGGACCGACCATGAACCAGCTGGGCTCTGCCGCCGTACGCCAGGGAAGGGTGGCAGGCATCAATGCCGCCGGCGGGTATGCCAGCATGCCCGGTGTCCTATCGCCGTTCATCAGCGTCATAGGGGACATCCAGGTGGGCGGTACCGGTCTCTCCAGGGGGCTGGCCGACTATTACGGCCTTAATATCGTCGAGGCCGTGGCGGAAGGGTCGACCCGCGCCCGGTATTACCCAGGCGGAAAAGCGCTGGTTGTGAAAATGATTGCCGACCGGGATAACCACCGCATCATCGGGGCGCAGATGGTCGGCGGCGAAGAGGTCACCGGACGCATCAATTGGGTCACCGCGGCGATCTACAAGGGTGTGACCGCAGAGGAGTTCGTGAACGCGTTCGAGAACGCCTACTGCCCGCCCACGTCGATGGTCAAGGACGTGGTCAACGAGGCAGCGGAGATGCTGCTGAGGAAACTTTCCACTGGCTGAACCGGCGCGCAAACCATTTTCCCGTTCGTGGAGAGATGTTCAGCGTCCTTTCCTTATCATCGATACCCTGATCTTCTTGTGCGCGGCCTTGGCCCGGGAACGAAGCTCGCGCGCCACCGCCGGGCCGCCCCTGTTCGCCAGGTCCTCTATCATGTCGAGATCGTCCATGGGCAGGAGCTCGTTCATGATGAATGCGCTGACCACCGAACGCTGTTCGTCGCTCATGTCGCTTTCCGTCCAGATGGTCACGAGGAGGTCCCTCAGGTCGGCACCCATCTCCAGGTCCTCGCCCAATAGCTCATTGATCTCGGTATCATACCCTTCCAGTGAACCAGTGCCCTTCAGCGTGGCCGAAGCTACCTTCCCGGCCACCGTGCCGCAGATGTATGACGGCATGATGCCCTCACCAACGAAGGCCAGTGTCTGCCCGGCCGCATCCCCGGCGAACAGGACATTGCCTGAGGAAGGTCCGCCCAGGAACCCCGGCACCGGGGCGTCGCCGGCCTTGACCTCCAGTATCTTCTCCGAGTCGAAGTACTGGCTCACGATCGGGTTCGTTTCGATCCAATCGGTCAGTCCGCTCCTTCTCGATTCGGTGCCCCCGACCACGCCGAGGCCGACGTTGGCCCGGTATGGCCCTTTCGGGATGATCCATCCGTAACCGAGACCGATCTCGGGCTCGATGAATATCTGCATGCATGGCGGGATGCGCTTCTTGGCCACCATCTCGATACTCGACCCCCCGGGCCACCGACTCGGCGGTGAAAAGCTCCTTGCCGAGCAGTTTGCAGACAGTGGAATGTACCCCGTCCGCCGCGATCACCACCTTCGGTTCGACGTCCACCTTTTCACCCTGGACCAGCAGACCACAGGAGGCGATGCCGTCACCGTCCTTCTCGATGGACAGCAGCCGGGCGTCCGATTGGACGGCCGCCCCGGCCCTGGCGGCCTTCTCAGCCAGGTACTTGTCGAACATCTTCCGCTCCACGGTGACGCTGCGCCAGTAGGCCTCATGGTTATCGATCTGCAGCTTCCGGTCAACGATGAACCGAGTGTAGTTCTGCTCACAGCACCGGGCATAGGGAGGAATCGAAATGTCGGTCATCGCCAGGACCGAGCGTCCTATGACCTCGCCGCACTGGACCGGGGTCCCTATCTCCTTCTTCCGGTCGATGACGATGGTCCTTGCCCCGCCCTCGGCAGCCGCTCTTCCCGCCCCGCTTCCGGCCGGCCCGGAACCCACCACAAGCACATCGCAATTCTGCCAGTCCATTCTTACCACCCGTATCTCAATGAAAGGCCGTACGAACGGTACAGCTCCCGGTACTCTGGATGTCTGAGGATGGCCTTGGCATGGTTGAATGCGGTCAGCCCCCCTTGGTAGGGCCGGATCGATCGCGCCATCTCCTCGTTGGACATGGAGGCCAGGGCATGGTATCCGGCCATGAAGACGGGGTCCGCGAACCCCGAGCGTCTCCACGATGCCTGGTACTGTCCCAGGTTCTTCTTGACTATCGCGTCCGCCGCCATCCGCCCGGACACCAGCGCGGTCCTGATGCCCCCGAAGGAGACCGGATTGGCCAGCGCGGCAGCGTCCCCCACGATGCATGCGTTGCCATTGGCGATGGTTCCGAGCGTCCCGATGGGAATGGCCCGCTGATGCACTTCCACCGCGTTCTCCGGAACGGTGTCCGTACCCCGGGGGAACCCGATACGGGTCATGTTCCCGTTGGGGAACTCCCAGCGGTAGCCGCCGCCGTACCGATGGTCATAATGGAAGTGGATGGCCCCTTTCTCCGGCCTCTGGTCCAGGACCGCCTGAAGGGCCCATATCTTGGTCATTCCCTGGTCCGGGAACAGTGCCTTCCTGACCGTCGATTGGGCCCCGTCCGCTCCCACCAGGAACCTGCACTTCATCTCCCGTCCCGAGGTCGTTCCTAGTACGAAGCCATGTCCAGATCGCTTTATGGAATCGAGCGTGTCGACGGATACCGAGCCGCCCCGGGCCTCGAACCTCTTCCTCATCTCCCTGAGCACCAGGTTCCTGTCGATGATGTACCCCTTGAGCCTGGTCTCGATCACGATGTCGCCTGGCCAGTGCTCCACCGCCCGGCCTATGTCATCGACAATGAACTTGCGGTCCAGGCATCCCGCCTCCTTCAGGCCGGCGTGGCTGATACCCTCCCCGCACATCTGGTGGTATCTTTCAAACTTCCCCGAGGGCAGGCGCTCGAGCATGAGGACCTGCGCTTCCTTACCGAGCTTGGGCAGGAGCGAGGAGGCGACCGAGGAACCGGCCGGACCGGCCCCCACTATGACCGTGTGATATTCATCCAATTCCATCTCACCTCGGAGGGATCCTTTCCACGAACGAATAGGCTAGATCGAACGCCAGGAATGCAAAGAGATAGGCAAAGGAGTTGATAATCCCGACGGCGCAGAGAGACAGGACCGCGATCTTCATGAACGGCCTCTCTTTCATTGCCCTCCAGAAGACCGCCCCTGAGCCGGACTTGTCCGCCTGGTCGCTGCCCACCTCATCGGCGAAGGCGCTGAGGGCTATCAGGCCGGCGCCCAGCAGGTCGAAGTTGTGGGGGAAATTGATGAACGAGATCAAGGCGAACACCGCCGCCGTTGCGAAGCCCAGCTTGAACGCCGGGTTGTCGTATTTTGCCGCTATCAGCAGTGCCACCAGCATCCCGATGAAGATGGTGGCCGAACCCCTGTCCCACAGGATCAGCGAGCCCATGAGCAGGCCGCCGGGGAGGGCCAGAAGCAACGAGAGGCGCTTGCTGAACCGGCCCGAATCATAGGATTGGTCCCCGTACTTGATAAGGCCGCCCAGTAGCGGGAAGGCCAGTACGACGAGCGCCAGCCCCGGATCGAGAGGCACCGAACTGAGAACGAGGAACAGTGCAAGAACGAGACTCACGGCGGTCGCGATGAGATATCCCAGTGCTGCATTTCCCTTCCCGGGATATCCAAGTCCTTCCATCTCGAACACGCCTGACCGGACTGGGTCGACCGACGGTTATCGCCGATAGCGGTATTATGGTTTCGCCAACAGGAACATATGGAGAGAAAAATGGAAAGGGAAAGGGTTTAGATCTTCCGTTCCGACTAACAGTCGTAGTACAGGAAGTACTCGTACGGGTGCGGCCTGAGCCTGATGGCGTCGTTCTCCTTGGTCCGCTTGTATTCCAGCCAGGTCTCGACCATGTCCTTGGTGAACACATCTCCGCGGAGCAGGAAGTCGTGGTCCGCCTCAAGGTTGTTCAAGGCCGCTTCCAGGCTTCCCGGGACGGTCTTGATGTCCTTTGCCTCTTCCTTCGAGAGCTCGAACAGGTCCATGTCGTGCGGCTCCCCCGGATCGATCTTCCTCTTGATGCCGTCCAGACCGGCCATGAGCATGGCGGAGAACGCCAGGTACGGGTTGCATGTCGCGTCTGGTGGCCGGTACTCGATCCTCTTGGCCTTTGGACTCTTCTGGCATACCGGAACGCGGATGGCCGCGCTCCTGTTCCTGGCGGAATACACCAGGTTGACCGGGGCCTCGAATCCCGGCACCAGCCGGCGGTATGAGTTGGTCGACGGGGACGTCAATGCCAGCAATGCCGCTGAATGCGCCAGCAATCCCCCGATGTAGTACATGGCGGTCTGCGAAAGCTGGGCATAGCCCTTGGCGTCGTAGAACAGGTTCTCGCCCTTCTTTCCCAGGGACTGGTGGACATGCATCCCGGTGCCGTTGTCGCCGAAGAGCGGCTTGGGCATGAAGGTGCAGGTCTTGCCGTGCGCATGCGCCACGTTCTTCAGGATGTACTTGTACATCATGACCTTGTCAGCCATGGCGGTCAAGGTGCTGAACCTCATTCCGATCTCGCCCTGACCGGCAGTGGCGACCTCGTGGTGGTGGATCTCGCACTCGATGCCGGTCTCGATGAGCTTGAGTACCATCTCAGACCTCAGGTCCTGCAGCGAGTCGGTCGGCGGCACGGGGAAGTATCCTTCCTTGTTCCTCGGCCGGTGAGCGATGTTCGGGCCGTCCATGTTGCCCGAGTTCCATATGCCTTCCTCGGAATCGATGAAGTAGTATCCAGAATGCTGGTTCTGGTCGAACGCGACCGAGTCGAAGATGAAGAACTCGAGCTCCGGGCCGAAGTACGCAGAGTCTGCGATACCGGACGACTTGACGAAGGCCTCGGCCTTCTGGGCGACGTGCCTCGGGTCGCGTTTGAACCTCTCTCCGGAGATCGGCTCGGCCACGTCGCAGATGATGCTCAGCGTGGGGATCTTGCAGACCGGGTCCATGACCGCTGTCCCGGCGTCCGGCATGAGCAGCATATCGCTCTCGTGAATGTGGGCGAAACCACGGATGCTCGATGCGTCGAAGCCATGTCCCTCTTCGAACTGGTCCTTCAACTGGGTCGCTGGGATCGATACATGTTGCCACATGCCGGGAAGGTCGATGAACTTGAAGTCGACCATTTTCACCTTTCCGGACTGGGCCATCTCGATCGATTGTTGCACCTTGTCCGATTTCATTTTTTCTTTCTTAACTGCTGGCGACATTTTTTTCCTCACCCCTCCTACTAGTTTGCCTTACCCTTGGGTCGGAAGTTCCGCGGCCTTTCCAGGTGCCAGGCGAATTCCTCGACCTTCCAGGCCATCATAGTCATTTTGCCCGGAGATGGAACAACTTTCGGAATCCCGGCACTGCCAGATATTCTAGGGTTGCTTTCTTGTTCCATGCTCTTGGCTATCAAGGCGGCAGTCTATAGACAAACCAATAATTAAAGTCTTTGAAACTCGACAAATATCTCGGAAAAACCTGATTAGCTCGTCAGATGCACTTTGGGGTCAGAAAGGGTCAATCATACCGTCTGGCATGGTCAAAATGATGACGATCGCTGCGAAGGACTCCGATGATCTGGATATGAATTATTCTGAATGGAATCTCTTCTCTTTGTCCGACGAGTCCTTACATGCGGCAGACCGAAATCTGCACGCTTCCCCGCGTCCTACGCCGATACGGAGCCTTCTTTCCGGTTAAATAATGATTAATAATCGTCTGCCGATTTGGCCGTGATAACATGGAACCAGACGAACGGTACAGGCTGATCGCCAGGAACACCGAGGAGATAATCACGGCTGAAGAGCTGAAGGCGCTTCTCGCTCAAAGACCACTCCCCGGGGTTATGTCGGCTTCGAGCCGTCCGGGCTGGTGCATATCGGTTGGATGGTCGTTTCCCAGAAGGTCAAGAACTTCGTCGATGCAGGTTTCGAGTTCATCATATTCTTTGCCGATTGGCATGCCTACATCAATGACAAGCTCGGCGGGGACATCCAGAACATCCGGGTGTGCGCTGAGTACATGAAGGACTGCTTCGAGGCGCTGGGAGTTCCGCGGGACAAGGTCAAGTTCGTGCTGGCCTCCGACATAATGGACGATATCGATTATTGGGAGATCGTGATCAAGACGGGAAAGAGCGCTTCCCTTTCCCGGGTCAAGAGGGCCCTGTCGATCATGGGCAGGACCGAGGAGGAGGCGGAGCTGGACTCATCGAAGTTCATCTACCCGCTGCTGCAGGCCACGGACATATTCGTGCTCAAGGTGGACGTGGCGTACGCTGGCATGGACCAGAGGAAGGTGCACATGCTGGCCAGGGAAGGCGCAGAGAAGATGGGGATGAAGAAGCCGGTCGCCGTCCATACGCCCCTGCTGCCCGGCCTGAAGGGCGGCAACCGCATGGACCCGTTGGCCGCGAAGATGTCCAAGAGCGACCCGGACAGCGGCATACTGATCCACGACCTTCCTGAGGACATTAAAAGGAAGATCGGGAAGGCGTACTGCCCTCCGGAAGCGGAAGGCAACCCGGTGCTGGCGATCGCCAAGATAGTTCTGTTCGAGCACATCGAGAGGCTCGACATCAAACGACCGGAAAAGTTCGGCGGCGATGTCTCGTTCACTTCCTACGCAGACCTGGAGGCCGCCTATCTGGCCGGCAAGCTGCACGCCATGGACCTGAAGAACGCGGTCGCGGGATCACTGTCCGACATTCTGGCCCCGACCAGGGAATACTTCGTCAAAAGGCCCGACAACCTGGTACGGATCAGGGAGATAATCGGCAACGTAAAATCCCTGAGGTGAGCCGAACTAGTTCCGGGTCAGGCCGGGTCCCTGCCCCTTTTCTTTTCCCGCAGGAAGTCCATCGTGCGCTGCATGCAGATGTTCAGTATGGCTTCCACGTCCCCTACTCCCACCAGGCCAGCGGCCCCGCCGTGACCGCCGCCGTCATTGGAGGTCTCGGTACCTATATCCTCCAGAAGCCTTCCCAGGTGAAGCCCCATGCGGACCATCTCCGGCCTGGCCCGGGCCGAAAGCCGGAAATGTTCGTCCCTCTGCGAGCCCACGAACGCAACGTCCGCTCCGATCGACAGCATGCCCTTGCACACCGAGCTCTCGTAGGCGCTCCCCACCGATATGGCCACTATCCGATCGCCGATGCGGTCGAAGCGGATCCGTTGGGCCCCCTTCAGCTGCGAGATGCGCTCCGAGATGTCCTGCTCGAGGTCGGTCATCGACGTCACCTCGTCGATCTCCACCCCGGCCTCCTCCATGAGGTCGGCGAAGGAGCGCAGCAGGGCCCCGTTCGAATATCTAAAATGCCCGCTGTCCGTCAGCATCCCGGCCAGCAATGCCAGGCCAACATCCCTTTCCGCCCTGATCCCGGCAACCTGCAGGATCTGGTAGATTATCTCTGCGCAGCTCTTCCGGGAATCATCGCAATAATATGTCCTAGCCCCCCAACGGTCCGAGCGGGCGTGGTGGTCGATTATGATCGTTTCCGGCGGCACCGAGGCGAACTCGCCTAATTGATCCGGCGACGAGGTGTCCACCACCACTATCTGGTCGTACATGGCCAGGTCGGCCCGTTCCAGGACCTTGACGTCCAGCTTCGCCGCTATCACCTTGGCGATCTTGTCCATGCCTCCAGGGGCGCAGATCTCCGCCTCCGGGAACGAACGGGCGATCGCGTAGGCGCAACCGAGAGCGTCCGGGTCGGCATTGCCGTGGAGCAGGATCAGCTTCTTACCGTGCCTGAGCCTCTCCGCGATCGTCTTGAGCATGTCAAATGGTATGGTCAGTCCCTATTTCCATGTTTCGAGCTGCGTCCATTCACTGGAATGGGTGACGAAAAGAAGTGAAAATCCGGGAACACGGTCCCGGAAAAATGAGCGATCTCAGTTGTCTTCGGAATCTTCGGCCGGACGAGCGCCGCTGCCGATGGCCTTGGAGATCTGGTCCTGCATAAGTTGATACTTCTCACGGAGCATCTTCTCCTGCCGGTCGAGGGATTTCACGCGGACCTCGGAGGTCTCCTTGTCATCCTCGATCTCCTTCAACAGACCCTCACGGTCGGACACCTTGATCATGAGCGCGCCTATGTTCTTGTAGACCGGGCTTTCCTGGGGGGTCTTCTTAAGCTCGTCGATGGTAAGGTCCATTTCCTTGAGCTGGGATTCCATCCTGAACTTCTGGTTCAGGACCTGCTGGAGCTGCTGCTGCACTTGTTGAAATTGTGCAATTTGGTTCTGGAGTTTGGGGCTAATGTCGTCCATTTCACTCACCTGATGTTATGCTCATCTCCTCCGCGATCTGCATCCATCGGAGGTAGGAGTTGAGCGCCGCCCTCATGGCGGCCAAGTCGGATGCTTCCACCTTTAGGACCACTTGGCCGGGACCGGCCTCGGTCATGATCTTGGTCCTGGGTATCTCCCTCCCCGCTTCCGGGGAGATCGATGCCAGGATCGTCATGGCATGGCTGGTTCGGACCGTCAGAGTGGCCCGGAGCAATCCGCTCATCTTCCCTTTATGACCTTCTTAACGTTCGGGCGTTCTTTGTAGAAGATCTTGGAGCCGCAATTCTCGCACTGCATGCCGACCGCGTTCACGTTCGATCGGATGGGCCTCTCGCAGTTCCCGCACTTATACGTGCTGTTCGCCTCCACTGAGCTGCGCCTTCTGGGCCAGCACCTCCTTGGAGGTGATCTTCTTGATCGTAGGCGTGTAGCAGGCCGCTGCGAACTTTGCCTCGCAGTGGCGGCACTGCCAGATGCCGGTCGATACCCTCTTGACATTCATATGGTGGCACGTGGGGCACTCGGACTTCGATCTCTCGATTGCCTCAATGTCCCTGGTCGTCTTCCTGGTGACGACACCGCATCTCGCTCCATACCTTCCGGCGGTTCCCGCCTTTTCTGTTCTCTTTGCCATCGATTTCACCCTACCAGCTTTCTCAGCTCATTGCCTAGTCTCTGGGAGGTCTCGATTATGTTCTTGACCTGATCCATTGTAAAGGCACCGCGCAGGCCTTTCTGCATGGCCCTGAGGTCACCGTTCTCGTCAGTGGTCACCGTCAATCTTGCCGCTGCCACTTTTTCCTCGTCGAGAGTCGGATCGAACAATATAGAGTTTTCTATCTGTACGGCCGTGCAGGAGATGGGGGTCTTCCTGATAGGCATCATGAAGTCCTCACCCTTGCCGTTCTCCATCGCCGGGACCTTGCATGTCTTCAGTGCCGCGACCGCTCCCAGGAACGCCGCGTCGAATAGGTTCCCATCGTAGTCCAGCACATATATGTCGACGAAATTGATCCAGACCTCTTTGCCCTTTTCGATGCAGAGCCTTTCCAGGTCGATCATTCCAGATTCCCGGATGCCCCGGTCCACGACCCTTGCCAGCTCGATCGAGTTCTCGTCCGGCGGACCGGCCTCGAAGTTCGGCGAGCCCATCGGGATCAGTTCCGCGTTGGTCGAAAGGACTCCCCTGTCCGGGGTGTCCGCGAAGGGCGATCCGACGCCCATCTTGACGCCGACCAGCACATCTGTGTTGCCCAACTTGACCCGGGCGGAACCTTCTGCCGTCTCGATGTAGTTGGTCTCGATGGAGATTGGCCTGAACTCGTCCCACACCCTTCCATCCACGCGCTTGCCCTTGGCTATGAGCTTGTGGATGTGGTCCCTCTTGATCTCAGAGACTACGGAGCGGGCCATGCTTAGGCCTCCTGGGTAGATTCGGCGCTCTGCTCATCCGCTGATTCCTCGGCGGCCTCGGTGGAGGCATATCTGCGGCGTAGCGCGTCCTTCTGCATCTGGTATATCTGTTCCAGAGCCGGGACGGCGTAGTCCATGGCCTGGTTGAACTCCGTGACGGTCAGGTGACCGTCCATCTGCAGCAGCAAGACCTCGCCGGTGCGCGGGATCATGGCGATGGGGACGTCCGCCTGGCCGTAGTTGTCCTCTTCCTTGTTTAGGTCCAGGACCACCTGGTCGTTGACCTTTCCGACGGCAATGGCCGGGACCAGGTCCCTCATCGGGATGCCTGCGTCGGCCAATGCCACCGATGCGGCGGTGAGCCCGGCGCACCTGGTTCCTGCGTTCGCCTGCAGGACCTCTATGTACACGTCTACCGAGGTCCTCGGGAAGCTCTCCGTGAAGACCACGTACTCCAGCGCCTCGGAGATGATCTTGGATATCTCCACCGATCTCCGGTCCGGTCCCGGCCTCTTCCGGTCCCCGACCGAGAATGCGATCATGTTGTATTTGCACTGGACAATGGCCTTTGCCGGATTCTGCATGTGCCTTGGGTGGCATTCCCGGGGGCCGAGCACGGCCGCCAGGACCTTGTTCTTGCCTATCTCTACATAGGCAGAACCGTCCGCGCTCTTCAGGACGCCGGCCTCGATCTTGATAGGCCTCAGCTCGTCCACCTTCCTTCCGTCTATCCTGATCCCATTGTCATCAATGAGTTTGACACCTGTATTTCCGCTCATAAGTTCACCAGATCAACTTGATTTTGTCATCGACTCGAGATATTCCTTAACCTTCTCCGTGAGCCTGGATTCCTGGGCGCCTTCCTCGATCATGCGGATCGCGTGGATGGCCGTCACCATGCTCTCGATCTCCCCGTCCAGCCAGATCCTTCCCGTTCTGACCGATGAAGATACGGCAGTTGGTGTGACTCTTGATCAACTGGATCATGGAGCCGCCCTTTCCGATCACTCTCGGCACCTTGCTGTAGGAAATATCGATCACTTGGCCGCCGGACAGTTTGCGCAGCCCCTGCTCCTTCATGGTGACCTGGACCCTCTTGGTCTCGTCGACCATCAATACCTTGGCCAGCAGAGTGTCGCCGACGTTGAGGTACTTGGAAGTGTCACCGAACTCGACCCTCCACGGGACCTCGTTGACGTGCAACGGGGCCGGGTAAGGGGAGTTGATATCGATGAGCCAGTTCGACGGCCCGATGTCGATGACCTTGCCGATGACGCTGTCACCGGTGGCCGGTATGTATCTCCCTCCCAGGGGAATGACATTCACGAAATTTGATTTTACGCTCTTAATGCCCAACTGAGCGGCGAACACCTTGCCGTCCTCGGCATAGGCGCCACTTCCCGCCTTGAGGCCGCTCGAATCGAGCAGATCTCCGGGGATGACTATCTCCCGGTTTCCACCTGCACCTTCTCTATTCATTTGACCACATCTTCATGCAAATCCTGATTGGTTTAAAAACCTTCCCTTCCCTTGGAGCAACGAAAGCTAGTTCTTGAGCTGCTTTGTCTGCGCGTTCCCCTTGGTCTTCTCGTTCAGGCGACCATAGAAGTCGTCCCTCATTCCCGCGGGGATCTCCACCACGCCTATCCAAGCGCCGTTCGGCTCCCACTCCTCTTTAACGATCTTGCCGAAATGGACGATGTCCTCGTAGGACTTACCGTACTCATCCCCGGTGAGCTTGACCGCGATCCTGATCTTCTCGAACCTGATCGGTATGAGTGGCCTCAGCTTGTCCAGCACTTGATTTATCTGCTGCTCGACGGGTTTGAAGGCGTCTATGTGCACCTTTGCCTCGTCCATCGCCATCGAGATGCGTTCGGCGGTGTGAGGGCCCCCCGTCTGGGGGTTGATGGCATTCCTGGCTATCTCGGAGACGATCCGCTTGCGCTTGTTCTCCAGCATCTCCTTCCGTTGCTGGGCGGTCAGCTGTATCTCGCCTTTGAGGATGATCTGCTTGGCGACCTCGATCACGTCATTGGTGCCGAAGATCTCCTTGATCTTTTCCTCAGGGGCCTTTGTCCCTTTGTGGGCGTTCTTGAAGACCTCGTCTATCACCATGTAATCGACCAGGTTGGGCTCCTTGCCCTCCTTTAGAAGATTGACTACCTTGGGGTCGATAAGGATCTCAAAGGTCTCCCCGTGGGACTCCAGCTTCGCGATGATCGCGTCCTCGATGGCTACCATCAGATCCCGATCACGCGGAGTTGACCCTTTGGATGTAGGTCTCAGCTTCGTTGTCGTCCATGCGGCGGAAGTTCTCTCCGCGGCGGACGATGCCGATCTCCACTGCCTTCGGGTTGAGCTTCTCTTCCTCGGTCGCCTTCTTCAGCGCCTTGAGGCCCAGGTCCACCGCGTCCTCCATGGACATTCCCTCAGCGTACAGTTCCTCGAAGACCTCCATGACGACGTTGCGGCCCGCACCGATGCTGCCGGCCTTATAGGACACGAGCGCACCGCTTGGGTCGGTCTCGAACAGATGCTCTCCCTGTTCATCCACTCCCGCGACCAGCAAAGCCGTCCCGAACGGCCTTACGCCGCCGTACTGGGTATAGTTCTGCTTATAGTCGCAGATGCGCTTTACCAGTTCCTCGACGCTCATAGCTTCGTCATAGGTGATCTTGTGCACCTGCGCGATGACCCTGGCCTGGTCCACAGGTATCCGGGCATCAGCCACAAGTCCGGATGTTGCGCATCCGACGTGATGGTCAATCTTGAATATCTTTTCGATGGACTTCGGTTCCATCAGCCTGCTGGCTATCCTCTTGTCCACAATCAGGACCACTCCGTCCTTGAACTTTAGACCGACGGTTGTGGTCCCCCTCTTGACCGCCTCCCTTGCGTACTCCACCTGGAACAATCTTCCATCCGGCGAAAACACAGTTATGGCCCGATCGTATGCCATTTGTCCTGGTTGCATCTAATCACTCCTTCGAACGCGTTACGACTTCACCTTAAGTTATCCTCGACTATATATTTGTTGGCTAGTTTCAGCATCGAACTTCGGGGATGCTGGCTCGGTCAATAAGCGGGGTTTAGCGGCCCGCCCGCCGCTCTCCTTTCCGCTCGCTCCCGTCCCCCGGTCCGGCCGAAAAATAGCGCTCCCGTAGGGTCTTGAGCGTTCCGGAGGTTCGGAGCGTCCTCATCGGCAGATCGGCGGCGTTCAGGATTTTAATCGTCGCCTCCTTTTCCGGCTCCGAGGAGCGGACGATGCCGCGCTTAGCCTCGAACTGAATCAATTTGGGCGGACGAACCCCGGACCGAACGGCGCTCGATATGATCTCACGCGACACCGTGTCGGCGTCGGAGGGATCGGTAGTCTCGAACGCCACGTACCGGCGGCGTCCGCGCTTCTCCTTTACTACCATCTGTCTTTCTTCACCGGACCTTGGCCGAGTTCGGAGCACACGGGGCAGTGTCCGGTTTCGGGGCGATGCTGTTCTGCTTCAGACCGGTGATGATCACCATGGCGGTCAGCTTGCCTTTCATTTCCGGCTCCACCGCGCATCCCCAGATGACCCGGGCCCGGGGGTTGACAGCCTGACTGACCAGTTCCGCCGCCCTCTCCGCTTCGGTCACGGTCATGTCGGGGCCGCCGACGACCCGTATCATGGCGCCTTTTGCCTCGCGAAGATCGACATCGCCGAGCATCGGGGAGGTCAATGCGTCGTTCACCGCCTTGTTGACCCGGTTGTCGTCGTCGGAGCTCGATTCTCCGATCCCGATCATGGCGATCCCGCCATTCTTCATGATGGTCAGGATATCATTGAAATCCAGGTTCACCAGGGCGGGCTTGGTGACCACTTCGGTGATGCCCTTGATGCTTTGCATAAGGACCTCGTCCGCCACCTTGAACGCCGCCTCGATGGGCAGTCTCGGCACCAGCTCCAGGAGCTTGTCGTTCTGGACCACGATGGTGGTGTCGCAGTGCTCGCGCAGGTTGTTAAGACCCTTGACGGCGTTCTCCATCCTGATCCTGCCCTCGGCCTTGAACGGCAGGGTGACTATCCCGATAGTAAGGGCACCTTGTCTCCGCGCCATTTCCGCGACCACTGGTGCCGATCCAGTGCCTGTTCCGCCCCCCATTCCGGCGGTCACGAATACGATGTTCGCGCCCACGACGAACTTCCTCAGGTCGCCTTCGGATTCTTCCGCAGCCTGCTGCCCTATCTCCGGGATGGCTCCGGCCCCTAGCCCCTTGGTCGTGGACTTGCCCAGCAGGACCTTGTTCGGGACCTGGATGGCCAGAAGATGCCTGGCGTCCGAGTTGCAGGCCACGATGGTCGCGCCCGACACGCCCGCCTGGGTAACTCTGCGCGCGGTGTTCGATCCGCCACCGCCGCATCCTATGATCGAGATCTTGACCTTTAGCGTCTCAACGAGCTTCATCAGCTCGGCGTCGTCCTCACTGGTCATCTGAGGTTGCATGCTCGGGACCTCTTCCCGTGTTCCCGTTTTTCCTTCGTCTGGAATATCAAATAATGATTTCAAGTGCACCCACACCCTTGATTGAATAATACAAATGTGATATTTATTCCATTTGTTCTTGGCTTTAATAAAGAGAAGTGCAGTCCGATGCCCTCTCCGGGCAGGTGCGGTTCCGTTCGGCTATCTCGTCGGGGGTGCCGACGTATTCGAACAGTGTTCCACAACGGCGGCATGCCCTATCATCGATATCGATGTCTATCCCGCATTCGGGACAGAAATCACCCGTGAACGCACCGCACTCACACAGTCCGGTCTCCTCATTGAAAATTCTGGCGCATATCGGACATCGCATCGGTGTATAGTTCTCGTAGACCTCGCCGCAATGTCCGCACACCATGCTATCCGAGTGGACCACCGACCCGCAGGCGGCGCACTCGAATTGGTCATCCTCCACGAAAACCGCCCCGCAGTCGCACCTCCTAGCCTCGGCGACTATGAGCTGTCCGCATGACGGGCAGGGGACCTTTCCGATCTTAGGCATCTCCCTCTTCTTAGAGATGCTTGCCACCGTCGCCGCGTCGTAGGTCTTCTGGCAATACGGGCAGAAGCCGGTCCTTTCCAGACATACATCGTGGAAGCTTTTTCCGCAAGTGCACTTGGCCACGTTCAATCCTTGCTTGACCCTCCCCATGCAGATCTGGCAGACCACAATGTCAGACTTTGGCTTGATCGGGGTGACCCGGGGCCGGGGCCTGGGAACCTCTTGTTCCACTGGCCGGACGTGGGCCGGAACGGCCGGTGTCGCTTCGGGGATAGATTCCCAATGCACCACCAGTCTTCGTTTGAACAGTATTGCGAAAGGATTTCTCAAAGCGTCCTTCACTCCCTTTCCAATGACCTTGGCACGCCCCTTCGCAAATCGTTTTGGGTCTAAAATCCTTTGTCCGTGATTCCGTTTATTGGATAGGAAGGAGGGAAACGAAGTCATCGGGGGATTCAACGGGAGGGGACCTCCCGTCAAGTGATATTGAAGTCGGTTACATTGAGGCTATCCAAGCGTCGGGTCCAGGGAACATGTAACGAGGGTCGAACGAAACTTCGGAAAGTCGACGGAAATAAAGCGAAAAGCTCTTAAGAAAGAGAGCATCGGAGTTACCCGGTGTCATGCCGAAGGTAAAGTACAAAACGTTAAAATACGGACATCCGTATTCACGAAAAACCGCGACACGATATGACATGGCATCCCCTACGAAACAATCGGTGAATGGGGGAAATTTGCGGTTCTTTATCCGTAGCCAAAACCGCCTAGGAAACGGGAATGGGTTGCGGGATATGGCCACCAGGTCGAAGCAAGCGATCTGTGGGGCCGCAACAAACGTTTGTTGGAAGGTGGATAGTCTGACCGGTACGAAGGCAAGTTCTGGCCGAGGCGCGGGGCGCCTTGACGACCACAGGGCGTCCGTTCTGAGAACTTCGATTACCGTGAAGGCCGTTCCGTTAACTGAGATTGAATGGTTATAAAATAGAAGGAGGAGCACAAATGTCGGCAAAGACTGGTTCCGTATTGGTAGTAGGAGGAGGCATTTCCGGTGTTCAGACAGCGTTAGACCTGGCTGAATCCGGACTAAAGGTCTACCTCACCGAGAGAAAGCCGAGCATCGGCGGTGTGATGGCACAATTGGACAAGACGTTCCCCACGAACGACTGTTCGATGTGTATCTTGTCCCCGAAGCTGGTAGAAGCTGCGAGACACCCAATGATCACGATGATGACCTTGACCGAGGTCATGAAGGTCGAAGGCGAAGCACCAAACTTCACCGTGACCCTCAAGAAGCACCCGAGATACGTCCGAGAGGACCTCTGCGTCGGATGCGGCCTGTGCGCTGAGAAGTGCCCGGCCAAGACCCCGGCCGAGTTCGAACAGGGCATGGTGACCAGGAAGGCCATCTATGTCCCGTACGCACAGGCGGTCCCGATGAAGTACGCCATCGACGACACGAAGTGCCTGTTCCTCACCAAGGGAAGGTGCGGTACCTGCAAGAAGGTCTGCCCGGCCGGTGCCATTGACTATGAGGCGAAGGCGACGGAACAGAAGGTCGATGTAGGGGCGATCGTCCTCTCACCCGGATTCGACATATTCGATGCACGGGCCAAGAAGGAGTACGGATACGGCGAGTTCAAGAACGTCGTCTCCAGCCTGGATTTCGAAAGGGTCCTGTCCGCCACTGGTCCCTCCCAGGGACACGTCGTCAGGCCGACCGACCACCGCACCCCCAAGAAGGTCGCGTGGATCCAGTGCGTCGGTTCCAGGGACGAGAAGGTCGGCAATCCCTACTGCTCGTCCGTTTGCTGCATGTATGCCATGAAGCAGGCCATCATCGCCGGTGAGCACACCGCGGGCCTCGAGCCGACCATATTCTTCATGGACGTTAGGGCCTTCGGCAAGGAGTTCGAGGACTACCGGTCCCGGGCCGAGAAGGAATACCATATCAAGATGTACCGCGGAACCAGGGTCGCGTCGGTGGAGGAGAACCCCGAGACCAAGAACCTCGTCCTGCGC
The DNA here is from genome assembly GCA_963800775.1 of uncultured Methanomassiliicoccales archaeon. Taxonomy (GTDB): domain Archaea; phylum Thermoplasmatota; class Thermoplasmata; order Methanomassiliicoccales; family UBA472; genus DASXVU01. The sequence continues at coordinate 54,651 of CAWDCQ010000063.1, read as the reverse complement.
TACAGCAGCGGTCAGGAAGTGGCCGCCGAGGAGTTCGACATGGTCGTGCTGTCGGTCGGATTCGAGCCGCCGGTGGAAGCAAAGAGCATCGCCGAGCGGGTCGGGGTCAAGCTCAACCCGTACGGATTCTGCCAGACCGGAGTGTACTCCCCGCTGGAGACCTCCAAGAAGGGAGTGTTCGTCAGCGGCGCATTCACCGCCCCCAAGGACATCCCGACCACCGTCGCGGAGGCCTCAGGAGCAGCTTCGAAGGCCGGAGCCTTGGTGGCTGAGAACCGTGTCAGCATAGACACGGTGGTCAAGGAGACCCCCGAGACGGACGTGAAAGGACAGGAGCCAAGGATTGGCGTCTTCGTCTGCGACTGCGGGATCAACATCCGCGGTACGGTCGACGTCCCATCGGTCGTCGAGTACGTCAAGGCGCTTCCGAACGTCGTCTTCGCGGAAGAGAACAAATACACGTGCTCTGCCGATTCTCAGGAGAGGATCAAGACCCTGATCAAGGAGCACAACCTGAACCGCATCGTGGTCGCATCATGCACGCCCCGTACCCACGAGGCTCTGTTCCAGAGCACCATCAAGGAGGCTGGTCTGAACCAGTTCCTGTTCGAGATGGCCAACATCCGTGACCAGTGCTCTTGGATCCACATGCACGAGCCGGAAAAGGCAACCCAGAAGTCGAAGGACCTGGTAAGGATGGCGATCGCCAAGTCCCGGTTCCTCGAACCTCTGTCCAAGTCCCGGCTGGGAGTGACCCACTCGGCTGTCGTCGTCGGCGGCGGGCTGGCGGGAATGACAGCGGCACTGGACATCGCGCAGCAGGGATTCAAGGTCGAGCTCGTCGAGAGGACCGGAGAACTGGGCGGAAGGATGAACAAGCTTCTGACGCAAGAGGGCGGAAGGAGCCCCCGGAGCGTCATGAACGAGATCATCAAGAACGTCCAGGACAACGAGAACATCACCCTGCACATGAACTCCGAGCTTGAGGACCTGACCGGATTCGTCGGCAACTTCAAGGCCAAGATCCGCGGGCAGGAATACGAGACCGGGGCCGTCGTCGTGGCGACCGGCGGTGAGGAGTACAAGCCCAAACCGAACGAGTTCCTTTACGGCACGGACAAGAACGTCATCACCCAGACCGAGCTGGAAGAGAAGCTGCACCACGGTCAGCTGCACGCCAAGAAGGTGGCAATGATCCAGTGCGTCGGCTCCCGGAACAAGGAAGCCCCGTACTGCAGCAGGGTGTGCTGCTCCAAGGCGGTCAAGAACGCCATCGAGATCAAGAAGAAGGATCCGACCACCGAGGTCTACGTCTACCACAAGGACATCCGGACATACGGGTTCCGCGAGTCGTTGTACAAGGATGCAGCAGAGCTCGGGGTCAAGTTCGTCAGGTTCCCAGAGGACAAGGACCCGGTGGTCACGCAGGAGGCTGGCGGTCTGACGATCGTAGCCGACGATGTGATCCTCGGATCGCCCCTGATGTTCCACCCGGACACGGTCGTCCTGAGCGCAGGCGTCAGGCCGCAGCCGGACAACGAACACCTGGCCAAGATCCTGAAGGTGCCGCTGAGCAAGGACGGCTACTTCCTCGAGGCGCACATGAAGCTGAGGCCGGTAGACTTCGCCACGAATGGTGTCTACATGGCAGGGCTGGCGCACTGGCCGAAGTTCATCGATGAGAGCATTGCGCAGGCGTCCGGAGCGGCCGCCAGGGCAATGACCATCATCTCGAAGCAGTTCCTGGAGACGCAGGGCATCATCGCGGCGGTGAATGACATGGTATGCGACGGTTGCGGCATATGCGAGCCGGTCTGCGAGTACAAGGCCATCACCACCGTGAAGGACGCGACGGACCCGAACAAACTGAAGGCAGTGGTCAACGAAGGACTGTGCATGGGATGCGGCACCTGCGTGGCGGCATGTCCGTCAGGTGCCTTGGAGCAGAAAGGCTTCAAGAACAACCAGATCATCGCACAGATTGACGCGGCCCTTGTGGGAGGTGGAAAGTAATGTCCGAGACCGTTACCCAGACCCAGGCGAAACCGGCAGAGACGGGCGAGTTCGAACCGAAGCTCGTGGTCTTCTGCTGCAATTGGTGCTCCTATGCCGGGGCGGACCTGGCAGGAGTGTCAAGACTGCAGATGCCGACAAACTTCAGGGTCATACGGACCATGTGCTCGGCCAGGGTCGACCCGGAGTTCGTGCTCCGGGCATTCGCCAACGGAGCGGACGGCGTCCTGATCCTAGGATGCCACCCAGCCGACTGTCACTACATCGGCGGCAACTACAGGACCCGCAGGAGGATAGCGCTCCTCAGGGTGCTGCTTGAACAGTATGGTTTCAACCCGGACCGGCTGAAGCTAGAGTGGGTTTCTGCCTCGGAAGGAGCGAAGTTCCAGAAAACGATCAAAGAGTTCAACGAGCTGATAAAGGAGCTCGGCCCGAACCCGATCAACGACGAGGAGTAATCCAGGCAAGGTGGAACAAATGGCAAAGATCAAGATTGCGCAATATTGGGGAGCCGGTTGCGGGGGATGCGATGTCGCACTCCTGGATATCGACGAGAAGATCCTCGGAGTGGCAGAGATCGCAGACATAGTTTTCTGGCCGATCGCCGTGGACACTAAGATCAAGGACCTAGAGGCGATGCCGGACAAGTCCATCACCGCCACGTTGTACAACGGAGCGATAAGGAACAGCGAGAACGAGCACATGGCGAAGCTTCTGAGACAGAAGTCGGTGCTCATTGTGTCGTTCGGTTCCTGCGCCTGCTTCGGAGGAATTCCGGGATTGGCCAACGTGACCAACGCCAAGGCGACCCTGGACTATGTCTATAACCAGACGTTCTCCTCGGACCAGAAGGGATCGGCCAACCCGGTCTTCCCGCAGACCAACAGCCACATGCCGGAGGGAGATGTCTCCCTGCCCACGCTGTATGACACGGTGCTCACTCTGGACCAGGTCATCGACGTCGACTATTATATGCCCGGATGCCCGCCCACCACCAACCTGATCAACGAGTTCCTGGGTTACGTCACGGCCTACCTGACGGAAGGCAAGCCGCTCCCGCCGAAGGGATCGGTCATCGCTTCTCAGAAGACCCTCTGCGACGAGTGCGGAAGGAAGAAGGCCGGCAAGAGCGTGGACAAGATCCACCTGCCGTTCGAGATCGACATCGACCCGGAGAAGTGCATGCTGGAGCAGGGAGTCATCTGCCTCGGCGCATCGACCAGGGGCGGATGCGGCGCCAAGTGCCTGGAAGGCAACCAACCATGCCGCGGATGCATGGGCCCGACCGCGGAGGTCATGGACCAGGGAGGCAGCATGCTGTCCGCTCTGGCCTCGATCTTCAAGGTCGGAGAGGGAGAGGCGCTGCTGAACGAGGACCAGATCCTCGAGATCATGCAGCAGGTCAAGGACCCACTGGGAACTTTCTACGCGTTCACCATGCCGAAGTCCATCATCAAGAGGACCGTGACCGAGAAGGGCAAGAAGAAGAAGACTGAAGAGGCGCCCAAGCAGGAGGCCTAAACATGTCACCGATACTATCTGACCCGCATACCAAGAGCACCTCGAAGCGCATCACCATAGACCCGATCACCCGGCTGGAAGGCCACGGTAAGATCGAGATCTTCCTGAACGACGAGGGAAACGTGGCCAACGCCTATTGGCAGGTACCAGAACTGAGGGGTTTCGAGAAGTTCTGCATCGGTCGGTCGGTCGATGAGCTGAACAAGATCACCGCCAGGCTTTGCGGTGTGTGCCCGGGTGCTCACCACCTGTGCTCCACGAAGGCCCTCGACGGCGTCTACGGATCAACCCCGCCAGAGGCGGCCGTCAAGCTCAGGGAGCTGTTCTACGCCGCCCACTACGTGCACAGTCACATTGCGCACTTCTATGCGCTGGCGGCAGCGGACTTCGTTCTCGGGCCATGCGCCCCGGCGGAGAAGCGGAACATCCTCGGAGTGGTCGACGCGGTCGGCGTCGCCGTCGGTGCCGAAGTCATCAAGCACAGGTCCTACGCGCAGAAGATCCAAGAGATGCTGGGCGGAAAGGCCACCCACCCGGTCTGCGGCATTCCAGGAGGGATGTCCAAATCCATCAACGAGGACGAGCGCAAGAAGATAGAGGCTATGGCCAAGTCATGCGTGGACTTCTCGCTCTTCACCATGAAGATCTTCGAGGACGTCGTGCTGAAGAACCAGGACTACCTGAACATCATCATCAGCAAGGACATATTCTACAACGAGACGTACAACCTCGGGACCGTCGACAAGAACGACAAGGTCAACTTCTATGACGGAACCCAGAAGATGATCGACCCGAGCGGCAACGAAGTGGCGCGTTATACCGGAAAGGGATACCTGGACTACATCGCCGAGCACACCCTGCCCTGGTCCTACGAAAAGTTCTGCTACTTCAAGCCGGTAGGCTGGAAGGGACTGGTCGATGGCAAGGACTCGGGCATATACCGGGCCACCCCGCTGTCCCGGTTCAACGTCTCGTCGGGATACAGCACCCCGCTGGCGCAGGTCGAGTACGAGAAGATGAAGAGCACCTTCGCGTCGCTCGGCGTCAAGGGACCGATCCACCACACCATGGCCATGCACTGGGCGCGTGTGATCGAATTGGTGCACGCATCAGAACTGCTGCTCGAGAGGGCCCAGGACCCGCAGATCACCAGCAAGGACATCAGGGGAGAGTTACACACCCCGGACGAGGGCGTCGGCATACTCGAGGCCCCCCGCGGAACTCTGGTGCACCACTACTGTGCGGACTCCAACGGCATAACCACCCAGGTCAACCTGGTCGTCGGAACGACCAACAACAACGCGCCGATCAACCTGAGCGTCAGGAAGGCCGCCACCGCGCTGATCAAGAACTGGGAAGTGTCCAATGGGCTGCTGAACATGGTCGAGATGGCCTACCGTGCCTATGACCCGTGCAACTCGTGCGCCACGCACACCCTGCCGGGACAGATGCCGATGAAGGCGGTCATAAGGAACCCGGACGGGTCAGTGTTCAGGGAAATATCGAACTACTAAACCCCTTAGAAAATCTCTTTTCCCTTCCTTTTTTTTATCTTGGACCTTCAGGACCAGTCTCACTTTCTTCCGGGCGGAGCTTGAAATAACGACGCCGCTTCACCTTCAGGCTGCCCACGTTCCCCAGGAAGACGCCGTCCATGAGGTACACCCTGGCAGCATCCAGATCTATCAAGTCCTGGGAGAAGAACGGTCCCAGCAGCTTCGGGTTCTCGAAATTGATCGGTGACCCGCCCAGGTTCCGGTTCAGGGCTGGCACGATGATCACCTCTTCCGGGAGCTCGAGATACCTCTGGGTAGCTGATTCTCGGAAGCGGCAGCGCACCCAGCAGGGCTCGATCTGGTTGGTGTGCATGCTGTCCTCGAAGATGACCGCGGGATGGTTGTGGGCCATTACCAAGTACTTCTTGGACATGACCTCCGGCGACGGCCAGGTATGGCCATGAACGAATCCGACATCATCCATGACGAAACCGGTGGCGGGGTGGATGTGGATCCCCTCGGGCAACATGGCCTCGATGTTGGTGTCGTGATTGCCGCGGACGAGGTGCACCTCGGAGTAGGCCTTCTTCAGGGCGGTGAAGAAGCGCGGGATCTCCAAGTATTCCTGCTTCGACGACCCCGGGACCTGGTGCTTGATGTCGCCCAGAAGCACTATGCCATCATGGCCTTCCGCAAGCCCCACCAGCTCCTTCTCCATCCGGAATGTCTGGCTGGGGACGTGCACTCCCCTGACCCGCATCTCGTTCTCTAGTCCGATGTGCAAGTCCCCGGCGCACACCAGTCTCTTGGTGCCGTTGATCTCCAACACTGGCCGGTCGGGGATTGGCGATATGTCCAACCGTCCCTCACCATCCATGCCTGAGGCGCTCCCCCAGGTCCTTGGGCAGACCGGCTTGCTGGACCGCCTTCACCGTGGCCTCGATGTCGTATTCTGTCCGCCGTATCGTGAAATCATCCTTGGTCGAATCGTAGACCATGAAGCAGGCGCGCGGATCTCCGTCCCTTGGCTGGCCGACCGATCCCGGATTCACGATGGTGCCCTCATTGGAGCGATGGACGAACGGGACATGGGTATGGCCCAGGACCAATAGCCGCGACCCCGATAGTCTCAGTAGCTCCGGTTCGGCCTCTTCCTCGAAAACGTATTCCACATCATCCCGGGGTGATCCGTGGTAGAGCCCCACTAGCTTGCCTCCGATGGTCAGGTGGGTACGCGGCGGGAGATTGGCCAGGTAATCCCTGGAGGTCTCGCTCAGCTCCCTTGCCGTCCACTGGGCGGCCTGGCCCGCGATCGGGTTCATGCTTGTGATCTTGGTGCGGAGAACGGCACGGTCATGGTTCCCGGCTATGCCCACCACAGCCCTCCGCTTGAACAGCTGGATCACCTCGTTCGGGAACGGATAGTAACCTACCACGTCGCCGGCGCTAATGATGTTGCTGATGCCCATGCTGTCGATCTCCCCCAGCACAGCGTTCAGAGCCGCCAGGTTGGCATGCACATCCGATATGATGGCTGTCCTCACAGTTATTCGATTGCCGAGGCATTATTTAAATCTGTCAAGCGCCCGGCACATTACCGAAGAAATGTTGTCGACCACATCGGTGGCCAAGAGTCCATAACATTGTTCGTTGAAGGCAAGATCGCCCGCCGCTCCGTTGGTGAAAGCAGCGATGCGGGCCGCGTCATAGGGGACGACCCCCTTGGCCAACAGTCCGGTGCAGATGCCCGCCAGCACATCGCCGGTACCGCCCACGGTCATCCCGGGATTCCCGGTCCGGTTGAACTTTACCCGGTCCCCGTCCGATACGATGTCGATCATTCCTTTCACGAGGACCGTCATCCCTATGCGCTTCGCCTCCTCCTTCACCCGGGAGGCCCGCTCCTCCAGCTCGGTGGGCAGGGCCTGGCCGAACAATGTCGAGAATTCCCGGCTGTGGGGCGTCACGATCCCTTTCTTGCCCTTTAGGAGGTCCGGTTCCGGTGAGAGCGCGGTGAACGCGTCCGCATCGATCACCATGGGCTTACCACACTCTTTGACGAAATCCCTGATCGCTTCCTGGGTCCTCGGGTCGCGGCCCATTCCAGAGCCGATCAGGACGGCGTCCACCAGGCCCGTGAGCCCCAGCACGTGGTCAAGATCGCTTTCTGTGAAGGCCGTGCCGGGCATGCGGTGCACTATGAAATTGGGAGAATAACCTGAAACGATGGGGAATGTGGCCTCCGGAGTGGCGATCTGCACCAGGTCCACGCCGATCCGGTATGCGCCCATTGCCGCCAAGGAGGGTGCCCCGGTGTATGGTCCGCCCCCTATCACCAGCACTCGACCGTTCTCACCTTTGTGCGAGTCCGGTTTGGGAATAGGATAGTAGACGTACTCTCCCGGACCCGTGAAACGTTCGGCATCCTTCGGGATCCCGATGTCGACCACCTCGATCCGTCCAGAATTGGATTCGCTCATGCCTTCCTTTATGTCGTGAAGGGTGATGGTCATCCTCGGCTTGACCGCCATATTGGTCCCCAGCCCCGAGGGGACATCGATCGAAACTATCGGGACGCCGGAGCGATCCATCATGTTGATCAGCGTGTAATAAGGTTCGCGTATCACTCCGTGGATGCCGATGCCATAGATGGCATCGATGATCAGGTCGTAACCAGCCAGCTCCTCACCGTCGTAGACCTTCGTAATATCCTCCACTGGCCCCAGGTTCTTCCGAGGGGCCATCCTTTTTATGAACTGAGGCGGCCTGGCCAAAAGGATCCGGACGTTGTTGCTCTCCCTGAGATATTTGGCGGCCACCAGGCCGTCCCCTCCGTTGTTGCCCATTCCGCAGATGACCGCTATCTTCTTTCCCTGGCCGTACACCTTCGTGATGACCTTGGCGACGGCGTATCCAGCGTTTTCCATAAGGGTTTCGACCTGGACCCCCAAATACTCCGAGTTCACGTCGAGCACGGTCACTTCGCGGAAGGTGAGCATGACGACTAGAATCCATGGCATCATGGATAATCCTTTTCCAAGCTAACGATTTAATACTGCAAGTCCAATTTGTCGGACCGGAAGGGTATTTGTAGTGAGCGACGTAAAACGACTCGTACTCGATGTACTGAAGCCGCATCATCCATCGATCGTTGAGCTAGCAAGAAGGCTGGGCGCGATCGAGGGCATATCCGGAGTGAACTGCACGTTGGATGAGGTCGATCAGGAGACCGAGAGCATAAAGATCACCGTCGAAGGTAACTCAATCGATTATGATCTGGTAGAGCAGGTCATCACCGAATCGGGCGCTGTCGTGCATTCCGTGGACAGCGTCTCCGCCGGCAAGAAGCTGGTGGAAGAAGTGGAAACACCTCAGGACCGCTGATATTTTACCAGTGCCTGACCTACCTTCAGCATCAGCAGCGTCTTGGGGAGCGAATGCTCCACCAGCACCCTGCCGGTGTGATTATACCAGTTGCCTGGATATGATTTGTCGGTCTCGATCTTATATTCCAGTCCCATCTGCTTCACAGCCTTGGCTATGAGCTCGATGTTCGGACTGTTGATCGAAAGCCTTTTGCTGACCTTCCGGCCAGCGTCCCTGGTCCGACTGATGTCAAAATATTCGGGCCAGAGGACCCATGCCTTATCCTCGTCAAGGGTCATGGGTAGTCCGGAAAGAGGGGACCGGTCACTCCTTGACCAGTACCGCGTTGACCGCACCGTGCTGTCCCGGCCTCGAAGTGACCTTGGCCAGTCCCAGTTCGGTCTGGATCAAGGCGCCCCGGTTGATTATGTTACGCTGAACATAGTTGGGGTTGGCCGAATTCTTCTTTACAGTGACGATCTTGGACTTTTGGGCTTTGTTGGTCGCCGGGTCGATGACGTTGGCGAACGACGCCTTGAGCATCCTGACCTTGACGTTTGCACCCCTGGTCCTCATGATGAGAGAGCGCTCTGCGCCCAGAAGTGTGAAAGTCGGCTCCCTGCCGATCTCGAATCGTCTCTTCTTCCTGCCGAGGCGGAGCCTTCCGCCAGACGGCTTCCTCTTGGATTTCCCTTGCCACAGTGCCATAGCAATCCGTGGCCACTAAAATAAAGCGGGGTATTAATACCTATCTTCATTCTAAGTGCTGTTCGAGCAGTTCGACCTTCGGGTTCTCACTCAGTTCCAAAAGCCCGGCATAGCCTTCCTTGGCCGGTCCTGGGTTCATGAATATGGTGCCGTCCCTTTCGACGATGCCCCGGTCCTCATGGATGTGTCCGGAAAGAACGATCCGGGGCTTGAACTCTTCTATCAATTTCTGGATCGAGACACTGCCTACGTGCTTGCCCGAGAACGGCACGTCCAGGGTCCCGAACGGTGGACAGTGCAGCACAAGGACCATGCCCTTTTCCATGATAGGCCTGAGCTGTTTCATTATCTCTTCCTCAGAAAGCTCGTTGGGCGTGTCGAATATGGTCGGATTGGACCCTCCGATACCTCCCAGCACGTGACCACCGACGACCTCCTTCCTCAGATGAAGAGAGATCGCGTTCCTTTCGATATATTCCAAGGTCCCCTGTGGATCGCAATTCCCCGGGACTGCATAGGTGGTTCCTTTCAGGCTTGCCAGGAACTCGCCGGCCCATTCCGGCGGCCCGAAATGGGTTATGTCCCCCAGAACGATCGTCCCGTCCAAGCTCTTGTCCCCTAGCAGCTCGTTGGCCCATTTCGCCACCTTGTCGCGCCGGTGCACGTCGGACAGAACCAAGAATCGCATCGAACCTCTCCCAGATTTTGGGTATTCAAGCTCATTGGATTAATATTGTTCACATGAACCCGAACTTCAGGTCCTGGAACACGATCAGGTAGCTGATCAGAAATCCCAGTATGGCCCCTCCGTTCAGCAGGGGAAGTCCGGCCTGGGGCCTTCCGGTGGCCACGTACCTCATGAGCGCCGCGAAGCCCACGCAGGCGCCTATGATGGTGCCGGCGGTAACGAAGACGTCGGCATGAACTATCTGAGTGACAGGGGCGACCGTCGGTAGGTAGGCCATGACCGAAACGATGAATATGCCCGGGATGACCGCGTCCCCTACGCCCATGATCATCGTTTCCCTCTCCCCGTCCCTGTCCCGGTCCTTCAGGTCCATGTCGTCCATCTGCTCGACCTTGAAGTCCAGTTTCTTCGGCACATAGAAAAGCACCGGAAGTCTCATCTTCGTGACCCCTTCGGCAAGCGAGAGCATGTGCTTGGTCTTGTACACCGAGATGGCGTCATAGACTGCCAAGATGCTGAGCAGAATAAGCGCTGGAAGAATCCCAAGCGACACCCCGAGTATGGCGGTCGCGCCCACCCCGATAAGGACGGCCACGGAGTCGATGACATACCACTCGGGCCGGAACACGAGCCAGGCCATCAATCCCACCGACACGATGATCGCCAGGACGAGGGCCACGTTGGCGTCGTTCACGAAATAGAAGAAGAGCAACGTCAGGATCGAGACCATGGAAAGCACCATGGCGGTGTAGAATATCGCCCGCATTAGCTTCTCCTGGGCGAACCTGATCAGGACCAGCATGAGCACGGTTGTGCCCAGTATGAGGCCGAAATAGATGATAGGGTTGGCCGGGTCTTGAGGATTTTGGAATGCCTGCTGTCCTCCGAGCAGAGGGGCGAAGAATATCGCGGCCACCGGAATGAAGACGAATATGGCGAACATTACCAGGTACTGGAAGGGGTTCCGCATGGGCTCAATGAAGCGTTCAGCGCCTATAATACCGTTTGGCGCTGTTTTGTCTCCGGGCACAATCCTTCGTCGAGTTGGATATTTCAAGGAATGTTTTTAATAGGGAAGTATCCGCATTGTAGTTAACCATGAGTGAACTAGTGCGGACAGAGTCCGTAAGCTCCGTCTTCCCTGCCCGGCTCGAACGGGCCAAGGACCTGACTGACATATTCGAGATAGTGAAGGAAGCGGTGCGCGTGCAGATGGGCATATCCCGTGCCGGTCTGATGCTGGGCCTGGCGGAGATGGGTGGCGACAACAAGTCCTTCGTCGGAGGTCTGTACCCGGTCACTTCCAACATCATCGTCATGAACAAGAGCGTCCTGAACCGGATCATGGTGATCCAGCCGGAACTGTACAAGTCCTACGCGTTCCATGTCCTGCTGCACGAATACATCCATGCCGTAGGGGTGCTGGACGAGGAACAGACTCGCAGGTTGGCCTATTCAATAAGCGTGGCCCTGTTCGGGAAGGGGCACAAGACCACATACATCGCCGAGGACATCTCGAGGGTATTGCCGTTCTTCACCTACGCCGAACCGAAGATGGACGACGAGACCACGATGGACATCGAGCTGGTCAAGGGCTTCGACCGTTCCAGCGTTTGTTACATCAACTGACGGCAACGCTCGTCGGGCCTCTTTTTTCTAACTGTGTTAAGAAGTCGCATAATAGCATATCACGGATCGTAGGTCCAGATCCGATTACCAATTAAGAGCCGTCGCTCCGAGTTGCACCAATTCCTAGGTGTGGGAACGATTGGTCATCATACGAGGAAATCGTTTGAGGATACGCTCTTTCCCAATCGATCTGACGGCAATTCGCTGCGAAAGGAGAAGGTATCTCGTTTGTTGGTCTTGGCCGATGAATAGGGGCGGACGCGATAATGTGTCTTGTTGGATGGGTCTGGGTGCAGAAACGACTGATCGGTGACGAAACATGACTATTGACTGAGAAATAAAGCGCGAAGAGGGGGATTTGAACCCCCGAGTCCTTTCGGACAATGGATTAGCAATCCATCGCCTTACCGAGCTGGGCCATCTCCGCTTAAGGGTTCTGAGAAAGTCCATATCATTCTTAAAGGTTTTTATGTAGTCTCAAATACGAACATCATCACAACCATCTGGCCTGTTTTCGGGATCATTTCTGTTCGTTCCGGCACGATTAGTATACTATTGTATTACGCGATAGGGTCCTCCTCAAGAGTCTTTGTATCGAAGATCTGCGCGAGGAACGGTGTTCTCCAGAAGATGCGGTTGTTGGCGGTGAACCGCATAGTATATGTATGATGATGTGTTAGCCGTAAATACGATGAAATCGGTCCCATCCATGGGGTTGGATTGCACCGTAAAAAGCCAAATGTCCCTCTGGAAAAGGTTTATATAATAAAACCGTGGTGAGGGGCTACCTTGCCATGAAAGGCAAGGAAAAGGCGAAAGAAGCCCCTAAACCAAAAGGTTATATATGTGACCGCGTTTAAGGGAATTCTACGCTAAGACACAGCAAGAAAAGAGCGATATGGGTCGAATGACCTGTATAGCAAAAATAGCTGTGAGCGATAATGGAGAACTGAGATCTCCGTCAAGAATGACGTGCTCTCTTGGTTCTGACGATCGATGGCGAATATCACTAATATTGAAGTGGTATCGCTGGTGAAACTTGGTAATCCTGCCAATTTCGTGTTAAATCCTTAGCAGTAATCAATGGATTAAGCATAGGATCGATTCCGGTTGATCCTGCCGGCGGCCACCGCTATTGGAATTCGATTAAGACATGCGAGTCGAGAGTCGTAAGGACTCGGCGGACCGCTCAGTAACACGCGGATAACATGCCCTAAGGTGGAGGATAATCTCGGGAAACTGAGAATAATACTCCATAGATCAAGTATGCTGGAATGCTTCTAGGTCGAAAACTCCGGTGCCTTAGGATTGGTCTGCGGCGTATCAGGTTGTAGTGGGTGTAACGGACCCACTAGCCGATGACGCGTATGGGCCTTGAGAGAGGAAGCCCAGAGATGGACTCTGAGACATGAGTCCAGGCCCTACGGGGCGCAGCAGTCGCGAAAACTTCACAATGGGGGCAACCCCGATGAGGGAATTCCAAGTGCTAGCACTTTTTGTGTTAGCTGTTCTTTTGTCTAAAAAACAAGAGAAGTAAGGGCCGGGTAAGACGGGTGCCAGCCGCCGCGGTAATACCCGCGGCCCGAGTGGTGGTCGATATTATTGAGCCTAAAACGTTCGTAGCCGGTCTTGTAAATCCTTGGGTAAATCGGCCAGCTTAACTGTCCGAAGTCCGGGGAGACTGCAAGACTTGGGATCGGGAGAGGTCAGAGGTACTTCTGGGGTAGGGGTAAAATCCTGTAATCCTAGAAGGACCACCGGTGGCGAAGGCGTCTGACTAGAACGAATTCGACGGTGAGGAACGAAGCCCTGGGGCGCAAACGGGATTAGATACCCCGGTAGTCCAGGGTGTAAACGCTGCGGGCTTGGTGTTGGGGGTCCTTAGTGGGCGCCCAGTGCCGGAGAGAAGTTGTTAAGCCTGCTGCTTGGGGAGTACGTCCGCAAGGATGAAACTTAAAGGAATTGGCGGGGGAGCACCGCAACGGGAGGAGCGTGCGGTTCAATTGGATTCAACGCCGGACAACTCACCAGGAGCGACGATTACATGAAGGCCAGGCTGATGACCTTGCCTGATTTTTCGAGAGGTGGTGCATGGCCGTCGTCAGTTCGTACTGTAAAGCGTTCTCTTAAGTGAGATAACGAACGAGACCCTCGCTAATAATTGCTAGCGTTTTCTCTGGAAGGCGCGCACATTATTGGGACCGCTGTCGCTAAGACAGAGGAAGGAGAGGTCAACGGTAGGTCCGTATGCCCCGAATCTCCTGGGCTACACGCGCGCTACAAAGGACGGGACAATGGGTTCCGATATCGAAAGGTAAAGGCAATCCCGAAACCCGTTCGTAGTTCGGATCGAGGGCTGTAACTCGCCCTCGTGAAGCTGGATTCCGTAGTAATCGCGTATCAACATTACGCGGTGAATATGCCCCTGCTCCTTGCACACACCGCCCGTCAAACCACCCGAGTTGGGTTTCAGTAAGGATATCTCGTTTTGGGGTCTTCGAACTGAGATTCAGCAAGGAGGGTTAAGTCGTAACAAGGTATCTGTAGGGGAACCTGCAGATGGATCACCTCCTACGCAAGGGGAAGCACGAGAGCAATCGAGTGTTTTCCCCGACCAATTCCCGCAGGGTTACCAGGCACTAAAACAACATCGATCGTCATTCCATTATTCTTTATCATTTTCTACTACACCAGCTAATTCGCCATCGTTTCTTAGTCATTCTCATCTCATAAGCCAAACAATAAATATTCTCCTGGATTATGGTCATTTCCCGTGGAATAGATGAAGTACATTTTTGTTACTGGAGGAGTTATTTCCGGGCTCGGCAAAGGGATCACTGCCTCATCCATCGGCAGACTGTTCAAGTCCCGCGGGCTCAAAGTCACCGCCATCAAGATCGACCCTTACCTCAATGTCGACGCCGGCACAATGAACCCGTTCGAACACGGCGAGGTATTCGTGCTGGACGACGGCGGGGAGGTAGATCTGGACCTGGGCAATTACGAAAGGTTCCTGGACATCAGCCTGACCAGCAGCCACAACATTACTACCGGCAAGATCTACCGAATGGTCATCGAAAAGGAGCGCTGCGGCGAGTATCTGGGCAAGACCGTCCAGATCATACCGCACATCACCAACGAGATCAAGAACCAGATCACTACGGTCGCAGAGGCAACCGGGGCAGACATTTGCATCGTGGAGCTGGGCGGAACTGTCGGTGACATAGAATCGATGCCTTTCCTGGAAGCGGTCCGGGAAATGAACGCCGACCTGGGGAAGGGGGAGAACTGCATCTATGTGCACACCACCCTGGTCCCGATCATGGGAGTGGTCGGGGAGCAGAAGACCAAGCCCACCCAGCACTCGGTCAAGGAGCTGCGTTCCATCGGTATCCAGCCGGACGTCATCGTGTGCCGGGCCAAGGAACCTCTGGAGGATTCGATCAAGAGGAAGATATCGCTCTTCTGCGACGTCCCCGTGGAAGCGGTGATATCGTGCCCGGATGCCAGCTCGATTTATGAGGTCCCCATGATCCTGGAGGAGCAAGGACTGACCGATTTCCTGCTCATGCGTCTGAAACTCGAACCCAAAGGGTTCGACATGACCGAATGGAAGGAGTTCGCCCACCGCATTCTCAACCCGAATAAGACGATCAAGATCGCCTGCGTCGGGAAATACACCCATCTGGCCGACTCATACATCTCGCATTTCGAGGCTTTTCACCATGCCGGCGCTGAAGCGGGAACGAAGGTCGAGCTCATTTTCGTTGATTCCGAGGTGGTGCAGCAGTTCGGCATTACCGAGGAACTGCAGAAGGCCGATGCCATCCTGATCCCGGGAGGATTCGGGAACCGCGGCATCGAGGGCAAGATCATGTCCGCAAGATATGCCCGTGAGAACCGCGTACCGTACCTCGGGGTGTGCCTTGGGTTCCGGATCGCTACCCTGGAGATTGCCAGGGACCTTATCGGGATGTCCGGGGCAAATTCCACCGAGTTCGACAAGGACAACGCCTATCCGGTGGTGGACCTCCTTCCAGAGCAGAAGAACGTCACTAAGAAGGGGGCCACCATGAGCTGGGAGCCCAGCCGATCGTGGTGACCAAGGGCGTTGCCTCAAAGCTGTACGGGAAGGAATTGATCATGGAACGTCACCGTCACCGGTACGAGGTCAACCCGAAGTACATCGAGCAGCTCGAGGCCGCCGGGTGGAAGTTCACTGGGCGATCTGCGGACAGCATCAAGATGGAGATCGGCGAATACACCGGGGACCATCCCTATTTCATGGCCTGCCAATTCCATCCTGAGTTCAGGTCGAGGCCGAACAAGCCCTCTCCTCTGCACCTGGGCCTGGTCAAGGCCGCGATCAAGCGTAAGTACGGCTGAGGCCTCAGTCTGAGTGCGAACAAACCCCTTCATCGTTTTTGTTTTCTATGACCCGGATCGAAGTTCTGCTCGATCCTCCCCTAGGCCCAGTCCACGATTATCTGGACCGTTTGATCGTTGGACTCTGTCTGGTACTTTGCAGTGTTCACCCGGGGCCATATTCAACGCTTTTCAACCTTTATTCTTGGGCATCAGCTGTCCCGCGGCCTGGTCTGATTCTATCTGATATCGTTGGGCCGCGCTTAAATCCTGTCCTGTCCCAGACCTGCTGGAACGAGCGAGATCGAATGTTTGTCGAGGCGTGACCTCGCCAACAATCTTCTGTTAGAATTAGGGCTTGAGAGAGACGATACCAATGGCTGATGACGATTACTTATCACTTCTGGACCGGGCCAAGGGACAGTTGCCCGAGACCATAGAAAAGCACGAGCGTTTCACCGTGCCGGAACCGGACATCTTTCAGGAAGGGAAGACCACGGTCATCAAGAACTGGGGTGACATCACCGATGCGTTGAGGCGGGAGCCGGAACATCTTCTCCAGTATCTCCTGCGGGAACTGGGTACACCGGGAACGATCGAGGGCCGCAGGGTGGTCTTCAAGGCAAGGCTAGCGCCGGTGCAGATCGCCGAGAGGATAACCAGCTACACCGAAACATTCGTTCTCTGCTCGGAATGCGGCAGGCCGGACACCCACATCGTCAAGGAGGGAAGGATACTCATCCTAGAATGTGAGGCATGCGGAGCGCACAGGCCGGTCAATGTGAGGAAGCAGGCCAAAGCCCCGGAGAAGGAAGGGCTGCGGGAAGGCAACATCTACGAGTTTATGGTCGAGGATGTCGGCAAGAAGGGAGACGGTGTGGCCAGGATGGACAAGTACATCATCTACATCCCCGGGACGATCAAGGGCGCCCGGTCAAGGCCAAGGTCACCAAAGTATCTGGCAACGTTGGTTTCGCCAACGTTTCCCAAGAACCGATCACCAGATGATCGGGAAATCCTTCTCATAAAAATCCTTCAAAACATCTTCCTTTTCTTATTTTTGAGGAACAGTCTGAACGGAGGCATAGCCGTCGCCATCCAGACGTTGGGCCAGGTGATGTCCTCATCAATGCAGAGAACGTAAAATTCCGATAGTGGGATATCCTACTGAACAACTATTGCGAATTCTGAATATTATGAATTCAGCCGCCTGCCCCCATCGGGGTCTACTTTGTCTATCCCACGGCCCATCGAAGATAGAATAAGGCCTTTGTGAAATCGAAAAGCGGTGAACTTCGCTCTCCACGGTCAGTATCTGAAAGAGAAATCATGGTGGGTGCGAGGAGGGTCATTCGATGGTATCTCTCGATTGGTCCATGGACCGATCAAAGTAGAATGTCGCAGTTCAATGAATCATCAGAAGCGTTTTGTTCCTTTTGGCGGGCGGTCATCCATTCAGAGTAAGCCTGTTGCCCTGGAAGATAATTCATCCAAAGGGTGAGTAAGCAGTTCCGAACCGACTCCATTTTGACGACTTTTCTAATAATATTGATGCATCAAATATTAAATTTAATCAATGATTCATTGCATCAGTGCCAGCTCAAATAATTGACCGGACCATTCTAGGTATAAATTAGTAACTCCAATCTAACTCGTTGGATTGACATGAGGTTACTTAGTAAAATAACGGTCCTTGGAGAAGATATCTCTTCCTTTAGGAAGGACGTTACCGAAGAGATCGCCAGCGAAGAGAAGTTTCTTAAAAAGCTTCAGGAACGCGTACGGGGTGAGTACGTTTTTCACGTGGTCTCCATCGCCCTGCTAGTACTGATGGCCGTGTGGATCTTCATGGATAATTCCATTTTCTATACATGGCTGATCGTAGGGATATTGCTCTACTCTTACAATTGGCTCATCTTTTTTCTGCCCACGACCACTCGAGACATACGCCCCGAAGATGCCGATTACGTGTCACAGATCAAAAAGGAGCGCAAGTGGTATACGATACGCCTGTTGATCAAGGAAAGAAAACTCGGAATCGAGATGGGACTGACCCTGTTCCTGGGCGGTATACTTCCTGTTGCGCTGAGCTTCACCATCATATTCGGATTGGCAGTGTACTTTAGCGTATACTTCGGGTACTTCACACATTTCCTCGACATGGGGACGGCGAACTTCATCCTGATCCAAGTTGCGCTCATCCTTCTTTTTTATGTGATGATGTTGATCATCAAACCGCAGGCCCAGGGAGTAACCAGGATAGGTAGATATTTCAGGGATAAGATAAAAATAGCCAAGGCCAAGGGAAAAGGCGCCATCCTGGGTCTCATTTCTGATCATATCAGTATTGTCGTTGGTGGCGAGCGTGTTGGTATTCGGTGCGATTCTGCTGCCCGGTTTCCTGACGCCTATCCTTTGGTCAGACATTGACTTCCTAGCGCTCAACAATATCCCGGTGATCGCCGCCGTGCTCGCCAGTCAATTGGTTATAATGAGGCATTTTCAAGGCGTCGTCACCCGGGAACTGGCGGAGAGGCGCGCCAAGGATCGTCTCTCAGAATTGCATACCGAAGTACTTTCCAAACTGGATGAACTCTCCTCAATGCCGGACGCCGCAGATAAGAAGCTCACGCTGGATGATCTGAAGGGCAAATATTATTCAATTGCAATATATGATCTGATCGATCAGGATATTTTCGGATTTTCCAGGATATATCTGTTCGGCGTCCGACTCCGGTATGTGCTGGACGAGGATGTTATCCTATACATCACCACAATGACGAAAAGGGCCCTTGAGGCAAGGGATTAGGGAGATGTCTATGAGTACCAAGAAAAAGTCCGACGACTCGATCAAAAATGTTCCTTCAGAAAACAGCAAGAAACAGGTCGCGGCGATTACTCCAGAGGTCACTGTCAATGATGAGAGAACCTCGGTGAAGCATGTGGCGGAGCATCGCATCGAAGGTGCTGCGGGCCCCGGGCCGGATTCTTCTCCGAAGGGGATCGGCAGCCCTGGGCAAGCTGCGTCAGCAGCACCGGATCCACCAAATCGTCAAAGGAACCGCAAAAGGCTGGGCATCGAACCAAGGCAAGGCGGGAAACGTTGAGGATTCGTCGGGCAAAGGCAAGCCATCGGAAGGGGCGACATTGAATGGAAAGGCCCCGCAGTTGAACCTGGGCATAATCGAGAATGGCCAGCTATACTCTTCTCAAGACCGCTTTCAAGGACGGATTACGATTCTCCATCAAGCGCGAGGGGGTCGTCGACATGGACGTCGCGGTGGAGGGGAAAGAGATCACCTTGAACACGAACCAGCTTTACTACAATTTACCGGATCTGGCGGTGTGGCACATCGTTTACACGCACAAGGGAAAGCCGATCTTGGAAATAGGGCGCGGGGTGAAGAACGGGCTAAAGGTCCATCGTCTCAACGCCATCAGGCTGGGGCTGGAGGCTTGGAACGGCTCGAGGAAGATGAACAAGGAAAAACAAAAAGAAGCCATCCAATCGGAAAAGGAGGCACACCAGGTCCAAAAAGAATGATCTTTTGGCAAGATCGTGACAGGTTGAGGCTCGCTCGGCCGAACACCGACGGACGGAATCCCGACCCCGCACGGGCCCGCATCGTTGGTTTCGCACCTTCGCACCGCCTTTCCTGCAAACCATTGAAAAGGGCAATGCATCTCAGAGAGAATCCTTCACGGACAAGTCATTTGTTTTTCAAAACCCAGCACCGTTTCTGCAAACCCTATCCGTAGGTGTTAGAGCATTCTGGTTCAAATAAAAAATAAGGAGATGGGTCTCGATTATCTGGAGACCATATGTTTCGCCCTGATTGCCCAATAGGTCAATAAGGTGTGTACTCCACTAGCTCCTCGACCTCAGCGGTGTTTCGGTCCCGCCTTCTCGGAGGTCTTACTGCCTTCAGAGGAGCCACTTTCCTTCGATCCCTCGTGGGATCTTCCGCTGACGCTCTTTCCCTCTTCCTGGAGTCCCTTCCCGGTGTCCTTTATCTCGCCCTTTCCATGGGAGATTTCCTTTGCCCCCTCATGTGGTGCTCTGCCTCTCTCAGCCGTTTTAGAGCCTTCCCTTTCCTCTTTCATGAACTCAGACTCTTTCCTGGCGTTCTTGCTGCTCGGGGCCTCTTTCTCCTCGCTCAATCCCTTCGATTCTTTTCCGATTCCGGTTTCCTTGTGCTTCTCAACCATCTTGTGCTCTGGCATGTCATTCACCTCGTAGACCAGTATCAATGGCCTACGAGTGTTGTTTGTAGCATCAATTATAAGAGAAGAATCAGATAGAACTTCGAATATTGATGTTCGATAACGTTTCTGGCAACTGCTGGCCGGCAACGTTTTTTATTTCTGGGAAGAACTCGATGGTCCATTTGACCAGCATCGGTATGTTTTGTAGTTAGAATAATAACCCGTATGATCGTTACCGAGAAACGTGCATTAGTTACTGCTTTTCCAGCTTTGGAGTACGGTTTAATATTAAAATTGATAGATGTTCGTCTAATATTTACGATAATATCTATGCAAACATCAGTTTATTGCGGTCAAACGGTGCCATAATTAGACATATGCATAAGGTATAAGACCTGAATTGCTATTGTGGCTTGCTATCGCGACCCACGGTACTATAAAAATAGCGCCTGACCCAGGAAGGAGCACGGTCTAGGCGAATGATTGATGGTCCGGGATGATCGACGCGTGCAAGGCGGCATGAAATGGAGAACGAGGAATGGATGTCAGACCGGGTAAACCTAGTCTCGGCCATTGACAAGACCATGATCTCGCAACTGAATGCCGACCGCATATGCTGCGCTCATCGCAATGATCGCGATCGACCAACTTCTGAGGATGACGATGTTTAGAGGGGAATCCAGCATGAATGCCACTTCAACAAATGTACTCGATGGCTCTGAGAACGAGAGAAAGATCGACCCATGGACGGTAAAACAGAACGCCCAGGATCTCTTCCCAGAGGTGGAAGAGGCACAGAAAGGGAAGATCTTTAAGGGCATCCAGGCCCTGAACGTCCCCGACCTAAGGGTCACATCGGCAAGGGGGGCGCTGGCTCTCTATTCGAGAGACCAGGCAGACGTTCCGGACATGCTCCGTTCCACCCTTTTCGAGACAGTGCCGGATGTAGTCGCACAGCCATTCTCGGTCCCGGCCGTCCAAGCGATATTGAAATTCGCATCGTCCAAGAAGATACCGGTAGTGGTGCGCGGGGCTGGTTCCTCTCCCTTTGGCGGCTCCATGCCGGTCAAGGGCGGCATCGTTCTAGACATGAACACGCTCAACAACGTGATCTCCTACGACCCGGACCGGAAGACGGTCAAGGTCGAGGCAGGCATCCGCTGGGCCGATTTGGACTGGTACCTGGAGAAGTTCGGGATGAGTTGAAGATCTTCCCCGTCCAGCAGGTTCTCCACCGTAGGCGGATGGATCGCCTGCGGGGGTGTCGGGATCGGTAGCGTCTCGGTCGGCCGCCTTGTCGAATCGGTCGAAGAGGTAGAGGTCGTGACTTCCCAGGGTGAGGTCAAAGTCCTCACTCCCAAGGACCAGATGTT
This sequence comes from uncultured Methanomassiliicoccales archaeon, assembly GCA_963800775.1. Classification (GTDB taxonomy): domain Archaea; phylum Thermoplasmatota; class Thermoplasmata; order Methanomassiliicoccales; family UBA472; genus DASXVU01. The sequence continues at coordinate 33,286 of CAWDCQ010000063.1, read as the reverse complement.
CCACCCGGTATTCGGAAGCGAAGGTCAGCTGGCCGTCGTCACCTCCGTGACAATGAAGGTAAGGGAAAGGCCGAAGGCTCTGGCGCCCCGACTGGCATTCTTCCCGGACCACGAGAGCGCCATCGGGTACGCGGTCAAGCTGGCCTCTTCCCAGAACAAGCCGATGGACCTGACTTATTTCAGCCCGGCCAAGTTCAAGGGCCTCAACCAAGTGCTCGGAAGAGGAGACTATCCCGAAGCACATGGCATCATGGCCACCTACGAGAATGACCAGGACGCTGCGGCCAACGCCCTTCCCAAAGAGGCCAAGCTGGCCCAGCCATACCTGTCATTCCTGATGTGGAACGAGCGGTTCTTCCCAATGAAGTTCCGAAAGCTCGGACCGGGCCTGATGGGATCAGAGGTGCTGGCGCCCAAGGAGAAGATATCCAAGATCGTGACCAAGGCGCAGGAGATCTGCGACCAGCACGGCCTCGAGCCGATGATGGAGATACATTTCCTGAACAACGGGGACGGGATGCTCCTCTGTTATTACATCACCGACCAGACCAAACAGCTGAAGTACACCATGGACTCGTTCCGCGGACTGCTGATCAGCAAGGCGCTGTACGAGGAAGGCGCCACTCCCTATTCCTTCGGCGTTTGGAACCACCTGTTCGTCGATTACGCCGACCCAGCGGAGAAGAAAGCGCTCACCGAGGCTAAGCTTCAGATGGACCCGGCCAACGTCATGAACCGGGGCAAGTTCCCCAAGCTGGGCGGAAGGATGGGCGGGCTGCCGGCAGTGCTGTTCAGCCCGGGGGTGCTGGGCTCCGTGCTCAAGATGGTCAACAGCCTCGCGCCGGTTGCGGCGCCGGCGGTCAAGGTCATCGCCTCCGGAGAAATAATGGAGCGCCAGGGAAAGGACCTGCTTTTGGACACTGCCGATGAATGCGCCATGTGCGGGGCGTGCGTCGGCGTATGCCCGGCCTATATGCTGACCAAGGACGAAAGGGTCACAGCTAGGGGAAAACTGCTCACCGCCCGGAGGATGGACGTCTATGGCGCAGTGACCAAGGAACACGCGCACGCGACCTTCCTATGCATGCGGTGCAAGGCCTGCGAGCAGGTATGCCAGTCGAAGCTTCACCTGATCCCCGTATACGAGGAGATGGAGAGGCGTCTGGCCGAGCAGCACGGCAAGAACGACGACATGGTCAAGCGGTTCGTGGAGCAGGCGGAGAATTCCGCGGCATACGACGCATTGGTCGACCGCGGACTGGTGCTTGGATCCGCCGGTAAGAACGTAGAAGGAGGCAACTGAGATGTACGAACGCTATCACCTCCCCAAGAAGGAGCTCCCATTGCCGGAAAGGCCGTTCGCCAAGAACGCGGTCATCCGAGATGAGCGTTGCATGAACTGCGGCCGGTGCGCCGACCAATGCATCTACAGCGTTCATGAGCGGGACGCCAAGGACCCCAGGGTCATGGCGGAGCCCAAGGCCTACCTGTGCAAGAACTGCCTCAGGTGCGTCGAGAACTGCCCCCAGAGGGCGTTGACGGTCCAGTATTCGAACGAATACCTGGCGCTCGGAGGCGGCGTATGGACACCCACCCGGGTCAACACCATCTGGAACGAGTCCCAGACCGGCAAGCTGCCGGTGTACGGTGCCGGGTACAGGGGCATGTACGTCGGGCCCGGCTATGATTCCATGTGGACCGACATGTCCGAGATCGTCCGTCCCACCAGGGACGGTATCCACGGAAGGGAGTACATCTCCACCAGCGTCGATCTGGGCCGGAGGGTCGATCACCTGGAGTTCGATGAGAAGGGCGGGTTGCTCACCAAGATGCCCAGGTCCGTCGAGCTGCCGCTGCCGATGATGATGGACGTGAGCCGCTCCGCGGACCTGCGGGCGGCGCCGTTCGAAGGCCTGATAAAGGCAGCGGCCACATTGGGCACGTACGTGTTCTTCCCGGCGGGAGCGAAGCTCCCCCTGATGTCGGCAGAGGGCATGCGGACCCTGGTGCCGGTGTTCTCCGCCGGAAAGACCTCGGTGGAGACGGTGATCTCGCCGAGCATCGTCGAGTTTGAGATGTCGCCAACCTGGAAAGAGGACCTTAAGGCCCTCAATGCCCGTTTCCCGAACGCCATCTTCGGCGCCCGGGTGGAAACGGCGGAAGGGGTCGAGAAGGTCGCGGTGGAATTGGCCTCCGGTGGCATCGACATCATACACCTGCTCTACGACGAGCAGGGACAGGAGAAGGGAACGAAGCGTCTGGCCAAGGATTCCATCATGGCGATCAACAAAGCGTTGGCGGCCCAGTCCCTGAGGGAGTCCGTCAGCCTGATAGCCGCCGGCGGCCTGGCCGCTGCCGAGCATGTGCCGAAGAGCCTGATCTGCGGGGCCGACGCGATCGTGCTGGAACAGGCATTGAAGGTGGCGCTGGGATGTCATGGCGGCCCGTCATGCCCGGTCTGTCCCATGGACGCCAGCAAGATGACCACAGACTTCGCCTACTGGAGGCTGGTCAACATGACAGGCGCATGGAGGGACCAGCTGCTGGAGGTCATGGGTGCCATGGGCGTCAGGGAGGCCCGGCGCCTACGCGGAGAGACTGGCCGCGCCATTTTCTACGAGGACGCAGAGAGGGATGCGTTCTCCAACATACAGGGAGGTGCATGAGATGTGCGCAATGTCAACCGAGATCATCGATGAGGATTTCAACGCCGTTCCGTCGAGACTGCTGAAGAGAATGGCCCGGTACCGGGTCAACAGGGCGGACAGCTGCATCAACTGCGGACTGTGCGAGTCTCTGTGTCCCTACGGCGTGCACCGGCGCGTGGAAGGCCACGTCAAGATCCTGCTGCCGGCGGACGCCAAGTGCATAGGCCCCACCTGCTCTGCCAACTCGTTCTACTGCGTCAAGGCCTGTCCGACGCAGTCGTTGTCGGTCTCTCCCAACCCGGTGTTCAACAGCATGGGCGACCCGCGCTGGACCCCGGACATGATCATCGCCACCTGGAAGCAGGCGGAGACTGGCAAACCCCTCCCGCTGGACCACTATGCCCAGCACGCCAATTCCGGCGGCGGGTTCGACCGGATATCGATCCAGATCCCGGCCGCCAAGGGCAATTTCCATCCGGAGGAGATCTCCACCGCGATCGAACTCAACCATCGCAAGTACGGCCCCAGGGTCAAGATCGACATCCCGTTGTATGGCGGCGGAATGTCGTTCGGCTCCGTAAGCAAGAGGACGATGCTGGCAAAGGCCATCGCGGCCACGCAATGGAACACCTTCACCTGCACCGGCGAGGGCGGCTACCCGGACATGCTCATACCGTACAAGGACCATGTCATCACCCAGATCGCCACCGGACTGTTCGGCGTGCGGGAGGAGACCATCAAGCGGGCCCCCATCGTGGAGTTCAAGTACGCACAGGGAGCGAAGCCCGGTCTGGGCGGCCATCTGCTGTACGAGAAGAACACCCCCGAGGTGGCCAAGATGAGGGAGGCAGTGCCGTACACCAGCCTGTTCTCCCCGTTCCCGTTCCACAGCGTGTATTCCGTCGAGGACCACAAGAAACACCTCGACTGGATACATGCGGTGAACCCGAAGGCGCTGCTGTCGGTGAAGGTCTCGACCCCGAACGACGTGGAGATGGTGGCCGTCGGCAGCTACTACGCCGGCGCGAACATCGTCCACCTGGACGGCGGTTACGGCGGGACCGGTGCAGCACCGGAGATCGCCAAGAAGAACATCGCCCAGCCGATCGAGTACGCCATACCGAAGGTGCACCGCTTCCTGGAAAAGGAAGGCATCCGGGAGGATGTGACCCTGATCTGCAGCGGTGGCATGAGGACCGCCATGGATGTCGCCAAGGCCATTTGCCTGGGCGCTGACGGAGTGGTCATCGGCACCGCGGAGATGGTGGCCATGGGGTGCGTCCGGTGCGCGAACTGCGAGAGCGGCCGTGGCTGCCCCCGCGGGATCGCCACCACCGATAAGGAGCTGGAGATCCAGAACGAGATACCGGTGCAGGCCCAGAGACTGGGCAACCTGTACCGGTCCTGGCAGGCACAGTGGAAGGAGCTGCTGCACCGCCTTGACATGAAGGACATCGCGGAGCTGAGAGGCAGGACCGACCTGCTACGTTACGAAGGAACACCCGGGAGGATGCAGTGATGGACCAGGCCAATAAGATGCTCAGATCGAGAAGGAAGATACACGCAGGACCCGCTAAAATACCTGCCCCAGGAAGCCGAGGGTGGATGCGGCGTCGTCGGACTGGCGGCCTCGAAACCGGTGGAAGGATGCCACATACTGCAGCCGCTCGAGCAGATGCACAACCGGGGCAATGGCAAAGGCGGCGGCATATCCGCGGTGGGGTTGTGCCCGGAACAGCTGGGCGTGGACCGGCAGACGCTGGAAAGCCACTACCTGATCCAAGTGGCATACCTGAGGGACGAGGTCCGGCAACATCTGGAGGAGGAGTTCATCAACAAGCGTTACGACGTCCGTTCCTCCCACATGGTGCCTATCAGCAGCGAACCGAAGCTGCTGGCGAGGCTCGAGGTCCGGCCCCCGACGGTGGTGCGCTACTTCTGCCGGGCAAAGAAGGACGTTCTTGACCAGTTCATCGCCGAGAACGAGTTCCAGGAGATCGCCCGGGACCAGGTCGAGGACGAGTACATAAGCCAGACCAGCTTCGAGATCAACCAGAAGTTCTACGCCAACAACGCGATGCAGGCGTTCGTCATGTCCCAGGGCCGGAACATGCTGATCATGAAGATAGTCGGCTACGCCGAGGATGTCATCCGTTACTACGAGATGGAGGACTTCAAGGCGAACATCTGGATCGGCATCAGAGATACCCGACCAAGGGCCGCGTGTGGCATCCCGGCGGAGCACATCCGTTCATGGGACTGGACGAGGCCTTGGTGCACAATGGCGATCTGGCCAACTATGTCTCGATCGCCGAATACCTGGCGCAGAAAGGCATCAAGCCGATGTTCCTGCACCGACACCGAGGTCGCAGTGCTGCTGTTCGATCTGCTGAACCGGACCTATGGATACCCGCTCGAGTACATCCTCGAGGCCCTGGCGCCGACGACGGAGAGGGATTTCCACCAGCTGTCGGAAGAAGCAGAAGATCTACCGGGCGATACAGTCCACGCACCTGCACCGCTCCCCGGACGGGCCGTGGTTCTTCATCATCAGCCGCAATGACCACTATCACGACAAACTGCAGCTTATCGGGATAACCGACACATCGATGCTCAGGCCGCAGGTGTTCGCGCTGGTCGAGGGCGAGATGCAGATCGGGCTCATCGCTTCGGAGAAGCAGGCCATCGACTCCGCGCTTGCTCAGTCTGGCCGGGGTCTACAAATGCCTGCCATTACAGGCGGACATGTACTGGAACGCCAGGGGCGGAAGCCACACCGATGGCGGGTTCGTTCATATTCAACCTGGGGGAGGAAGTCCAGGCAAGGGCCGCCACTGACCTGCAACAACAAGTTGGGGCCCGCGTTACCGTACCGGGAAAGGAGTTCGACATGGCCTCGGACGAGATCATGGCGCACCCGCTGCCCCGGCAGGAAGTCCGCCCTAGCGGACAGAATGCTATCGGGAACGACCGAGCAGGGCTACCAGATGTGGAAACAGGCGGTGCTCGCCTCGAGCGCCCAGGACATCATAGACGCAATCTCCGCCCTGTCCTCGCTGTCGGACGAATGGTGATGAGTTCCAGAAGAGGATCGACCTTATGAGCATGGCCCTGGACCGCAAGTACCCGACCGGGAAACTGCGGCGCGCAAGGATAACGACACTGTTGACGGACGGCATCGCTATGATGCTCAGGTCCGGCACCGCGTGTCGAGTCCGGCAAGTCGTCATCGGCCGCGCTGGTGGATCTGAAGAACTGCGAGTCGCTGGGGGCGCCGAACGGGCAGAGAGCGATTGGCGATCGACTGCACCGGATTCCCCATGGAAGGGGAAGAGGGAGTGTCGCATGTCATCTGCCGGGCGGCGGAGCTTGGCTGGAAGAGACATCATCACCTTCGGGACGACGGGACAGAGGTTCTTCGCCTGCGGACTGGGCCCGCGCACTTCGGGCATCAAGCTTGGATGTCTACGGCAGCTCGGGGGACTACCTGGCGTCAGGATTGGACGGGGCCGAGGTCACCATCCACGGCAATGGACAGGACCAGCTCGGTCAAATCCTGGCCTCGGGCAAGTTCGTCATCCACGGCGACGTGGGCCAGACGTTCATGTACGGAGCAAAGGGCGGCAACGTCTATATCCGGGGCAACGCCGCCGGAAGGCCGCTGATCAACGCCGTGGGAAAACCGCAGGGTGGTCATCAATGGCACGTGCTGGACTACCTGGCCGAATCGATCATGGCAGGCGATCCTCTGAACGGAGGGGGCTTTGTGGTCCTGAACGGATTGGGATTCGATGCCGACGGTAACGCCTTTGATCTGGCCGAACCCTATCCGGGAGGCAACCTGTTCTCGCTGGCATCGGGCGGCGCGATCTACGTGCGACCCGAACAACAAGGTCACGGTCGACCAGCTCAACGGAGGCCGCATATCGAACCTCTCCGACAAGGACTGGGAGCTGTTGATGCCCTACCTCAAGGAGAACGAGAACCTGTTCGGGATCTCGGTCCAGAACGACCTCCTCATGAAGGCCGGGCGCGTCGTGCGCCCGGAAGAGATCTAGAAGAAAATCGAGGTCGTCCCAATCGCCGCTGCGGCCAAGGCTCAAATGGAAGCACCGTCCGACGACGAGTCAAGTTAAACCATTTCCCATCCGGACCGCCTGAGCCTGGGACGGTCCGGAGATCACTTTTTTGATTTTAGAAAATTTATTGCCACGGAGGCGGTCAAGTTCAAGTCGATAGCTGAAGATCGTCCTGGTCAACCGATCCGCTCCCGCGAGAAGGCTCAGGCCCAATAGGGGAAGAATAACGGGATGGCTGCGGCGTATCTCGACCGGTCTGGGAACTAGGACGACTAATCTAGATATATGCGGAACTATTATCGCGGTCAGAACAGCCCCGTAGTGTAGTGGTCAATCATGCCGGCCTTTGGAGCCAGCGACTCCAGTTCGAATCTGGACGGGGCTACTACTTCTCCAACAATTCTATCAGGATGCCGTCTGGATCGGAGACCACCGCCCGCTTCATGCCCTTATCCAGGTCCATTGTGCCGTCCGAAATCAGTGGCTCATACTTCGAACGATCGATCACGGCCATGCCCGAGACGATCCTGGCCCCCAATCTTTCCACCATCGCCATGACGGCTTCCAGGTTGGTCACCCGGAGACAGATGTGCTTCATTCCGGCGTCCCCGTGGTCATGGAAGTGCTCCTTCGCGCCTCCCCTCTCTATCAGTTCGATGACCTCCCCGCCGAGGTTGATGAAGATAATGCGACGTATGCCTGGCGCCTTTGATTCCCAGCGGTTGGTCTCCACAGCACCGAACACGTCGACATAGAACCGCACCGAGGCCTCGGCGCTTTGGACCTCCAGCGCCAAGTGCTCGAACCCTTCGATCATCTGGACCATGCTACCTCAATGATCTTTCGGTATGAAGAGTTCTCCTTCACCACTTCTCCGTGTGCACGATGGTGTCCAGTTCCATCCGGGGCGATGTCCTTCCGGTTTCCTTGGGCTTGCCTATCGGGATAATTGCCACGGCCCGGGCACAATCAGGAAGTTCCATGAGTCTGCCGACCTCCTTCTCGTCAAACGCCCCTACCCAGCAGGTGCCGTATCCCTGGCTGGTCAAGTAAAGCATCATGTTCTCGATCGCTGCGGAGGTGTCCTGGATGGTATAGAGGGTTTCTCCGCGGTCCCCATAGTTCTTGATCCGATTCATGTTGCAGCAGACCACCACCACAACCGAGGCCTCTTCCACGAACCGCTGCCCGAAAGCGGCCTTGGTGAGCTTTCCCTTCATTTCCTTGTCCTTGACAATGATAAAGTCCCTGGCCTGCAGGTTCCCGGCCGATGGGGCCAAGTTTCCCAACCGGAGCATCTCGTTGATGATTTCCATCGGTACGTCCTCTCCGGTAAAGCCCCTGACACTGTGCCTCTCCTCAATCGCCTTCACAACATCCATCGTATGCACCTCGAGCTCCTGATTGAACAATAGTCCACGCCAACATAGATAAGTGTTACATTGCCTCGAACCGTCGTTATCCGCCAGGCCCGGCCCGAACCGCTTATTACCTCAACCGGCAATCACCTCCCGTGTCCGTAGAATGCGAGATAGAAATGGACCTGGAGAGCGAAGAGCAGGCCCGAGCGATAATGAAGGCGATCGAACTCGACAACGGACCTTATGCCAAGGCCTCAGTGGAAGGCAGGACCATCCGTCTGGAATGCGAGGCCCGGTCCATGCCTTCGATGCTCCACACATTGGAGGACCTGCTGGCCTGCATCCGGGTGGCGGAAGAGATGACCACCGCCGGAAAAAAATGCTGAACTAGTCCTTCACTCCTTCCCGCACTCTCACCGCGATGCCCTTGTTCATCGCCCCCATCTCTTCCGGTACGAGGATCGCCCTGCCGATGGCGAGCAACTTGTCGTTCTGGTCCACGACCATCACTTCGTCCATCGGCCGAAGTTCGGGGTCGGCGTCCGTAATGAAGCCGCAGAAGGCGTTCTTCCCCTCCTGCACGAACGGTATGGCGTCATCCTTGACCACGACCCTGAGCCTCGGGGACGGGAACGACCTCATCAGCCTCCGGGCCGCTCCTGGCTTCATGGAATAGAAGCCATCCTCGGCCCTGAACGAAAGGATATGCTCACCGTCAACAATGATGTTCCTGATCCGGTCCGTGTTCTTGGACTTGACCAGCTCCACCTTCCCGGAGAACAGTGCGTCCGCCGCTCCCTCTCCGAACTGGTAATCGGCCACTGCCCTGATGCGATACGCGTCTAGGTCGAAGGTGGATCTTCCCTTCGCTATCTCGGACAGCATCTCCAGGGTCGTTTCCCCGTCATACATCAAGGACATCTTGTAGGTCTGCCTGTGCGACTGCCTCTCCATCAGCTGCTTGATGCGGTCCTCGGTCTCCCGGTCCTTAATGCCGGGGAACAGGGACTGGGCGATCGGGTACATCTCGTCCAACTCGATAGGCACCGGGCCGAAAGGTGTCACCACCATGAAGTGGGCGTCGGATGATGCTGATATCCGTGACATCTCGTTCGAGAACTGTCTGCTGTAGGGCTTTGAGTTGTCCTCGAACCCAACCAGTATCTCGTTCGATGGTTGACGGTAGCGAGAGAAGATGCGCTTCTCGTAGCGAAGCATTACCGGTCGGTTCAGGGACTCCGGTCCGGTGTAGAACATGGCCCTGTCCCGGGAAAGCGGCTCGAACTTCTCCAGATACTCGGTGTGCTCGCGGAGCCGACGCAGACCGTCGAGCAATGCCGGATGGGAACGACATCTCCTTTCCGCCAGTTCCCAGATGTCGCCTTCCAGGATGGCCCGCCGGCATCTTTCGATCTCCATGATGGAGGCGTAAAGGTTGTGGCGTGCCAGCGTCGCGGTCCTCTCCGGGGATTTCATCGCCTTGATCTGTTCGATGGTCTTGCCCACGCAGGCCGGGCAATCGCAATCCTGCACCTTCATGTCCGCCAGGTGCATGGTGCCTTCGACGGTCATCAGACGATCGTCCCGGGCATATTTGGCATAGGACGCGGAATCGAACATATCGCATCCCAGCAGCACTGCGAGGGAGAAGATCATCGGATGTCCGGCGCCGAACAGGTGCACGGGGCGGGACGGGTTGAGCCCTTTCTTTGAGGCCACGATGACGTCCACCAGGTCCGCGAAACGGTACTGTTCCATGAGCGGCACCACACCGCCGATCGGATGCACGTCGACCGCGATGGACGCCATCTCCCGGGCGCAATGCTCTCTGAGATCGGGATAGACCGATCCCTGGACCACTCCGGCCAGCATCATGCTGCCCTTCAGCCCGGCTGCTTCTCTGGTCCTTTCCACTGTCACGTCCACCGCGGCGCCGGTCTGCTCCTTGGTCCATTCTGGCTCGGTGAAGATGTCCAGGACGGTGCCGATGTCGGAGCCGATGTCCCTCTGGAAATCGACGATCTCCTTGTTCACCAGGTCCACCTCCCCGTACATGTGGGACTGGAAGGTGCCGCTGTCGGTCATGATGACTCCGGGGAAATCCAGAAGCTCATGCAGCTTGCCATTTAATGCCTTCTCCCGTAGCGTCGGCTCGTTCCTAATGATATAGGAGTTGGTGATGAGCCCCTTGAAGCCGAACACATCATACAGCTCCTTGGGCGGGACGGTGATGAGCCTCGGGTTGATGACCGGAAGAAGTGCCGGCGTATCCAGAATGCCATGGGCGGTCTCGAGCTTGCCGATCCTGGCCAGGCCGTCCCTTTTCGTGATCTCGAACATCATCCATCCCTATGGGAGCGGGATATTAATATTCAACACCGTACCGGTTTTGACGCCTTTCCCGGGCCTCTCGTGGCAACGCTGATATACCGGAAAACGCACTCGACCGTCCGATGGATCAGGTGGAAGAGAGCCTTCTGTTGGATTGCCCAAAATGCGGTATCAAGATCTCCGTTCCGGTGCGCTCGTGCCGGGAAGGGGAGCATTTCCAATGCCCCATCTGCAACGCAGACATCAGCTTCAATTACACAGACCAGGAGCTGAGGGACTTGGTCGCTAAGATGCGAAGGATGCAGGAACGGGAACTGTACAAATCGTTCCCCATGACCTTCGGCAAGCTCTGACCGAGGAAAGCTTTTTACCGTCAGCGCAAATCATACACCGAATCCAGATGGCATCCTTCAATTACAAGATGATCATAGTCGTGCGCAAGGACCTCAAACTGTCGCCGGGCAAGTTGGCGGCCCAAGTTGCCCATGCCGCCGTGAACTGCGCCCTCATTGCGAAGAAACGAAGCCCGATGTACTTCGATTCCTGGTACAACGAAGGCCAGAAGAAGGTAGTGGTCAAAGTGAACAGCCTGCAGGAGCTCCATGAGGTCAAGGCGGCGGCGGAGGCGGCCGGGCTGGTTACGTCGTTGATCGTAGACGCCGGTATGACCGAACTGCCCCCCAACACCACCACCTGCCTCGGCATCGGACCGGCCCCGGACAATCTCATCGACAAGGTCACCGGCCACCTGGGGCTGATGTAGATGAAGACGCAGGTGCGCGTCCTTGGTATCGACGACGCACCGTTCTCCTTCGGTGGAGGGAAGGTCCCGATCGTGGGGGTAGTGCTCCGCCTTCCTGGTTACGTGGAGGGCGTCATGGTGTCCGAGGTGACCGTCGACGGAAGCGATGCCGACCACGCCATCAAGGACCTTCTTTCTGATTCCAGATACCGGGAGCAGATAAGATTGGTGATGATCGACGGCGTAGCCTTCGGCGGCTTCAACGTCATCGACATCGATGAACTCTCCCGGTCGGTCGGCATACCGTTCTGCACCGTGACGCGGGACCGCCCTGACCTCTTGTCCATGCGGGCCGCGCTGCAGAAGAACTTCGCGGATTGGGATAGAAGGTTCGAGATAGTGCAAAGGCACGCTCTGAACGAGGTCAGGACCGGGCAGGGGTCGGTCTTCATATCGATCTCCGGCATCCCGCTCGAAGAGGCAGAAGAACTTCTGCGCGGCAGCACCCTGCAGGGGGCGGTCCCTGAACCTTTGCGTCTGGCCCATCTGATCGCCACGGCTATGGTAAAAGGCGAATCGAAAGGAAATTCCTGATCAGGAAACGATCGCGGCCTTGACCTTCTCTGCCATGCTCTCAGTGGCCGCGGCCTGTCTCTCCAATATTATTTCGGAGGAGGCGGATCCCAAAGAGTTGATGTGAATGCGGATGGCATCTGCCTTCAACGACACCAAGAACCCGTTCTTGGAGGTGGAGACCTCGAATGAGTTTCCATTCGTTCCCAGCGCCTCGACCACCTTGTCCCGGGCCTTTTCCGTCGACAGCCTGACACAGCGCTTGTCCATCTCCGCCAGAGTCTTGCCGTAGCGGTCGTTGAACGCCAGCACCAGCAGCAGCACCAGCATGAGGCCCCCGATTATGATGAACGTGAGTGGATGTTCCGGGTTCAGTCCCCGGTATATCGACAGCCCTGAGGCGGCAAAGACCGAGACCTCGGATATGTAGATCATGCCAAGCATTCCATTGACCAATTTCTTGGGCATGACGTTCTTGGACCAGCATTGAAAGTGAATGTCACTGACGATCTTTGCCGGGATCAGCAGAGTCGCCGCCACGATTATCGAGAGGACGAAAAACACATCGAACAGCTCCTGCATCAGGACGTAAGAGAACAGCATGCAGGCGAAGAGCGATGGAATAACCACTGCAAGTCCGTACTCGATAATCGTCTGCGCTCGCTGAAGCTGGCTAGCGCGTTCGCACTGTTCATTCGACATGATCCCATCCCTAGAAAACATAATGCGGCTCAGATTCATAAATCTATGCCGTTTAGTCTGGATACTCGTATTGCGGTTCCTCCGCAAAATGTGAAAACACCGCTACGAAGTTTTTGCAAACGATAGGAAGGGATATAAGTGAGATGTACTTTCCATCGGCCAACGCAACTCGCAGACAGTTAGCCATCCATTCGTCGAAATTTGAGAGCCAGAGGGCACGTTCGCAAACCCTATACTCTTAAATACGACATGTGGCATTGGGAGTCTGCTTCAGATAATGAAGGTGAATATATTGGCACGAGGATTATATACTGCCAGGAAGCTCGCATCAGACAGGCAGAAGTTCCGCTGGAGCGACAGCTCATACAAGAAGAGAATGCTCAAGCTCAAGGAAAAATCTGACCCGTTGGAAGGAGCGTCCCAGGCCCGGGGCATCGTACTTGAAAAGGTCGGTATCGAGGCCAAGCAGCCGAACTCCGGTATCAGGAAGTGCGTCAAAGTACAACTGATCAAGAATGGCAGGCAGATCACCGCATTCGCGGTGGGTGACGGCGCCATCAATTTCATCGACGAGCACGACGAGGTCCTGGTCGAGGGCATCGGCGGCAGAATGGGTCGTTCATACGGAGACATTCCTGGGGTCAGGTTTAAGGTCGTCCAAGTGAATAACGTGTCCCTCAACGAACTGGTCAGGGGCAGAAAGGAAAAGCCAGTGAGGTGAATTCTTTGGCAGAAGAGACTACCCTTCAATTCAACAACATCCTGTTGTTCGGAAAGTTCGCAATGGCCGACGTCGTCGTCAAAGACGGCGGACTGGCCAAGTACATCAACCTAAGCCCGATCTCGTTGCCTCACAGCGACGCCCGGCACGCCAACCGCTGGTTCGGTAAGTCCAAGGTCAACATCGTTGAGCGCCTGCTCAACAACATGATGAGGACCGAGGTCTACACCGGCAAGAAGATGAAGGCCTACCGTGTGACGAAGGACGCCTTCGATGTCATCGCCGAGCGGACCAAGAAGAACCCGGTCCAAGTACTCGTCGAGGCACTGGAGAACGCCGCGCCGCGGGAAGAGATCACCCGGCTTCAGTTCGGAGGAATATCCGTACCGAAGGCCGTCGACATTGCACCTTCAAGGCGCCTGGACATCGCCCTCAGGAACATCTCCAAGGGAGCGATACAGGCTTCGTTTAAGACCACAAAGCCCATCGAACTGTGCTTGGCCGACGAGCTAATACTCGCCTCCAAGAATGACATGAACAGCTTCTCCGTCGCAAAGAAGGAAGAAGTTGAAAGGGTCGCACAGTCGGCACGCTGAACTAAAAGGTGGGATCATGGGACGCAAAGAGGATAACATCGCAAAAGCCCAGGCCATCATGCGCACGCCGAAGTACATCCGTAACATCGGCACGGCTGCGCACATCGACCATGGCAAGACAACGCTCAGTGACAATCTTATCGCCGGCGCCGGCATGATGTCGGAGAATCTGGCAGGCAAGCAGCTAATGCTCGATTTCGATGAGCAGGAACAGGCCCGTGGCATCACCATCAACGCCGCCAACGCATCGATGGTTCACACCTACGGAGGCCATGAGTACCTGATCAACCTGATCGACACACCCGGTCACGTAGACTTCGGCGGTGACGTCACCAGGGCCATGAGGGCCTTGGACGGATGCATCATCCTGGTCTGTGCAGTGGAGGGCATCATGCCCCAGACCGAGACGGTCATCAGGCAGGCGCTGAAAGAGCGCGTAAGGCCGGTCCTGTTCATCAACAAGGTCGACCGCCTGGTCAACGAGCTCAAGGTCACCCAACAGCAGATGCAGGAACGCTTCGTCAAGATCATCGCAGAGGTCAACAAGAGGATCCTGACCCAGCTGCCCGAGGACCTGCGCAAGTCGTGGCAGGTCAAGGTCGAGGACGGCTCGGTCGCATTCGGCTCTGCCTACAACAACTGGGCCATCTCCGCCCCGTACATGAAGAAGTCCAACATATCGTTCAAGGACGTCTACGAGTACTGCAAGAACGGAGACCAGAAGACCCTGGCCAAGAGGTCCCCGGTACACGAGGTCCTGCTGGACATGGTCATTACCCATGTCCCGAACCCACAGGATGCGCAGAAGGTCCGTATCCCGGTCATCTGGAAGGGCGATCTGCAGACCGATGTCGGCAAAGCAATGATGAACTGTGATTCATCCGGTCCGGTCACCTTCATGTGCACCAAGATCATCATGGACCCCCACGCGGGAGAGGTGGCCATTGGCCGTCTCTTCTCCGGAAAGGTAACCCGTGGCATGGAGCTTAACATCGTCGGCATGGGCCCTAACCGGTGCCAGACCGTCTCGTTGAGCGTCGGTGCGGACCGTATCCCAGTAGATGAGGTGGACGCAGGCAACATCGTGGCATTGGCCGGATTGAAGGACGCCTTCGCGGGATCGACGATCTCGACGGCCAAGGACATGGAGGCCTTCGAAAAGATCACCCACTATTCCGACCCGGTCGTTACCGTGGCCATCGAGGCCAAGCACATGAAGGACCTGCCGAAGCTGGTCGAAGTGCTGAGAACGGTCGCCAAGGCTGACCCGTCCATCCAAGTGCAGATCAACCAGGAGACCGGAGAGAACCTTCTGTCCGGCATGGGTGAACTGCACCTGGACATTACCCAGTACAGGATCGTGAACGACCATAAGGTGGAGATCAAGGCATCCGCGCCGATCGTCGTTTACCGCGAGTGCGTGAAAGGGCACGGAGGTCCGTTCGAGGGCAAGTCCCCGAACAAGCACAACCGATTCTTCATGGAGGTCCTGCCGCTGGAGGACGCCATAGTGGCGGCCATCAAGGCGGGGGATGTCAAGGTCGACGGCAAGATCAAGGACCCGAAGGCCCTTGCAAAGCAGCTGTCCGATCTGGGAATGGACAAGGACCAGGCCAAGGGAATCGTGGCCTTCAAGGACAACAACGTCCTGATAGACATGACCAAGGGTATCCAGAACCTGCACGAGACGATGGAATTGTGCAAGCAGGCCTTCGATGAGGCAATGAACGTCGGACCTCTCGCTCAAGAGAAGTGCGCCGGCGTGAAGATGCTTCTCGTCGATGCCAAGCTGCATGAGGATTCGATCCACAGGGGACCGGGCCAGGTCATACCCGCCACAAGGTCCGCCATATACGGCGCCATGTGCCTGGGCGAAAGGGTTCTGTTGGAGCCGATCACCAAGATCTACATCAACGTCCCGCAGGACCTGATGGGAGACGCTATCCGTGAGCTCCAATCCAGAAGATCGACTATCGAGGAGATCAACCAGGAAGGCATCAACGCCGTTATCGTCGCCAGGGCGCCGGTAGCGGAGATGTTCGGATTCGCAAGTGCGATCCGCGGCGCGACACAGGGCCGCGCTCTGTGGTCGACCGAGAACGCTGGCTTCGTGATCGTCCCGAAGGATCTGCAGCCTAAAGTCGTCGGTGACATACGCAAGAGGAAGGGCCTCAACCCAGAGCCTTACGACGCCGCCTATTACTCTGGCTGAGGATGAATAACCGTTATATATCAAGAACGGTATCGAGAAAAATCAAGCATATTACCAGGAAATAGAAAATAAAAAGGAGGATGAAAAATGGCATCAGAAAAGCCCCACATGAACATTGTGTTCATCGGTCATGTCGATCACGGAAAGTCCACCACAGTCGGTCGGGTGTTGCTCGAGACCGGCGCGATAGACAAGTTCGTCATCGAAAAATACAAGAAACTCGCCGAAGAGAAGGGTAAGGCAACCTTCGAGTTCGCGTGGGTCATGGACAACTTGAAGGAGGAAAGGGAGCGCGGTGTCACCATCGACGTTTCCCACAAGAAGTTCATGACTGACAAGTACTACTTCACCGTCATTGACGCCCCCGGTCACCGGGACTTCGTCAAGAACATGATCACCGGTACGTCCCAGGCTGACGCCGCCGTAGTGGTCGTGTCCGGCATCGACGGACCGCAGGCCCAGACCAAGGAGCACATCTTCCTAGCGAAGGTCCTCGGCGTCAAGCAGATGATCATCGCGGTCAACAAGATGGATGCCACCAAGCCGGCCTACGACGAGAAGCAGTTCAACACCGTCAAGGAGCAGGTCTCCGCGTTGCTGAAGAACATCGGCTACAAGATCGATGAGGTACCGTTCATCCCGATCAGCGCCTACGCAGGTGCTAACATCGTCAAGAAGGGCGGAGACATGCCCTGGTACAAGGGAGACTCTCTGATCGAGGCTCTCAACAAGCTCAAGGTCCCGGCCACCCAGGCGAACCTCGCCCTCGAGGCTGCCGATTCAGGATGTCTATACCATCACCGGCATTGGAACCGTCCCGGTCGGACGGGTCGAGACCGGTACCCTGAAGCCGGACATGAAGATCATCTTCATGCCGTCCAACAAGGTCGGCGAAGTGAAGAGCATCGAGATGCACCACGAACAGCTGACCCAGGCGCTCCCCGGCGACAACGTCGGATTCAACGTCAGGGGCATCGCCAAGAACGACATCAAGAGGGGAGATGTAGCTGGCCCAGTCGACAACCCGCCGACCGTCGCCAAGACGTTCATCGCCCAGATCGTCGTCCTGAACCACCCCACGGCAATCCCGGTCGGATACACCCCGGTGTTCCACTGCCACACTGCCCAGGTCGCATGCTCGTTCATCGAGCTCCAGAAGAAGCTCGACCCGAAGACCGGTGCGGTCAAAGAGGAGAACCCCACCTTCCTGAAGACCGGTGATGTCGCTATCGTCAAGGTAGAGCCGACAAAGCCGATGGTCGTCGAGAGGGCCAAGGACTTCCCGCAGCTCGGCAGGTTCGCCATCCGTGACATGGGCGCCACCGTCGCTGCTGGAATGTGCATCGAAGTCGAAAAGAAGGAGATGTAAACCCCTTCCCTTTCCTTTCATATTTTGAGATGATCACATGGCACAGCGCGCAAGGATTTCACTGAGTGGCACGGACCCCAAGAAGGTCGATTCTGTCTGTGGACAGATCAAGCAGATCTCCCAAAGGACCGGCGTCGCTATACGCGGACCTATCCCCCTGCCTACGAAGAGGCTCCAGGTCCCTTGCCGGAAGAGCCCAGACGGAGAGGGCTCAGAGACATGGGACAGGTGGGAGATGCGTATCCACAAGAGATTAATCGATCTAGACGCAGATGAGCGCGCCCTGAGGCAACTGATGAGGATTCAGGTGCCCGATGGTGTTAACATCGAGATCGTTCTCCGGTCCTAAACACCTCAAACCAATTCCAGTCATCTTATTCGAAATCCTTTCCCTTCATTTCCGTTCAGTTTCTTGACGACATTATTCTATTGCTGTTCCTGTATATCCATCGTGTGTGGCGGACCAACCTTTCGACTTTCTTGGAATGAACGGGGAGAGTCTGTTCCTGTTCATCGTCCTGATCTTGCTCAGTCTAACCCTGGGCAGGGCGGTCTACACGGTCTTCCGCGCATTTCTTCGACCTTCGGATCGGAAAACGCAGATCAAAGATATATGCCCGGATTCCAGTACACAATAATCGGGCTGGCTCTCTTCTACGGAATGACCAGCATTCTTGATGATCGACTTCGCGACGGTGGCCGCTACCCTTGGACTGGTGGGTATTGTGATCGCTCTGGCGTCGCAACAGATACTTCAGAATCTTATGGCAGGGATGTTGATAGGTCTGGAACGGCAGATCCAACTGGAGGATTGGGTCGATATCGGGGGCATCGCCCGGACACCAAACCCGCCCGGGTGAAGGATATAACTCTTACGAAGACCGTGCTTCTCGATCCCCAGGGAAAGCTTGTAATTGTCCCGAACTCGGTCATCGTGAGCAACAAGGTGATCAACTACACCAAGGCCGGGTTCTTCGAAGTGCCCTTCCGGCTGGCGGTACTCCTACGAGGAAGATCGAAAGGGTTAAAGGATCATCGATGAGGTGGCGGACAAGGATCCAGTTAATCTTGCCAAATGTCCCGGAGGAGCGAGATGAAGGAGATGGATAGGGTGATGCACCTGAGACACCTCCCGTTCCCTGTTTGAGAACCGGATATCCTATGACATGTTCCGCCCTCGAGTTCTGGTCTCAGATATCACTGGCGGTAATATGGTGCTCAGCATGCGGATATGGATCAGGGAGGTCAACCGGAAGGATGACATCGTTTCCGATTTTCTGGGCACCCTTTCCCTCGGCTGAAGGCGGAAGGAATAAAGCTGGTGTGATCCGGCTTCAGCGGAGGGGATGAACAGATTATCTACCTCCTGCGGCATTCTCTGCTGGCGATTGCATGCGCAGCGATATTGTCACCAAGGGCATCGAGAAGGCGCCGAGCCGGAGCCTTCTCAGGGCGGTCGGTCTGACCGACGAGGACTTTTCGAAACCGTTCATCGGCATAGCGAACTCCTAGAATGACATCATTCCCGGTCACATTCACCTTAACCAGCTGGTCGATGAGGTGAGGCAGGGCATAATCGAGGCTGGCGGCGTCCCGTTCGTTTTCGGCGTCCCGGGCATCTGCGATGGAATAGCCATGGGGCATGCCGGGATGCGTTACTCGCTTGCCTCACGAGAGACTGTCTCAGATTGCGTGGAGCTTATGGTCAAGGCCCATTGCTTCGATGGCTGGGTCGGGGTCACCAATTGCGACAAGATCACCCCGGGGATGCTGATGGCCTCGGGACGGTGTGATCTGCCCCACGATAATCGTCACCGGGGGGCCGATGGAGCATGGTGATCAGGCACGGAAAGGCTGGACCTGCAAAGCGTGTTCGAGGCGCTCGGGGAGTACAAGGCCGGCAGGGCGGACCAGGCACGGGTTGAGCACATCGAAGGCTGCGCATGCCCAGGTGCAGGCAGCTGCGCCGGCCTGTTCACGGCGAACACGATGGCCTGCCTCACCGAGGCCATGGGCCTCTCCTTGGTGGGTTGCGGGACAGCGATGGCGGACAGCCGGAAGAAGAGAGAGATCGCCCGCGAGTCCGGACGGCAGGATAGTGGAATTGGTCAGGAAGGACAAGACCCCCCGCTCGATCGTCACCGAGGATTCGTTCAAGAACGCGATCCGGGTCGATATGGCCATTGGCGGCTCCGACCAACACGGCTCTGCACCTGCCGGCGATCGCATACGATTTCGGCATCAATATATCACTGAAGACGTTCGATGAGTTCTCGCGGGAGATCCCGCATCTGACCAGCATCCGCCCCAGCGGGCAATATGTCATGGGCGATTTCGACCGGGCCGGCGGTGTCCCGGCGATAATGAAGCGGATAAAGGACCTGCTCTCCGACCAGGACACCGTGTCCGGGAAATCGGTGCATGAGATCGCCGATGAGGCCAGGATAACGGATGAGGAATGCATCAGGCCCATGGATAGGCCGTACCATCGGCAGGGCGGAATAGCCATCCTGTTCGGGAACCTGGCTCCGGAAGGCTCGGTGGTCAAACAGGCCGCCGTGAGCGAGAAGATGATGCGTTTCGAAGGGCGCTGCCCGTTGTTTCGATTCAGAAGAGGATGTCAGCCGGGCCATCTCCGAGAGGAAGGTCGTGCCCGGTGATGTCGTTGTCATCAGATACGAGGGGCCCAAAGGCGGCCCGGGAATGCCGGAGATGCTCGGACCCACCAGCATGATAGCGGGTATGGGGCTGTCGGACTCGGTGGCGCTCATCACGGACGGCCGTTTCTCCGGGGCGACCCGGGGGCCATGCATCGGACATGTGTGTCCGGAAGCGTTACGACAAAGGTCCGATCGCGGCGATCATCGATGGCGACCGGATATTGATCGACATACCGGCCCGGAAATTGGAACTTCTCGGAGTTAGCGACTCGGAGATCAAGAAACGCCTGGAAAAGATAAAGGTCGTCGACAGGCACCCGGACGGTATGCTGGCAAAGTACCGCAAACTGGTGAGGGGAGCGAGCGAGGGCGCGATCTGCAAGTGACCGCGCCCTCTCCCGAACCAGGTCGGAATAATGGTAGCCAATGTTCGTTTCTGTTACCGGCCGTTAACTGGAACTCAGAAACCTATATATTCGCCAGGACGTTTACGACCCCTAATTGGGCGGTTAGATCAGACCGGAAGATCGCCTGCTTTGCAAGCAGGAGGCCGCGCGTTCAAATCGCGCACCGTCCACTTCTCCTATTATTGCCACCTATCTATGGGCGGCACAATCGTTCAGAAACGTTTCCGACCCGAGCTCTGACCCTAATTTTCTATAGCTCCGATTGAAAACGAAGAGAAAAAGAAAGGAATTTGACAGGTCTAGAACCTGTCGTTTGTGGCGGGTTTGTGCTTCTGATAGCATTCCCTGCAATACACTGGCCTGCCCTCGGTCGGCTTGAATGGTACCTCCGTCTCAGCTCCGCAGTCCGAGCATTTCACCTTGTGCATCTCACGGGGTCCTTCCTGCCTTGGTCTTCCCCCGTAGCCGCCACCGCCACCGCTTCTCGGTTTTCCGCCATACATTACTTTTACCCGTTCCTTTGAACCGCGCAACCATGGCCACGCAGGTTCGATGTTTGCTATGGATTCTCGTGATATAAAAAAGGGACTGTTACAAATGGTCCAAGCATGGAAAAGATGCCTGGAATGGTAATGCTGGCTTGAAAAAAGGAAAAGTGTTGGAAGTGGTTTGGATCAGGCGGAACCGTCGGGCGCGATCATGGCTGCCCGCTTTTTCTTCTCCATCTCCCTGATGGCATCGGCCGCCTCGAGCCGGTCCTTCTGGACCGCTTCCTCAATGTTCTTGAAATCCTGTCTCAGCTCTTCCTGCGTCGGGATTGGTCCGAGGATGTCGTCTGCCTTTCCGACAGCTGCTTCGATCTCCTGCCGGTTAGATATGGAACGTTCCGGTGTCTTGTTGCCCCCGCCCAGGTATTCCGACACGTTCTCCATCAGTTTGGAGACCTCGAACGGCAGGATGATCTTTGTCGATTGGCCGTTGCCTATCGACTCCATCGTCTGCAGCGACAGTACGGTCAGCGCCTTGGAGTCCAAGGATGCCGCTCCCACGCTGAGTATCCTCAGTTTCTGTCCCTCCCCCTGGGCATTAAGGATTATCGCCAGCCTCTCGCCTTCTGCCTCTAGGACCTTGGCTTGACGCAGACCTTCGGCCTGCAGGATCCTAGACCTCTTCTCACCTTCGGCGCTCAGGATGGCGGCGGTCTTGGAACCGTCCGCCTTGAGGATCGCCGCGCGCCTCAGTCTCTCCGCGGATGTCTGCTCCTCCATCGCCTGTTTCACTTTGGGTGCCGGGTCGACCTCCCTGATCTCTACTGCCTCGACCTTCACACCCCATTTGTCCGTTGCCTCGTCCAGCTTGTCCCTCAGGTGCAGGTTGATCTTCTCCCGGTTGGAGAGGATCTCGTCCAGCTCCATGTCGCCGATGACGCTCCTCAAAGTCGTCTGGGCGAGATAGATGGTCGCCGCCCGATGATCGGTGACCTGGAAGAACGCCTTCTTGGGGTCGATGACCTTGATATAGATGACCGCATCCACGTTGACCGGGGAGTTGTCCTTGGTGATGACCTCCTGCCGAGGCACGTCCAGTACCTGGGTCCTAAGGTCGATCTTCACCACCGTGTTTATCAAGGGCGTGACGAAGTTCATGCCCTGGTCCAATATTCTAACGTAACTTCCCAGCCTCATGTAAACGGCCTGCTGGTAAGGCTGAACGATCTTCACTCCGCTCATCAAAATGACGATCACTGCGACTATCGCCAAAATGAGCAATCCGATGATTATTTCCAACGTCACGTCTGCCATTTTTTTTCTCTCCTAGTAACGGTCTTTGGTTCCCCTGTTCATTGGCCTTTCGTCTCAGCTTTCGGCTGGTCCTCTAGAGTTCCTTGACGACCACGTGCACACCCTCGCTGCTGACGACCACGACGCGCTTTCCGACCGGGATCAATGAATCTGATGTCGCCGACCATGTGTCGTGTTCGATCTCAACCTTGCCCCTGAGGGTGTGGGGATAAACGTCCGTGGTGACCATTCCTTTCATACCGACCAACGATGTCGCCACCGTCGTCACCGGTGGTGCTGGCGGGGACAGTCTCTGGTATAGCTTGATCGTGAGGAACGTCGTTGGAACCAGTACGATCACTGCCGCAATGGGGGCCCACCATGTGAACAACGAATCCGGGAACAGTATGCCGAGTACTCCAAGCACCATTAGTACGGTGGCGGGAACGATCAGGAACATGCCCGGGGCGTGCAGCTCAAACAAAAGCATGAGCGTGCCAAGTACAATGAACCCTAATCCGAACCACACTCCCAATTCCATGATTTAGCAAAACAACTTCCTCACTATTTAAGCTATCATGCCTAAAGAGGAAACATTCCCCTCAAGAGGATAATTTTGCTCTGAACCGATACAACGAGGTGCTGCCGCCAGCATGTATCTTAACGGCATAATGAATCCTAGACGATAAATCGTTCAAAACGTCTGCATAGAAGAATCGATCAAGATCAGGCCCGGACCATCGACGATATCTTCGGAGCTGTGATGCATTGAGGTGTTCGGACGCGAATTAGTATCCTTGTCAGGGAGAATTGGCCGAACAGGGAGCGAACAGAGGCAACGTTGTGATACTCATAGGGGAGGCACAAGCTCCGCCACGGAACTCAATCGAATGTCGGCAATCGCCAGGAACGGCAGTTCTACCTCAGAAAATATGACCGGTCGTTGGATCGAATGTCCCTCGGTCGCGTTATGATGATCGATCCCCAAGAGAACGCTGATTCAGAGCAGTCCCAGAATGACCACGGAAAGGAGGAGCGTTATGACGGTGATCGGGAGTCCGCCTTCATGAACTGCCATAGAGAGACCTCGACCCCCATCTTGTTGCCGGTCTCCACCACAATCACATTCGCCGCTGCGCCCAGGATAGTGGCGTTACCCGCCAACGTGGGGCTCGTGACCAGGGCCAGCCACAGGTTGTTGCTCCCCACGCTGGCCACGAACGGGGAGAGGAGCATGACCGCGGGGACGTTGCTGATCAGGTTGGACAGGATGGCGCAGAAGGCGGTCAGCCCGGGAATGCTGGTCAGGCCCGACCGCTGTTGACTGGAACGCCTCCATCGTGCTCGCGAGCAGTCCGGAGGTTTTCACTCCCTTGAGCACCACGAAAAGACCACGAAGAAGAGCAGCAGGGTCCAGTCGACCTTGCGAAGAACATCCATGGGCTGCACGGAACGGTTGAAGAAAGGCAGGAGCATGAGCACGAACGCCCCGCCGATGAACGCCACCATCGCCAGCGGAAGGCCGATATACGGGGATAGGACGAACCCTATGAACACCAGCACCAGCGCCCCGAACACCAGATAGATCGAGCGGTGGACTGGCTGGGGATCGATCTCCAGTATGGCCTTCTCCGCATCGATGGGCCTGCTCCTTTCGCAGAACCAGTAACGGCCTTTCCTATCGCAGCCGCCCACTAGCTCCTTTCTGAACACCAGCCATACCAAAACCATGGCGATGGCGAGGCACAGCAGCGACACGGGAAGCAGTTTGCCGCTGAACTCGGCAAAGGTGATGTGCGATTGGGTCGCGATCAGGGCGTTCTGAGGATTTCCCACCGGCGTCGCCACGCTGCCGATGTTTTGCGGCTATCGCCTCCGCCACCAAGAACGGTACCGGATTTGCCTTGATGAGGCGGCATGCCCGGATCACGATAGGCGTCAGCAGCAACACTACAGTGTCGTTGAGTATCAGGGCCGAGAGCAATGCCGTCACCAGCATCACCAGGATGAGGAACTCGAATTGGTTCCTTGACGCGCGTATCATCCTCACAGATACCCAGGTGAAGAAACCGCAGAGCTCCAGGGACACCACGATGATCATCATACCGAGCAGCAGCCCGAGGATGTCCAGCTGGGTCGAGGCCACCGCCTGGTCGGCAGCCACCACTCCGAAAAGGACCATCAGAGCGGCGCCGAACAGGGCCACCGCTGGCCTATCAAAGTTGAGCTTGCCGAACCGTCTTACCGAGATCAGGACATAGGTGGTCAGGAAGATGACCAATGCCAGGACCATGATCGTTTGCATCCGGATGGGTCATGGCCGTTCGGTCTGAAATAGAAGTTGTCGGATCATTTTCGCATTAAGGATCCGCGCGTATCCTTTTTGGCCTCATCCAGTCCCTTTGCCGCAGGCGCCCGGGAGAACCGCCTGGGGCCCCGATCTGTCTCCCAATCTCTCCGGATGGACAGGTCGGTCTTGCCAGCGATCGACCGTACAGGTCGATGGCGGCCTCCACCACCTGTCCTTCGTCCAGACCCATCGATATTACCGTGTCGTCATTGTTGATCAGGGTCTTCAATAGCCCCTGCAATGATGAAGAAATGATTATCGCTGCAGTGGTGGGGTCCACGTCGGACCGTATCGAACCGTCCTGAATGCCAGTCCTGATCGAGTCGATCATGAGGTTCCCGATCTGGTCGTTCAGTGATTGACAGGACTTTTCGCTGGCCAGAGAATCGCATAATTTGGGGGAGTCCGCGGCATACAGGATATTGGAATATTGCGGGAACTTGATGGTGTACTGGTAGAACGAGTAGCCTATGGCCCGGAACCTTTCCAATCCCGAAGCCTGTCCTTCGGCCGCCTTCATGAACATGTCCCGCATGGTGCCCAAGGCCCTGGCCACGATACTGAAGTAAATGTCATCCTTGGTTCGATAATGAAGATACACCGCCCCTTTGGAAACGTCTGCCTTGGCAGCAATCTCGTCGATAGTGGTGTTGGCGAATCCCTTGGTCAGGATGAGCTGTTCCGCGGCCTTCAATATCCGGTCCCCGCGTTCAGCCTTTTTTCGGACCTTTCTGTCTGTCGATGCCGTCGCTTTTACCATCTTTTCACCCCGACAGTTTCAACGCTGGGCTTGAGGTTTCCATCCGGGGTCGACCCCGTTGTTCCTAGCATCCCGCTTCCACATTCGGTTGACGATCCGGTTATACAGCCAGGGAGGAGCGATCCCCTTATTTGTCAATTCCTTCGCTTCAGACGGGACGTCCTTTCCATCGACCAGGGCCATCGCGGTCAGGTCAAGTGCCTTTCTCAGATTGCGCAGCATGGCCCCGCCCTCTTGAAGGCATCTCCCTCCGATCGCCCCTCCACCGCCAACCGCCAGCCCCCCGATCCAGCGGAAACCGGAGTCCCTGGCGAAGATCGAGCAGACCCTTAGGGCACAGTCGTTATAGTGTGATTCTGGGAATCCCGATTGACAGACCGCCATCATCCGCTGGTCCATTTTCTCCACACCCTTTCTGTGGTCGTTCACGATCTCCAGGAATCGGATCATGGGGGCGGGAAGGGAGTCCACGTAAAGAGGGAACGACAGGATGACCAGGTCCGAGCCATCGATCTTGTCCATCACGGACCTCATCCGGTCCTCGCTCCGGATAGCCTGGCATATGCACTCGGCATCGACATCCCACCCGGCATCACCAAGTCGGCCCACAAGGTATTGACCTAGCTGGTTGGAATTTGATCGCAGGTTCCTCGGGCTCCCTATAAGGAGCAACACCCTCTCGCTCACGCCATCACCTTCCTTAACCCGGCGGTGATGTTTTCCCTGATATCTTCGCTGTTCTGTCCGCGAACGATGACCAGGCTGGACGAGCATTTCGAATGCATGTTCAACGAATTCCTTAGCACTATGTCTTTGAAGAGGGACTCTTTTTCTTCATCCTGGACCGGCAAGGTGCCGATCCCAAGAAT
The DNA here is from genome assembly GCA_963800775.1 of uncultured Methanomassiliicoccales archaeon. Taxonomy (GTDB): domain Archaea; phylum Thermoplasmatota; class Thermoplasmata; order Methanomassiliicoccales; family UBA472; genus DASXVU01. Next base: position 7,125 of record CAWDCQ010000063.1, on the reverse strand, counting down.
GTTCCATTCATTTCCGTACCGGGACGGATGGTGAGTTTCCCCCGCGTACTTGCGGAAGAAGGGCAAGAGCACCGGAATGATCCGGTCCATTCCCTTCTTCAGTTCGGATGAATATCCTCCGAACGTGACCGGAGTGATCAGAATGACCACGTCTGACCGGACCATGTTGGCACAGACCGGACGCTGTTCGTCTGCGATCACACATTCTCCCGGCGTCCTTGTCCAACAGCTGAAACAGCCGGTGCAGACCCCTATCTCGAGTTTTCTCATCACGTGATGGGCGAATCCGCAACCTGATCTGGTCAATTCCAGATTCAAAGCCTCTATCACCGTTCCGGCTTCCTCGTCGCCCTCACTCGATCCGTCGAGGATCGTTACCATTCTGTCCGCCCCCATATCGTCACTTCCATTCTTCGTCCAATTTGCAATGACCGTTAGTCAATTATGACTTATGGTCATTAATGACTTTTGGTCATATTTAGAGATTTGTAAGGATTCGGGAGGGAATCGATCTACGCTAGGAATTAGGACAAATAATTAATTAGGGAATAAATTATAATTACACATATAATATTGGACGGAACGAACGCTCATGGTCGTTACGGCTTATGGGCGATCGCGTAGATCGTCCTGGAAATCAACTGGGTTCCCTCATTGGTCCTAGATCGTTCCAGTTCCAATATGATCTGCTTTTTCAATTCATCCCTAAGGTCCTCGGGCACTGACCTGAGAAAATTCCCGAACGAGCTAGCCGAGTAGAACTCGATCAGGTCTTTTGCCGAGTAACGGAAAAGCGTTCGTTCCTTGATGACTAGGTCCAGTCCGGTGAACCTGGTCCGGGAGAAAAGCGATTCCAGCTCTTCACAAGTGATCAGGATATTCTGATGGTTTTCATGTGATACATGATCTGAAAAAGGTGGCCTTGAAACGATCCTCTTGGTCACGGTCCGGATGACTTGGGAAATGCCATCGGGAGAAGGCGTGGTGATCCCGATCGATCCACCAGGTTCGAGTACCCGGAAAGCTTCCTCAAGGGCCTTCCCCTTGTCTGAAATCCAGTGGAAGACCGAAGAATAATAGACATGATGGAATGAAGCGTCGGCAAAGGCGCCGAGATCCTCCCCCATGCCGACCATGAATTTGATGTTGTCATGGCTTAAGCCTCTTTCCCGAGCTATTTTGATGCGGTGGGGCGAAGGGTCTATTCCAACCACAAGGCCCGCCTCGCCGACCATTTTTGAAACCTCGATCGCCAATCGTCCGGTTCCACAACCAACGTCCAGGACGGAGTTCCCAGTCTTCACGCCCATCTTTTCGATCAGCAACTTCCCCGAGGTGAATTGAGCATCGCTGATCCTATCGTATTGAAGGGCCAGTTCCGGCGTGTCCATTTTCACATCGGTCATTTATCGACCGGTCAACCGGTCTCCGGATGCAAATACAATTCGGATAAACTGAACCATCGATGATGCGTTCAGAGGAGGGAATGGAAAAGACCGATGCCGAAGATGTTGAGCAGGGCCAAGAAAACTATCGCGCGGGTGAAACCGGCCAAGAAGTTCGTCAGAGCGAACCACCTGATCTGGAAATCCATCTTTTCGTCCGATATGGAATATGCATAGAGCGGCAAACTGTCAAGCATGAAAGGGACCGACATGACGATGTAAAGACCAAGGTATCCCAGCCTGTTGATGAGCGCCTCGAACCAGTTCATCATCTGACGGGACCAGTTCCATCGATAGAACCAGGCATGGGTTTGAGTTCCGATCCGGTGTCCGGCGTAGAAGACCATTACACCTCCGACGACCCGGCCCAGACCCAGGACGAACGCTAGCAACAGGAAGGGTGTTCCCGGGCTGACCAGCAGGCCGAGCTCGACCGGGAGGGGAAGTATGACCGTGGCCAGGACGGCATAAACGAAAAAGGTGACACTGTATAGCAGTGGATTGGAAGCGGTAAGGTCCAGTGCATCCTCAAGCTGATCGAAGAAGGAGGCTATGGATTGTAGAAGGTCCATTTGGGAAACCAATAGAACCGAGGGGATAAGTCATTTCTGACGTGGTTCATATCCATACACTTTTTCTGATCAAAAAGGTCTGCTTGACCGAGGCCATGATAACGATGAAGAAGTTTCTTAGTAAGAGGCCGGTCCGGCACCGGTCCTGTGCCCTAACCTGTCTACTCTACGGTAATGGCGCTGTTCGGACAAGCCATGGCCGCCCTTTTGGTGCACTCCTTCTTATCTGAAGGGATGTCCCCGATGTACTTGCTTCCCTTCTGAAAAGATTCAAGGAACATGCTGGTGCCGTTATCCCCCTCGGCGAATATCTCAGGACATTCGTCGTTGTAGCATATGCCGCACCCGCTGCACTCCTGTTCGTTCACCCTGACGATTACCATAGAAGCGGGGCTAGCTGTCGATCAAGGTTTATCGATTTCGGTTCCAGAATCAATAATGAAAGCGATCCGAGGACGGCGTGGCCACGCTCATCGGCATCATTGACAGATCGGATGAGATCGGACCAATGGAAGCAGGAAGGAGCGCAGGGCCCTAGCTAATTTATTTATACGCATGGGATGCGACACTATACCTACATCATCAAAAATGGTTCTAACATGGGGAAGCAATTCGAGTAAGCTGGAATATCAAATATTCTTGAATTGGAGGGGAGAAAATGGAATTTGTCAAAACGAATAAAAAGATGCTTAAGCAGCTAGGATGCATGATTATCTTGTTCGCCTTAGTGGCGTCGATGCTGGTCTTGGCACCACATACGGCGGTCGCGGATACGAGTGGGGACTATCAGTATACAACGACCGGGAGCCCGGCCGTCGCCACTATCACGGGATACACCGGAGACGGAGGGGCCATAACGATCCCCTCCACATTGGGTGGGTATCCTGTGGCAGCCATCGGGGACGACGCGTTCTATTTCAGCACCTCCATCGTCTCTGTGACCATTCCTAACAGCGTCACCACCATCGGGGCCGGTGCGTTCGGCTATTGCATGTCCCTGGCCTCTGTGACCATTCCTAACAGCGTCACCACCATCGGGGCCGGTGCTTTCACACACAGTTACTACCTGACCTCGGTGACCATGGGCAACGGCGCCACCTCCATCGGAGATAACACGTTCGATTCCTGCCATGCCCTGACCTCCGTGACCAGTCCTAGCAGCAGCCGCCGACCATCGGGAACTATGCATTCGTGGACTGCACTTCGCTTTCCTCGGTAACCTTCCCCGCCAGCGTCACGACCATCGGTGACCGCGTGTTCGGGGAATGTGGCTTGCTAGCGTTCCCTTACCTTCCTAGGTTATGTCGCACCCGTCACAGTTGATCCAAATTGGTTGGACAGCACCCAGGGAGTGATGGGCCACGCATATGCCTGCCTCGAATTTCCCTGCACCCGGAGGAATCTGGAACGGACTGACAATGGGCGCGGTCATTCAAGAGAGGCCCCAGGCCCCCAACGGACTGGTCGCCACCTCCTGTAACCCCAAGGCAGTCCTGGGTTGGGCCGCTCCTAACAACGGCGGTTCGGCGATCACTGGCTATGACATCTGCCCAGTTGGAACGTCCCCGGGCGGGGAAACACTGTTCGTCACGCTGGGTAACGTCCTCAAGTATACCGACAATGGCATGGCCAAGGGTGTCACTTACTATTACAAGGTCAGCGCTGTAAATTCGGCCGGCGAGGGACCAAGATCGAAAGAGGTAACGGCCAGATGTATTTCCTATGGCACCGTGCCTTCGGCCCCGATCTTGAAGGTGGCGATGAGCGGCCACAACAAGGTGGCCCTCACCTGGACCACCCCTTCGAGCAACGGAGGCAGTGACATCGATTACTATATCGTCTACCAGAACGGAGTTGATGTGGGCCACACGTCCGCCAACTCGGCCACGATATCTGAGTTGCACTATGGGTGGAGCTATTCCTTTGCGGTAGCAGCGCACAACTCAGTGGGTGTGGGAATTCGGTCATCGGCCCAAACGATCATCGACCACTTCAAATTCCATTTGGGATGATGTCGATCGAACCGGCAGCATGCGATCGGAGGAGAACATCAGCTCACCTGGCATAGCAAGTGAAAGCAATTCCTGCTGAGAAAGGAGGCGGAAACAAGGGAAGTGGATCGATGGGTTCTATTCATCGGATCGATCCACGAGCTTCCCATTCATAGAGCTCGAACAGGCGTGTGTCACGCTCGTAAGGGGAACCGATTTCCGATCTCTCGGAGGATCTCGAAGAAGGAAGATGTCAAAGACATGTGCCACCAGTTCGATCTGAGAGGAGGAAGAAATGACCTCAGCCCTACCATGAATCACTCATCTGAAGAAACGAACATCCTTGGTTGTCTGCGGATGATGGTGCGAAGGGCCGGATTTGAACCGGCGAACCTCTGCAGGAACAGATCTTGAGTCTGTCGCCTTTGACCTGGCTTGGCTACCCTCGCATCAGTAATTCTGCGTAATGCCACTGGGCTAATTAAAGCTTATGAACCGGCGAACCTGCCTGAGAACACTGGCTAGGCCTACACCTTGGTGGTTATCTCGCAGCGGTTGTTGTTTATCACGAGGGTGTGCTCGGTCTGCGACACGATCCCGTGCTTCGCCTCGCGAAGCATCGGGTAGCTCATGATCACGCCATGCCGGAACATGTTCTTGAGCAGGTGCGGTGCGTCCTTGTTCAACTTCTGGCACTGCCGTTCACAGAATGGCAGGGTGGCGAACTCGGTCTTGATCTGTTCGAACAGGCGCATGGTGTCCGCATCCTTGAGCTGCCGGTCACGGATTATCCGATAGATGTTGCCCGCCCTTGGCATTGTCGACCTGTCCGGCCCCATTGGTGGCGAACGGCTCTACCGCGATGATCATCCCCTCCCGGACCTTTGTTGTGGTGCCGTCGTCATAGTTGGGTATCGAGAGCCCCGCATGAAGGTTATACTGCTTCATCTCATGGCCGTTCAGGTTGACCACGGGCCGGAATCCGGATCTTTTATGCTGCGTTCGACCGCTCCTCCGATCGCGTTGACCGGTGTGCCTCATTGATCATCTCGGTAGCGAAGGTTAGTGCCCTGGCCGATGCACCGATCAGGTCGGTCCAGTTCTTGGTGCCCACCTCGACCGTCGCGGCGGTATCGCCTATATATCCGTCCACGTGGGCCCCTACATGCACCTTGACCACATCCCCGCCGGGAACCGCGAGTCGTCGTGCAGGTTCGGCGAGAAATGCGCCGCCACATCGTTGACGCTGAGGTTGGTCGGGAAAGCCACCTTGGCCCCCTTCTCGCATATGAAAGCCTCCGCTTCCTCGGCCACCTTGACCAGGGGCACGTTCGGCGCTACCAGGCTTATGCCGAGCTCCCGCGCCTCGCCGGCGATCCGGCCAGCCTTCCTGACGCAGTCCAACGCATGCTCATCCATGTAGAACAGCCTCGACCTTCTCGATGGGTATGGCGCCAGGTCGTATGACCTCGACGTCGCCATCAAGAAGGCTGTACTCCTGGTGGATGGTTTGCCCTATCGGGCTGGGGCCGCAGTCGACGTAGATGGAGACCGATTCCCCAGGTAATCGATGGCGCTCTGGCAGGTGATAGGGTTGGGCCTGGAGTGAAGATTTGCGGAGGTCGATATGATCGGCCCGAACTCATCTATCAGCCTCAGGGCGAACGGATGGTCAGGTATCCTGATCCCGACCTCGGGCGAGCCCGCCGACACCATGTCCGGGACCACCGGCTTCTTCTGCAGCAGCAGGGTCAGCGGTCCGGGAAGGAACGTGTCGATCAGCTTGCGGGCCCGGTCATCGACGAACGCCAGCTCCTCTAGCATCCGGGCGTTGCTCACAGCGATGGAGAGGGGCATGTCGTACGGGCGCTTCTTGGCCTTGAAGACCCTCTTGACCGCCAGCTCATCGAACGGGTCTGCCCCTAGCCCGTATATGGTCTCGGTGGGGTAGACGATCAAGTGGCCGGAACGAAGCTCCGAGACCACCATCTCGAACTTATCGTCCTGTATCTCGCAAACTTTCCCGCTCTTCTCAATGCCCTTGATTATTTCCATTTAAAACTCCCCCAGGTATGTCAGTGCTTCCTTGACGACCGTGGCAGCATCCGAGCAGGCGCTCTCGCCATGACCCGGATAGATTGCCTTGGGATTCAAACTAATAAGCTTTTTGACCGATGCCGCGAGCTCTTCGCGATTGCCGCTCTCCAGGTCCCAACGGCCGACACCGCCCACGAACACCGTGTCCCCGCTGATGAGATCGCCGCTCGTCCGGTCGAAGAGGCAAATGCCCCCCGCCGTGTGGCCCGGTGTGTGGACCACCTCGAAACGGTGGTCGCCGGTCTCGAAGACCTCGCCCCCTTTGAGGTGGTTCGTCTTGACCGGGTCCATCTTGCTCGTGAAGAAATGGGCAGCCGTCCCGCGCAGGTCGGCCGTCTCCACCACGCCGGCGTCCAGCTCGTGGATGTAGACCTCCGCACCCAGTTCCTTGGCCAGCCGGCCGGCCCCCCCGACATGGTCATAATGCCGGTGGGTCAATATGATGCGGGATGGCTGCTTTCCCGGTGAAAGCGAACACAGCTTCGCCAATATCCTGTCATGGTTCGATCCGGTCCCTGTATCGACCACGAACGGCTCATCTCCCGTGACCAAGAAGACGTTCGAATCTGGACCCATTCCAGCAATGCTCAGGACCGGCATCGATTTTCGAAAGTTTGTCTCTATATAAATACTTTTGATGGGCTTTCTTCAATCCATAAATGGCCTGGGCGACGAAAAAGACGTTATATCATCCGGCTCAGTTGTTCAACATGAGAGCATGAGGCTGTACGAGACGGAGGGAAAGGAACTATTCCGGCAATACGGGATCAGGGTGCCTAAGGGGAGGGCCTGCAACACACCGGAACACATCGGATACTGCCTTGACCGCTTAGAAATGCCGGTAATGGTCAAGGCCCAAGTACTTGCAGGGGGCCGGGGAAAGGCGGGAGGAGTGGTCACCGCGATGACCGCGGACGAGGCCGTGTACGAGGCCCGCAAGATATTCAATATCCAAGTGAGAGGCTTGCCGGTGCATACCATCCTGCTCGAAGAGATGGTCAAGAAAGTTCGTGGCGAGAT
>CAWDCQ010000062.1:0-63212 GCA_963800775.1 uncultured Methanomassiliicoccales archaeon | reverse complement strand
GCTATCATCGGAAAGGCGGGGATCTCAGAAAAAACCGGACGGGCGTCTCCGAGATTATCGGGAACCTGCTTATCTTGGCCATTACCGTTACGATGTTCTCCGGCGTTCTGTTCTACGTCCTCAACATGCCCCAGCCGCAAGACCAGACGGTCAGTGATTTCAAAGTTCAGACCGGGGTCTCGGGAACGAACCTGTACATCAACATCACCCACGAGGAAGGGCAGACGCTGAATGGTTCCTCAACCAACATCTACCTTTACAAGAACGACGTGCCGACGACGCTCAGCATAGCATCGAGCGTGTCCAGCATCGGTCCCGATTGGAATATCGGTAAGGTGTGGTCCTACGTCGTGCCGGGCTACAGCAACAGCATGGCGGTGCGCATGATGATAGTCGACAGGACGACCAATAGCGTCGTATGGCAGGCAACCCTTGCCGATACCGACGACCGGCCAACTCGTGCCCCCCCGTAATCGGCAGCAGGGGCCTTTCGCCTTCTCCGGTCAACGATCAGAGCATGGTGCACTTCTTCGTCACGGTCCCCATCAACAGTGGCAACGTTGCGACCGCATGGGTCGATGCGTCCTCGCTCGGCCTTGCGGGCAACATAACGCTGAACGATGCCGACCATGACGGTACATTCACGAGCACCGCCGCTTACTTGGCCTCCTACGGCACCTGGAACGGAAGGACGGTCATCTTCTCCGTGAGCGATTCCGCCGGCAACGTCGTGACCGGACAGTTCACTGTCATTGTGATCCCGGTGCTACCACCCGCCGGTCAACGGCGGCGGAAACACCACGAACAGCACCCAAACTTTGTGAATGCCTAAACCTTCGATCTCGACCGAGGTCCAGGACATTATCTTGTTCCTGCCGACGATTGGTCTATGAGCTCCGCTGCTGAATTCATCCTTCCGTTTCCCTTCCACTGGTCCATGAAGACGCGATTGAAAGCATGGGTTCGGCCATCAGAAGGGAAGTTCGATACAAGACAGATTCGAACTCCATTCGCTGGGATTTGCTCATACCCGTTCCTTCGCTATCCGAATCAACTCAAGGATCCTGTTGGGAACGCCACCGATTGTCGTGCAGTTGAACGATCAAGCCCGACGCCGCACCTAAGCCCTTCCATGATCTGGATGCTGTTAGCCTCTAAATGTTCAGCAGACCGGTCACGATAAAGATCAGGAGGAAACCCAGCAGGCTCATGATCAGTGCCATTAGCGGGAGTTCCGCTCGTGGGCCTCCGGAAAGGACAGGTCGCTGGCGCCCAGGTAGAGAGAAACCGCGAGCAAAGAACGGCAACAGCAGGATGAGTATGTTCTCGGAGAAGACGAAGAACAATGTCGTCACTACACCAAGTATAGGGGTGGTGGCGTCCAGCAGCAACATTTTCAATGAATCTCGCGATCTGATGCCGCTCCTTTGCATCAAGGTAATAGTGTTCAGTCCGTCGGAGAAATCGTGAAATATGACCGCGATGGCTATGATCAGACCGACCTGCGCTCCGAACTGAAATCCTATCCCGATGGCAAATCCGTCCAAGTAGGAATGGATAGAAAGTTCGCCGGCAGCGACCCATCCACCCAGCTGATGGCGTTTGTTCGGGCACTCATCCTCCTCCTCATGCGGATGGACAAAGATGTATCTTTCGAGGACCAGAAGGGTGATGAAACCGATGGCCACGACGTACATCACCTGGATCAAAGGAACCTTTTGCTGGACCGCCAGGTTCAGTGATTCGGGCATCAGGTCAAACAACGGGACCGCTATCAGAACCCCTGCAGCGAACGCGGTGATCACGTGGTAGCGTTCCAGATACCGAAGGGCGAAAAGACCTCCTCCCATGGTGCTGGCGAATGTGACGATTGTCACCAGTAACGGAGTTAGGTCCACCTGAGGGCGATACTTGTTATCTTTTATATAGATGACTATTAACAATAACCTAATCTTTATTTAGCTAATTATTAACTGCCTATGCTTGACATGCGGTTCAGATCATTTTTTAGCGAGCATCAGAAAGCAGTCATCAGTAATAACAGCACCGAAACGCCTGTAAGAATATGGCACCAAGGTTTGCCACAACAATCCTCAATGTGCTATCAGGATCCAATGGCGATAAGATTTACATCTTGAAATAATGAAATGGCCTCGAGTTTTGATGTGAAATGGACCTATTAAATAATCAATAACAACTCTTGTGCCCGAGCCTGGAGCGAACCTCTGATGGTGAATGATAAGTGGCAAGGGCGATCAAAAACGATCGGGTTGATTCCCGTTGTCGCCATGGTGGTCCTGATCGGGTTCCTGGCTTTCTTCAATGCCGGAGGTCCTGTTTATAATCCGCCCTATGTGGCCTTCATCTTGACGCTGGTCTTTGTTCTGGCAGTCGATATCGCGGTCGCCTTCGTTTCCGCCCGAGCCTACCTGAGCTCGGGGTCTTTGAACATCGTTCTGCCTGGTGCGGCTATCATGATCACCGGGCTAGCAACAATGTTCGCTATCTGGATGCTACATCCTAACGTTTCCCCCTCTCTTACTTCCAACCAGGCGATCTCCCTCAACAACATAAGCGTCCTGATCGGAGCTCTCATTTTGCTTTTTAGCGCGATAACCACTCTAGCGGGAACCGGTACGGTCGCGCTGCCCCGACGCAAGACCATCCTGGTTACGGCATACGCAGTATCGCTCGTCTTGCTCGTTGTCGTTTCAGTCCTAGCCTATTTTAACCAGTTTCCAGCCTTTCTCACCAGTTCCGGTCCGACCGCGTTGCGCATCTCGTTCCTGACCGCTACGGTCGTCCTCGTTCTCGCCAGTGGACTGTTGTTCGGTCTCCGGTATATGCAGAACCGTTCGTCAGTTCTATACTGGTACACCTTGGCGCTGGCCCTCGTATGGTTTGGACCTGTTCAGCGCGGTGTTCATTGTTCATCTGGGCGACACTCTTACATGGGCCACCCGGCTGTCCCTCTACCTATCGAGCATCTATTTCCTGCTGGCGTTGCACAGCAGCGAATCGAAGAATGAGCTGGACGTCGGCCATACCGAAAAGTGGGCGTCCGCCTTCAGAAACGATCGCGAGAAGCTGGCCTCGCTATTCGCCAATATGACGAACGGCGTTCTCTATGGCAAGATAGTAATGGACGATGGCGGAAAACCAATAGATCTGATATATCTCGACATGAACGAGGCCTACGAGAAATTGCTCGGGGCCAAAAAAGAGAATTTCTTGGGCAAGAGGACGACCGAAGCATTACCCGATCTATCCAACAAGTTCCAAACTGGATCGAACCCTATGCACAGGCAGTAGTAAAGGGAGAGACGGTCTCCTACGAGAGGCGTTGGCCATACACGGAGAAATGGTATCACATAACGATCTATAGTCCCGAAAAAGGCTATTTCGTGGCGATCAACGAGGACATCACCGGCCGCAAGAAAGCTGATGAAGCTCTGAAAGAGAGCGAGATCAAATACCGTGACCTGTTCGAGACGGTCCAGGAGGTCTTCTACATCGACCGCCTCATCTATGATGAGAAAGGGAACATTATCGACTGGATATTCGAGGACCTCAACCCGGCGGGCCTTCGGCTCCTTGGGTTCGATGATCTGGCTGCGGCCAAAGGGAAGAGGGGGTCGGAAGTCCTCGGGTCCAAGGTTGCATCCTTCTATCTTCCGCTGATCGAAGAGGCACGCCGTTCGAAAAAGGCGGTCACGTTCCAATACGACAGTCCCTACGTGGACAAGAAGTTCCTCACTTCTTACGTTGTGCGCGGCGATCGCCTCATATCCGCCCAGATGGACATCACCGAGATCAAGATGGCGCAAAGGAAGGTGGAGGAAGAGCACGCACGCCTTCATGCGGTATTGGACAACATCCCAGTAGCTGTCGGCTTCACGAACGCCCAAGGCGGTGTGGTGCTTGATAATGGCATTCTGGCGTCCATCTGGAGAGGCTCGCATGAAATGTACACGGTGTCGGATTATCAAGAATACAAAGCTTGGTGGCCCGAGACCAAAGAGCGCGTCAAAGCGAACGAATGGCCATCCGCCCGGGCTCTGAACGGAGAAGGGGTCGCACCGTCACTTTTGACATCCAGAAGTTCGATGGAACATGGGAACGATCGTCGTGTCCGCCAAGCCCATCCTTGACATTGATGGAGCTGTAACGGGTACGATATGGATGAATCAAGACATCACCGACATCAAGCGGGCACAACACGCGGTGGAAGAGGAGAGGGACCGACTAATCTCCCTGATCAACAGCATAAGTGATGAGGTCTGGAGTCGCCGATGCCCAAGGCAAATTGGTCATGGTAAATCCTGCTGTCACCAAAGAATTCGATCTGAAGGGTAGGTCCAGACGGGATCGAGGTGGGAAAGGTGGTCTCCAGTTTTGAAGTGTTGCGTCCGGACGGGAGTGAACGACCAGCCGGAAGAGGCACCCCCCTCACGGGCATTGAAAGGAGAATTTATCATAGGCCAGGAGGAATAGTCAGGTCGCCTTCCAGCGGAGAATTCCGTTACCGCCAAGTCAATGCCGCCCCGATAAAGAATACCAATGGAGACATATTGGGTTCTGTCTCTGTCGGTCCGGGACATCACCGATCAAAAGAGGATGGAGGACGAGCTTAGGCGATCCAATCACGAACTGCAACAGTTCGCTTATCTTTCCTCGCACGACCTCCAGGAGCCGTTGCGCATGATCGTCAGTTACATGTCACTCCTGGAAAGGAAACATAAGGACGAGCTCGCCCCCGAGGCACAGGAATACCTCAGGAACGCATTGGAAGGCGGGACGAGGATGCGCGAGCTAATCGATGACCTGCTGGAGTATTCAAGATTGGAAACGAACGCCAAGGCGTTCGCAACGGTGAACATGAGAGAGGTGGTGGAAAATGCCATCAAAGTGCTCAAGGTGCCGATCGAAGAGAGCAAAGCAGACGTCTACATCGAACCGATGCCGACGATAACTGCTGACGGTTCGCAGTTGCAGCAGGTCATGCAGAACCTCATTTCAAACTCGCTCAAGTTCCATGGACCGGAACGGTCGATGGTGCACATTTCAGCTAGCAAAGGAATAAAGGAGTGGGTCTTCTCGGTCAAGGACAACGGCATCGGTCTGAACGTAGAGTACTCAGACAAGATATTCCAGATGTTCCAGCGCCTTCATACCAGAGATCAATATCCTGGGACCGGTGTTGGTCTGGCGATCGTCAAGAAGATCGTGGAACGGCATGGCGGCAGGATATGGGTCGAGTCAGAAGAGGGGAAGGGGAACGCTCTTCTTCACCATACCAACGACACAAAATAACTGAGGACTTTCGAAACGGATTATTTTACCAGTACTATCTAGGAACTCGCATATCGTTCAATATTGTGAGATAACATCGAAATGATACTGTTTGGTCCAAACGGAAATGAACTCCACAAAATACTGCTCGGTCAGGATACAAATGCCAGCAGACTTTGGAAAAGGCAGGCCATTCTAAATTCAAATTCCATGCCTTCGTCAAACGGTATCTATCCTGTTCTTCCGCAGGAACTCGAGCAGCACCGACGCGTAACGGTCCGGCGCGATCATGTGCCCACAACCGTCCAGCAGTACCAGCTTCGAGCCCACCGATCCGGGATGCAAGTTCCTCACCGAACCGGTACGGGACCATGATGTCCTCGTTACCGTGGATGACCAGCGTGGGCACCTTTATAGCCGACACCCGCTCGTGGGTGTCAAAATTGTCCAGCGCCGCCTTCTGCCGGGCAAATCCGTCCACCATCAGCAGGTCCCTTTCCCGGGCCCCGCGTTTGTCGTTCTGGGCCACGTTCTCCCGGCCCCGGAACGCCGCGTTCGTGAGGCACCAGGCCTGCATCATGGTGAGGAACGTCTCGATGCTGGCCCCCTCACGGACCGTGTTGATCATGGCATCGATGCCGACGCTGGAACGTTCCGGCCGGCTCATGTAGGTGGACATCAGCGTGAGGGTGGACACCTGGTCCGGGTGTCTCAGGGTCAGCTCCTGGGCCACGTTGCCGCCCATGGAGGCCCCGAGGACATGCGCCTTCCTGATGCCCAGACCGGTCAGCAGTCCGGAGGCGTCGTCGGCCAGGTCCTCCATCGTGAACGGCGATCCCGGGTGCTCGGTCTTGCCGGCGCCGCGGTTGTCGATGGTGATGACGTTGATACTCCTTCTCCAGCAGCGGCAATGCCTTCTTCCAGCTGGTAAGATCGCCGCACAGCCCAGTAATGAGGAGGAGCGGCTCCCCCGAACCGTGCACCTCGTAGTGCACCTTGGTTCCCCACGGCCATATGCGGCATCAGGACCCCTAGAAAAGAAGAAAGGAGAAAAATGTTTGGATTCCACAACCGGCCCAGGAATGCGGAATGGCCAATCGCCGATTCCTTAAGGAATCTGTGCCTCAGGCGTCCGGCCACAGTTTTGCCGACTGTTCCCTCAGCTTATACTTCATGATCTTGCCGCTGGCGGTCTGGGGGTACTCGTCGACGAAGGCCACGTACTTCGGCACCTTGTAGAACGATATCTTGTTCCGGCAGAAGTCCTGGACATCGGTCTCGTTCATCGCCACCCCGGGCTGCAGGATGATGAACGCGGCCGGCTGCTCGCCGTACTTCTTGCTCGGTGCGCCGACCACCTGCACGTCCCTGACGCCGGGCATGTGATGGATGAAATCCTCGACCTCCTTGGGGTAGATGTTCTCCCCGCCCCGGATGATCATGTCCTTGAGGCGTCCGGTCACCGAGAAGTAGCCGTCCTTGTCCCGCTTGCCGATGTCCCCGGAGTGCAGCCAACCGTCCTTGTCGATGGCCCGCGCAGTCTCCTCCGGCATCTTGTAGTATCCCTTCATCACACGTAGCCGCGGCAGCAGAGCTCGCCGTGCTCCTCGTCCTGGCAGAAGGCGCCGGTCTCGGGGTTGATGACCGCCACTTCCACACCTGGCATGGCCTTGCCGACGGTGGAGTACTTCCTTTCCAACGAGGGCTCGTCATACCGGGTCTGGGTCATCCCGGGTGAGGATTCGGTGAGGCCGTAGACGTTGGTCACCTCGGTCATGTGCATCTTCTCCACGCAGTCGTTCATCGATTTCACCGGGCACGGGGACCCGGCCATGATCCCGGTGCGCAGGGTGCTGAAATCGAACTTGCTGAACAGCGGATGGTCCAGTATGTTGATGAACATGGTCGGCACGCCGTAGATCCCGGTGCAGTCTCCCGCTCTATGGCCATCATGGCCGTGACCGGGTCGTACTTCTCCAGGATGACCATGGTGTTCCCCAGTTCAGGCTGGACATGACCCCCAGGACGCACCCGAAACAGTGGAACAGGGGCACCGGCAGGCAGATGCGGTCCCTCGGACGCAAGTTCATGTTGGCGCCGATCCAGTAGCCGTTGTTACTGATGTTGTGGTGCGTCAGCATGACGCCCTTGGGGAACCCGGTGGTGCCGGACGTGTACTGCATGTTGACCACGTCATAGCAGCTGAGCGTCGTCTGCCGCTGTTTGTACTCATCATCGGTCACCTGCGCCGCCATCGCCATGACCTCTGGCATCGAGTACATTCCCCGGTGCTTCTCCGGGCCGAGGAACATCACGCGCCTGAGGTGCGGGAACCTTCGGTGTGCAGCTTGTCCCTGGGCTGGGTCGGAGCTCCGGGATCAGCTCGTACATGATGCCGACATAATCGGTGTCCCGGTATCCGTCGATCAGGAAGATGTTCTCGCAGTCCGACTGCTTCAGCACGTACTCGATCTCACTGGACTTGTAGTTGATGTTGATCGTGAGCAGGATCGCCCCGATCTTGGCGGTGGCGAACTGGAGCGCGACCCAGTGCGGCACGTTCGTGGCCCACACCGCCACCTTCTCCCCTTTCTTGACGCCCATCGCCATCAGCCCCTTGGCCATCCGGTCGACCGTGGCGCTGAACTGGCTCCACGTTTCCCGGTAGTCGCGGTCGGCGTATACGATCGCCTCGTTGTCCGGATACTTGGCCACTGTCTCGTCCAGAAGCTGGCCGAGCGTAGCCTCCCTGGTGATCTCCTTCCTCAGCATTTTCCCACCTAGAACGGGGTGTACACCGAGGCGTATATGGAGGCGGGAGCATCGTTCGCCGAGCCCACGTGGTGGCGGGACGACCGAATTGTAGTACATGGAATCGCCTGGTCCCAGGGTGAATTTCCTCTTTCCGTAGATCAGCTCGACCTGGCCGGAAACGACGATGATGAACTCCTCTCCCTCGTGGGAGGAGAGTTGCTTCTTCCCGGCCCCGTTGAACTCGATGTAGAACGGGTCCATGTGCCGGTCCGTCTTCCCTTTTCCCAGCGCGTAGTATCGGGCATGGTCCGGCCCGGCCCCGCGGAGCTCGGGGGTCTCGTCCTTCCGCTCGTTCGCCCTGACGATCAGCGGGTCCTCGATGAACTGGTCGTCCATGAACGTGCCCAGCCTTTGCCCGAGGGCGCGGCTGAGCTTGACCAGCACGCCGATGGCGGGGTAGGCCTTGTTCTCCTCTATGTTCTTAAGGAGCCCCAGGTCCAGTCCGGTGTTCTTGGCCAGGTCCTCGGGGGTGAGCCCCAGGCGTTCACGGTACGTGCGTATTCGGGTTCCGAGCTTCTCCGAAGAGGTCATTCTATCCCTGCAAATCGAACTTGGCCGACGGAGGCTGTCTGTCATTTACGACATCTGGCGTCCCGGTCCTTCTGGAATGAATGCCCTGGTTCTCTATTTTAAGGTTATCCACGATGGCCAAGGATGAACGTAAGAACGGCACGTTACGTGGTCATCGGATGGAAGAAATAGGATAGGACACCGAATCAACTGATTCGGTTCCCGCGCTGCCCGATCACTTTATATTGTGGGCCACCCAGGCCGTGGCCGCCTCGAACACCTTCTTGTTCTTCTCGACCAGCGCCGGCTTGGAGGCAAAGCTCTCCGCCAGCGCCTCCACCAGATTCTCGTCCGGCAGTCCGATCAGGCCGAGCGCGCTCATGCAGCCGAGGAAGGCGGTGTTGGCCGCCTTTGGGACCCGTTCTCGGCCGCGATCTTCATGGCCGGGAAGGCGATCACCCGCACATCGCCCCTGACCTCCGGTCTGACGGGAAGCGAGGCCTCGTAGATCAGCACACCTCCCTGGCTGACGGTGGCGCCGAACTTCTCCAGGGAGGGCTGGTTCATGCACACCAGGACGTCCGGGCGGTCGACGGTCGGCGATCCGACCGGAAGCCCGCTCATGACGACGGACGGAGGCCGAGCCGCCCCTCTGTTCCGGGCCGTAGCTGGGAAGCCACGAGACGTAGCGTCCGTCGCTGCCCGCCGCCTCTGCCACCACCAGCCCGAGGCTGAGGACGCCCTGTCCTCCGAAACCGGAGAACTTGAACCTCTTCTCCGGGAACTTCGGGTCGTTGAACGGGTCGATGCCGTGCCCGGTGGTGCCCATGAGCTCGGTCAGGGTCTTCCGCTCGACCGGCTGGCGCACCCGGCCGGGCTCCATGCTCCGGTCCCGGAAGTTGCCCAGCGGGAAGACCTTCTCCATCTCAGTGGTGACGTACTCCGCGGACTTAATCGCGTCCATCCTCCAGTTGGTGGGGCATGGGGACCATATCTCGACGAATGCGTAGCCTTTCCGTCCCGCTGGACCTCCAGCGCCTTGCGGATGGCCTTCTTGGCCTGCATGATGCGCTTGGTATCGGCGACCGGACCCGCTCGATGAACACGGCGCCTCCAGCTGGGCGAAAACCTCGCACATCCGGAGCGGGATAACCGGTCCGGCCACGTCCCTGCCGAAGGGCGTGGTGGTGGTCTTTTGGCCCGGCAACGTGGTGGGCGCCATCTGCCCTCCGGTCATGGCGAAGATGCTGTTGTTGACGCAGAAGGCGGCGAAGTGCTCGCCCCGGTTGGCCGCCTGGAAGGCGTTATTGAACCCGATCGCCCCCATGTCCCCGTCGCCCTGATAGGCGATGACGACCTTGTCCTTGAGGGAACCCGTCACCCCGGTGGCCACTGCAGACGCCCGTCCATGCGGTCCGGCGACGTTGCCGCAGTCGAAGTAGTAGAAACAGAAGGCGGCGCAGCCGACCGGCGACGAACACCGTCCGGTCCTGCACCCCGAGGTCGGCCATATGCCTCGGCGATCAGCTTCTGGATGATGCCATGCCCGCAGCCTGCGCAGTACGTGGTCGTCTTGCTGCCGTCCTTCCGCTCGAACGTCTCGTAGAATCCGTGGCCCTCTTGATCGTGGTCGCCATCTACTGCCCTCCTTCATCATGGCGCGCGCCGCCTTCATCACGTCCTCCACCTGTATCAGTATCCCGCCCATCCGGTTGAACAGACGCACCAGTGTCTGCTTCCCTGTCCAGATACAGGTAGGACGTCGTTCAGGTACTGGCCATTGCTCATCTCGGCCACCAGCACCTTCTTGCCCAGCGCGGCCCGGTTCAGTTCCGGTGGGGAACGGCATCAGCGTGATGGGCCGGAACAGGCCCGCCCTCACTCCCTCCTTGCGCAGCTGGTCCACGGCGGACCGGCCCACCCGGGCGCTCGTCCCATAGCCGGTGATCACGATCTCCGCGTCCTCCGTGAGGTAGGATTCCGACATCGCTTCCGACTCCATGGCCGCATACTTCCCCTGGAGCAGTTCGTTGTGCTTCTCCATCAGTTCCAGGTCCAGGTAGATCGATGAGATCAGGTTGCGCCGGGTGACGGCGTCGCCCTGCACCGACCAGCTGGCGGTGTCCGGTATGGACGCCTCCTTCTCCGGGAGCTTGAGCGATTCCTTCACCTGACCGAGCGTGGCGTCGGCCAGGATCATGGCCGGGTTGCGGTACTTGAATGCCAGCTCGAACGCCTTGATGGTCAGGTCGCACATCTCCTGCACAGACGCGGGCGCCAGCACGATGGTGTGGTAGTTGCCGTGCCCTCCGCCCTTCACCGCCTGGTTGTAGTCGCCCTGCTCGGGTCCGATGTTGCCCAGGCCCGGACCGGCACGCATGATGTTGACGATAAGCGCCGGTAGCTGTGCCCCGGCCAGATAGGATATGCCTTCCTGCATCAGGCTGATGCCTCGGTCCGGAGGACGCGGTCATCGAGAGCTTGCCCCCGCTGGCCGCCCCGTACAGCATGTTGATGGAGGCGGTCTCGCACTCCGCCTGCAGGTACTCCTTGCCCAGCTGCGGGAACAGTTCCGCCGCCCCCTGGCGATCTCGCCTGGCCGGGGTGATCGGGTAACCGAAGTAGACGTCGCAGCCGGCGTACAGTGCGCCGATGACCACGGCATCGTTGCCTTTTGTGAACTTCCTCATTTCGACACCTTCTTCTCGGTATGGACCTCGATGGCGTACGGTTCGGGGCAATTATAGTAACAGATGGCGCATCCAGTGCACCCTTCCCCGGAATACACGGCGGGAATGAACCCCTTCTTGTTGACCTTGGTCGACATCTTGAGGGCTTTCTTGGGGCATGCGCTGACGCACCGGCCGCATCCCTTGCATTCGTCCTCGGTTATCACGGGGCGGGGCAGTCCCGTTTGCTGGGTCTCTGACATTGAAGCCGCAAATTGGGATGAAGCATACTTAAAGCATCGCAAAATCGAAGGGACGACCGTCGCAGGAGCTCTACGAGAATCGTGAGCTCATCTATGCATCAGCTCAGGCCCTGCTCTACCCATTCAAATTCAAGATTTGTGATGTCGATGTTGGAGGGTTCGTCATTCACTGACCGCATTCGCTATCGGACATGGACTAGCTAGAATCAATTATAAGATCTTCCATAGCTGGAGTACTGCCAGCTCCGGGGAAACGAACCGTCTTCATGGAACATGACGTCATAGAGGTTGGGTAATCATTGCTGTTCGGATGCCGTGTCAGATATGGATGTTCATGTGCTCGATTGGTATCCTCTTCCACAGTTTCCCATAGGTCAGACCAGCCCTGACGCATCGACCTCCAAGGTCGCCTCGTAATCTAGCCGCGGGACCTCGTATTTGTAGTGGTTCTCATCGAGTCTTGTATATCCTTGTTTGAGCGGCTCCAGTTCCAGGCTGGGAAACCTGACCCAAACTGCATCCACCTGTTGCGATTCGCCAACCTCCAGATCTAGCCGTCTTATCGGAATGGTGTGAGTGGAGAGGTGTACATTTCCAAATCCAGATCGGAGAGTCCTTCTGCAAAAGACACCCTGGAGCCGTTGCTACTCCAGCTCCGTTCTTTCGTTACTTCAAATGCCAGCCGGGTCTCTTCTCCATTCCTCTCCTGGCGCAAGTGCAAGAATTCAGTGAGCCAATGGGCGTCGCACCCTATCTGGTAGTTTACCTTGGTAGGCACATGATCCTGAACCAATATGATGGTCCCTTCCATAACGTACGAGCCGTTCTTTCGGCCAAGTGAGAAATATTCAAAACTATCCTTCAGGGCATTCGCCCATATCAGCAGATTTTACCGCACTGTACATTGCTGATGGAGACTTTGGTTCAATCATATGGTCCCCCTGGACGGAGCGTCCAGAAGAAGATGATATCAGCATCTATTTCTCGATATGCCATCTCAAAACGGTAAAGAATGAATGATAAACCGCAAATGAATGTCGAAGTCGTTCGATCTGGGCCTGGCGACATTCATTTGTAAGTATTTGGAAAAAATGGTTAAGGGCGATCAGGCCCGGTGCCGGAGGTCGATGGTCTCCTCGCGCTCCTTTCCGATGCTGACGATCTTGACCTCCACCTCGGTCACCTTGGCGATATAATCGAGATAGTCCCGCATGTTCTTGGGCAGTGCCTGTATCCCCTCTTGGCCACGGCCGCCGACTCTCCCTCGGCCCAGTCCTCCCATCCGGGAAGCTCGTCGTAGATCGGCTTGGCCCGCTCCAGCATGTGCAGGGAGGCGGGGAACTCGTCGAACTTCTTACCGTCGATCTCGTAAGCGGTGGCTACTTTCAGCGTCTTCATGCTGTTCAGGACATCGAGCTTCGTGACCGCCAGCGCGGTCAGGCCGTTCAGGCGGCAGGCGTGCTTGACCACGACCAGGTCCAGCCAGCCGCAGCGGCGTGCCCGGCCGGTGGTGGTGCCCCACTCTCCGCCCTTGGTGAGCAGGTACTTGCCCAGGTCGTCGTGCAGCTCGGTCGGGAACGGTCCGGCGCCCACCCGGGTGGTGTAGGCCTTGGTGACTCCCAACACCTCGTTGATCCGGTTCGGGCCCACGCCCACTCCGGTGCATATCCCTCCCGAAACGCAATTGGATGATGTGACGTACGGATAGGTGCCGTGGTCGATGTCCAGCATCGTGCCCTGGGCTCCCTCGAACAGAACCTTCTTGTTGTGTTTCAGCGCATCGTTGACCAGCACAGAGGTATCGACCACATACTGCTCCAGCAGCTTGCCGGAATCCATGAGCCCTTTCAAAAGCGCTTCCTTCGATTCCAGGTCCGGACCTTCCAGCACATGCAGGAGCTTTTCCTTCATCGGATAGATCAGGTCCATCTTCTCATCCAGCGCCTGTTTGTCCAGCAGATCGCACATCCGGATGCCGGACCGGGCGATCTTGTCGGAATAGCACGGACCGATGCCGCGTCCGGTGGTGCCCACGCCCCGGGCGCCCCGGGCCCTTTCCTCGGCGCCGTCGAGCATCTTGTGATACTTGGTGATCACGTTCGCCCGGTCGGAGATCCTGAGCCCTTTCATGGAGTAGCCCCGGTCCTCGATGGTCTTCATCTCCTTGAGAAGCTCTTCCGGGTCGACCACGCAGCCGTTGCCGATCACGTTGATAGTGTTCGGCCTGAGAATGCCAGATGGCAGAAGATGCAGCCCGAAAACATCGTTCCCGATCTTGATGGTGTGACCGGCGTTGGTGCCTCCCTGATAGCGCACGACGAGGTCCGCGCCCTCTGCGATGTAGTCAGTCATCTACCCTTTCCCTCGTCTCCCCATTGAGTACCAATGACAGCGATGCTAGGCAGAGTCTCACCAGTTGGCGGCAAATCCCAATCTGCATAATTAAGGTTTGGTCTAGCGGATGCCTATCTCACGGTAGGCGGCCAGTATTTCCGCGAAACTCCGGTCCGATTTGAATCCGGTGGGCGAGAAGTGGGTGCGTGACGCGGCCCCGAGCCTTTCATCGTTTCCATGAGGACCTCGCGCTTCGGCGGGGAAAGCTTGGCCACCGATGAAAGCTCGTTGTTCTCGTAATAGTAAGGAACGTCCAGTTCTTCCTTCCAGAGGTCCATGTACTTTACGCATCGCTCCGGCTCGGCGAGCGAGTCGGGCATCTTCATGGAGCCGAGGAAGTACTTGTCGGCCAAAGGTCCGAGCCACATCGGTCCGGAGTCCTTCTTGGTCACCGCTTCCTTGGAGATGGTGCGCTCGTGCGTGGAGCGGTCGTACTGCAGGAACCCGATCTGTTCCAGCGCGGCGTCTGCGTGGTAGGCTGATTGAGGCATCCGCAGGTACATCCTCATGTAATGGTCGGCGTAGAAGCAGAGCATCGGGACGGTTCCCTTGTCCAGCTTCGCCGCTTCCCGGGCCACGTAGCCGATGAGGATCCTGAGGCCGGCCTCGTGGCAGAACTCTCCCCGGCACGGCATAGCCCCGTACCGGCGAACGCATTTCTTGGACTGCGCCCCGGCCAACGGTGCGGTGTCGGTGGCGGTGATCGCCAGTATCCCGTTCCGCTTCAGGGCCTGCAGCGCCGCCGGGATGAACTCCACCGGCGTACCCGAAAGGGTCCAGGTCCACGTAGTCGTAATATTCCTGGGCCAGCTGGCATCGTAGGTCGTTATTGACCGCGGTGCAGTTCTCCAGCCCGTTGAGGGCAATATTCTCTTTGATGAACTCTGCGGCCACCTGGATCCCGGTCGCAGATGTCGAAATGAATGTCCGGCCTGGCCTCCTTGGCGATGCGCAGAGCGCGGACTCCGGTGGCGGACATGGCGTCGATCGCGGTACGGGCCACTACCTGGTCCGAACTGAAGAACATGACCGAGACGTCCCGGTTGAACGACATCTGCCGTTGTAGAACACCCTTCCCTGTATCTTTCCCGGTCCGCTCTCGGTGTGGTTGACCGGGATATATATGTCAGTCGCGCCTTCCCGGGATAGTATGGAGTCGGCCGGCTGGCTCAAAGAAGCTCTCCCTTCATGAGCTTCATTATCTTGTAGGGCAGCAGGTTGCGGTTGATGGGCGTGACTTCCAGGATGCGGACATCGTCGCGACGGCGGATGTCCTGGAGCAGTGGGTTCCTGGACTTTTTGTGCAGGGTGAGGAGGATGGGCTTCTCCACGTCCAACGCAGCCTTGACCGCGTTGACGAACTTCTCGCTCTCGACCTCGATCTTGCCGACCTCGTCGATGACGATGACGTCAGATTCGACGCAGGCCGTTTCCAGCGCCCGGACGCCTACGTCCTCGAGCACGCTAAGGTCGATGCCATACTTGCCCACCATGAACTTGCTGGTTATATCGGTGGAGGCCAGCACCCCCTTCTCCTTGGTGCGCCAGTCGATGACGTAGAAGCCGGAACGCTTCTTGTCGTCCATAATCGGCTCGGTGATCATACCACCGACCTTGAGGTCCTCTGCCTCGAGCATCTCGATAACCTTTACCAGGGTGTGCGTCTTGCCCGCACTTGGAAGGCCAGTTATACCAATCTTGATGTTGTTCATTCAATTCACCGAAGGGCGAACCAGGCCCTCACCTAGCATTATGCAATAGGAATACCCGTAACGCTGTAGACACTATTTATCTTTTCGATGGAAAAAATTAGTCCGTGCTTCCGGAACGATTCATTCTTCCAGAACCGACCGACGTACATCAGAGGATAATGCAGTTCCTCGATGTACCGCATCTCCGCGACCACTGTCACCCCATCCATCATGACCGTGAGGGCCACTTCCATCATCGGCCCAGTCAGGGTCTGGTAGTCATACTCGTCGGACTTCTTGCGCAGTGCGTCACGGGAGATGTGCACCTTCACGTCCTTTACGAACGGCTGCACCCTGACCCCGTCCTGAATCGCCCTCTCGAGCGATTCGACGCTGGTCGTGCTAAGGGGAGTACCCACGAACTGATGATAGATGGTACCCAGCTTTATGCCGGCCTCGAACACGACGCGCTCTCTCTGGCTGCAATGGAAATACTTGTCCGCCAGGTCCTCCCTTTTGCTCGAATGTTACGCACCTTTCCATGACGGTAATGCACCCGGTCCTATAAAAGTCGGAACCTCGGCCCCGAAGAATAATTATAGGCCCGGCTCTCAACTTTTCTTAGGTGACGATTGAGATCGAAGGTGCTCGTTGCGTATGGCCAGCTGACCGTGAGGAGAGGCACGAGGAAGGCGGTAGAGGCTTTCGGCGTGCCCGATGTGGCCGGCAAGACCGTCCTGGTCAAACCGAATTTCAACACCGCCGACCCCGCTCCCGGTTCGACGCACAACGATACCCTGGAGACACTGATCATATTGGTCAGCGACGGTCGGTCCGAAACATGTGGTTGTGGGTGACCGCAGCGGTCCGGCCGATACCAGGGAGGTCTTTCAGGAGAAAGGCATCTTCGAGATGGCAGAGACGGCTCGGTTTCGAATGCGTTATCTTCGACGCCATGCCGAGGTCGACGTTCGTGAAGATCTCTCCGCCCGGTTCGCATTGGCAGGACGGTTTCATTTTCGCCAAGCCGGTACTGGAGGCTGATTCAGTCACGCTTTATGTTGCCTCAAGACCCATGGATACGGTGGGCAGTTCACAATGTCGCTGAAAGTAACGACCGGAATGGTCGCCGGTTCGAACATGGGGGAACTGCACTTCTCCGAGCATATCCGGGAGATGATTGCCGAAATGAATGTTGCCTATCGTCCGACCTTATCGTCATGGACGGTGTCGAGGCCTTCGTGGAGGGCGGTCCGATGACCGGAAAGAGATGGCCCGCGAACCTCACTCTGGTATCGGACGACCGGGTAGCGATCGACGCCGTGGGCGTGGCCGCACTGAAGATGCATGGAACCACCAAAACCATCGAATCGAGGCGGATCTTCAAGATGGACCAGATCAAGAGGGCAGTGGAGCTCGGATCTGGGCGTCCCTTCGCCCGAGGACATCGAATCTGTTGCCGGTGGACGAGGGCTCGTCGGAGATCGTGGGCAGTTGCAGAAGGGCACTCACCACGCTCCTAGGCGTCGACCATTCTTGCGCAAATGGCACTTCTATGTCACAATTCCAACCGATCAATGCTGGAAATCTGGCCTGGCGACTACGAATGTTCGTAAACACTACCAAAACGGAAATATACCAGACGCTCCAGTCATTATTTCAAAATCAAGGAGTGATTATCACGGACGTCATTAAGAAATATGAGCTACCACCGCTGAAATACGGCTACAAGGACCTGGCGCCGTTCCTATCCGAGGAACAGCTGATGCTGCATCACGACAAGCATCACGCCGCTTATGTCAACGGCGCGAACGCCATCTTGGATAAACTTGTCGCTGCGAGGAAGGACAATGTCGACCTGGACATGAAGGCGATCGACAAAGAACTTTCATTCAATGTGGGTGGGCATCACCTCCATAAGATGTTCTGGCTGAACCTAGCCCCGACCGGTCATGGCGGCGGATCTCCAGGCGGAAAGCTAGGCGATGCGATCAAGGCGGAGTTCGGCTCCTTTGAACGGTTCAAGAAGGAGTTCAGTGCGGCAGCCACGAGCACGGAAGGCTCCGGTTGGGCCGCATTAGCGCTCTGCAGGATGACCCAGAGGCCAATGATCATGCAGATCGAGAAGCACAATGTGAACGTTATCCCCGGATATAAGCTTCTGGCAGTACTGGACGTCTGGGAGCACGCGTACTACGTGGACTACAAGAACCTCAGGCCGAAGTACGTGGAGGCTTTCTGGAACAATGTCAACTGGGACTTCGTGTCGGAGCAGTTCGACAAGGTCGTTCAGAAGTGAAACGGACCTACATAGAGTCCTTCGATGGTCGGTGAACGACCCGGCCAGCCCTGAAGGTTAGGGGTTGGCCGCCAAGTTTTTAATACCGCCTTAAGCATCGCAATTCCAATGCAGGACTGGGAGATAATCCAGGAGCTGAAGAAGGAAAAGAACGCCATTATCCTGGCGCACAACTATCAGCCCCCTGAGATCCAGGAGATAGCAGATTTCGTAGGCGACTCACTAGGCCTCTCGGTCCAGGCGACGAAAACCGACCGCCGATGTGATTATTTTTTGCGGTGTCGATTTCATGGCCGAATCGGCTAAGGTCCTGAACCCATCCAAGACCGTTATCCTACCGGAGCCTCAGGCCAAGTGCCCCATGGCGGCCATGTGCGACGCCGAATCATTGCACGAGGTGAGAGGAGAAATATCCTAAGGCGGTCGTCGTCGCCTATGTAAACACGTCCGCTGCATGCAAGGCGGAAACGGATGTGTGCTGCACCTCTTCCAACGCCGTAAAGGTTGTTGGCAAGCTCGATGCCAAGCAGATACTCTTCGTGCCGGACTGCAATCTCGGTTACTATGTGCAGAGATTCTTCCCAGAGAAGGAGATCATCGTTTGGCCCGGGTTCTGTCCGACCCACGACATGATATCGCCTGAGTCAATCGCCCTCTTGAAGAAGTCCCACCCAAAAGCCCTGGTCCTCGTTCACCCAGAGTGTCGCCCGGAGGTCATTGATATGGCCGATAAGGTGGCGTCCACCGAAGGCATATTGAAATTCGCCAAGTCGTCGGAGGCGCAGGAGTTCATCATTGCCACCGAAGGCACAATGATCTACCGTCTTACAAAAGAGAACCCGACCAAGACGTTCTATGATGTGCCGGGAGCGATCTGCCCGACCATGAAGATGATCACCATGCAGATGGTCATCAACTCATTAGAAACGCTTCAGCCGGCTATCGAACTGCCCGAAGATATACTGGAGAAGGCCAGGAAACCGCTGGAACGGATGATGGAGATCGGCAGAGGGGATTGACCCGGGCTTTGACAGACCAAATAATTTAGATCTTATATGACGTTCGTCAAGATCAAAATGCCAGCCACGCAGAGGATCAATCCTGGCGGTCCGGTGTACTTTACCGCACCGGAAGCTGAGCTTCGGGTCTTCTCGCACGCCGATCAAGACCAGACCGATACCGGACACGATGAGGCCGATATATAGGGCGTCTGGAAACCGAAAATGAGCGCCAGCCCGATCAAGAAAACCACGCCGCCGATTATGTAGATCGGGGCCGTTCCCAGTTCGCCGCGATTTGACGCACCGATGGCCAAAGGACCACCTACACCTTCTGACATTTATTCCCCTCAAATGACATTATGTTCGCAGTTAATATAATTTTCTCAGCGATAATTAATTCCGAGAAAGGATGCGTTCACGAAGAAGTGAATTGAAAAGAAAGTTATCGGAGATATGCCGCGTGGCATATTCCGGGGTCACAGTCACTCTTCGTCCTCGTCCGACTCCGGTATGAGGATGAACTGGTCCTCCTTCTCGCTGCCACGGAATCCGCGGATCAGCTCGTCGAAAACGAAGACGATCTCCACGATCTCGAAGTTCACGTGCTTCTTGCTCATGAACATCTCGATCCAGGTGTTGATCTTCTCCCCGACCTCCTCAGCGTCCTTGGGAAACTTTGACTCCTCAAGCACCTCGTCCCCGTAGATGATGACCGAGCCGCCCATCTCGCCGTCGATCAGGTACTTGATCGCCAGAACGATCTCCTCGACCGAGAGGTCCGGATAGGTCAGGTCCAGCTGATGGCCGATCGAATCGATCAGGGGCAACATCTTGCTGACGCGTGCTTCGAGGGCGATCGCCATCGCCTCCTCGTCCAGGTCCCCAAGTTCGGCGACCAGGTCTTCGCGGTAATCGTAATAGTCCTTCTCGTAGTACTTTTGCAGCAACCTCTCCGTCCGGTCGTCCATGACGGCTAGAAACGTTCCGTGGATAAAATCCTTATCGGTGGGTCGGAGCATTGAGCTTTGATCTCTCAGAATCGGACCAAGGTGGTGACGGACGACCAAATGAAGTACAGCGCGAAGAAGATCATGATGACCGCCGCTCCCAGTATGAGGTACTCGTGCCATCTGTGGTCCCACAGGCCTTTCGAACGGTTCACCGTCGTGGCCACGAAGTGGTTCCAGCCCAGGTCCACCGCCAGGTGGGTGGCGATGAACAATGGCAGGATCACCAGGCCGAAGCCGATGGCGGTGGTGACCAGCGCGGCACCGACGGTCGCCCACCAGAACACCCAGTAGGGGTTGGTGATGGTGGTCACCATCCCGGTGACGAATGGTCCCTGTCCGGAATGGCTCTCCTGCACGATGGTCTTCCGGGCCCTCAGCTCCGACACCCCCATGTACAGAAGGATGGCGCCCCCGACGAGGGCGATGTAGGCGAAGACCGTCTGGTCCTTGAATATGAAATCGAACCCGAGGAAGATCGCGGTAATTAGCGGGATCTCCATGGCGGCGTGCCCGGCGGTGATCTTGAGGCCCGCTCGCGGGTCGTTGTAGCTCTTGGCGATGGTCGCGGCGAACAAAGGGCCGGGCATGAAGGCTCCGGAGACGGTGATGACGGCGACGGACGCCAGGAAGATCAATGCCGAATCGGCCATGTACGGTGTTCAGAATATCAAGCTATTATTTCAAAGTTGATTGAGAAGCGTCTCTCAGTTCGAATTTTCAGGCATAAAGTTGAGAAATAATTCCAAGATAATATCCTTATTTTAAATCCATGGTCTGCGTAGTATCTATCAAATTCATTTCCATGGAAAAGATGAATGTCACTAACGCCGTTTTATTGGTCTTCCCTGGCATTCGTGATAGCGGCTTCATCAAACGAGTCTCCCCCACGTTTCAAGCCTCATACATGACCTTCATTCCATGATAGATGTCAATCTTGAAGGACGTTATGAACGATAGGTTCATCAATCCACCAAATATGAATCATATTTATTTATAAATACTAATTATTATAAAAGGTCAAACTTGTCCCAATTATGCGTACCATTGTTCGATTCGGTCGATGTAGCTAACTGGGTCAATTTCCCGGATGGTGGCGGTGTCGACGTCGATTATTTGTACGCTGTGTATTCGGGAGTTCAGTGATCTCCTCCATGGAGACCGGCGGTCTGGTGTAGTACATGTCACAGTACCGTTTGATCCAGTTCAGTTCCTGTTCGGTCGGGTCCGGGGCGGCCGAAGAAGAAACGTGGCACTGGCATTATATAATGGGGTGGGGCCGCCAGGGTGAATTTATGGCAATGGTTGCTGTACCGTGCGATCTTGCTCGCTATCCTGGCCCGGATGTAGTCCATAGGGTCCAAGGCGTGCGCTGGCGGCACGAACCCCGTCTCCACCTCCACGATCAGCGTTCCTTCGCCCTTCACCGCATAGACGTCGCAGCTCAGTCCGGAGTCGAGCACGTGCTCCAGGTCTACATCGAACCCGTCCGAGATGAGGTACTTGGCCACGATGAGTTCCAGCACCGAGTGGTTGATCTTGAGCAGGTTCTTCTCCCGCAGCTCGACCAGCCTCTCCTCGAGACTCTTCATGCTCTCCGCCACGTCTGGCTCCACGTCCTTCACCAGACGTGCGATCAAGGACTCGAGGTCCTCTGAGAACTTGTCCAATCATTCACCGTCTGCAAGTTACCGTATGTATTTTCGGGTCATGTTCTTTTGTATTCCCGGCTCACGATCAGGGTCAGGGTGGAGCGCACGAACGGGACCTGCCGTATACTTCGACCACGTTCGTGTCGAGCTGGTCACTGGTATCCGAGGTTGCCTTGGCCACCATGTCGTAGACGCCGTAGACCACATGGGTAGACTCCACCCCCGGGTCTTGCTTACTTTCTCAGCCACCTCGTTCTCTTTGCCGATGTCGGTGTTCAGGATGATTATGGCGCTGGGCATGTCGATCGACAATGACTACGATTCCACACGCGTTTCGAATCTTGCTGTTCCCCTTGCCAACCTTTCGGACCGCCAGCGGGTTAATGACGATGCGATGCCTTCGGTCCGCTCTGCAAGTCGGACCGGTCATCACCGACGGCTTGGCAGACCCCGCCTCGGGCCGCTATTGATCGCTCAGCGTCCTGGAATAACGAACGATCAGGCATATCGGGATGGACAGCACGACCAGCGGCATGAACGCGAACAGAGCGATGAAGAGGTCATTGCCGTTGAACGGGAAGAAAAGCGCTACGATGCTGACCAGGAGGAGCACCCATGACCAGCGGAACAGTTGCTTGCCTCCGTAGCTGTTCATCAGGAACCAGTTCTTTTCCGAGGTGAAGCTCTTCCGCATCCTGACGCCGAAAACATGGTTCATGGCCACCTCGCCTTCCTTCAACGGGATGGAGATGGCGAGCAGCACCATTCCCACGACGGCGTACATTACCCCGAAAATGACGTTCTCCGCTTCCATGCTGAATGCCCCGTCAGTGCTGCCTGAACAATTTTGCTTCTCAATTATTTACCGGCCATAGAAGAATCGACTAAAAGCCGTTCATAGAATGAATAAAATGGCTAAGGGCGCCAAAAACGGCGGCTACCGTCTTCTTACGATCGGACATGCTGCCGGTCGAACCGATGACGCTTCCCCACGTCGTCTTCGTCTTGGCAGCTTCATATAAATCACGCTCTTGCTCGTTTTATGCGCCTGGCTCGAACACGTCGCGGATCGTTCCGGTCTCGACGGACACCACGAACCCATAACCGTTGGATTCGATCTGGTGCGCTACCGTCAGAGAATAGGGTAGTCCGACGAACTTGCTCCTCATCATGTTCAGCGATTTCTTCTTCATTTTCTGTTCACCGATCGTATTGTCATGCCGAATAGAGGCGATGGCCCCTAGCGCGGCAATACACTAAACCCCCGGATGAGAAATAACCCTTCTGTCGTCGAAAATGGCAAATCGTCACCGCCTATGTCCCATTCTCAACATCATTTGCATAGCGACCAAAATAGTCCCGGACCGGCCCCTCCCCCCTACAAGTCCGCGGGTTACCAAAGCCTTAAAAACAGCCAGACATGACATTGGACCATAGGGGACTCCGGCAGTACAAGCTGGAGATGAAGAGAAGAGGGTCAGCTGATCCGAAAGGAGATGATGAGCCCTATGAGTGCCGATCCAACGCCGGACCCCTATCTGTCTGGCTTTTGATATTGTCTGATTTCGGACATCAATAGATCACAAAAATGAAACTGTCTGGCTCAAGGCAGCCGGGTGACCCTGATCTTCAGGCCCGGGGGCTGGTTCCCGTCCCCGTAGCATTTGCTGGCGGTGATCGAGACCACCAGGGCATCGTCCGGAATCAGCACATCGGTGATGCCGTCCAGGACCGCCCTGATCAGCTTGTCCAGGTCGGGGCGCTTGGTGTTCAGTTTGTACTTCTTCGGAGTGCTCTTCGGTTTCGTGAAAACAAAACTGAGCTGAACATCGTAGCCTTGCCGGCGGTCGTCGGTGAAGAACGTGCATGTCCGGGCCTCGTCGGTGCATTGGGCCTCATGCGCTATGCGCTCCCTCCACCGGTTCGTGTTCTTGTTGCCATGGGTGGTCACCACCCGGTCCAGCTTCTTGATGTAGAATGATTTTGTCGAACCCTGGGGAACCGGTTCCCCGCCCACGAAGAACTCCACGAAGTCGAGGTCCTCTACCGGGTTTCCTCCTGATGGTCATCTATCGGGCTGCGTTCGTAGCCAGAAAATTCGTCCATCAGG
Organism: uncultured Methanomassiliicoccales archaeon; assembly: GCA_963800775.1. Taxonomy (GTDB): domain Archaea; phylum Thermoplasmatota; class Thermoplasmata; order Methanomassiliicoccales; family UBA472; genus DASXVU01. The sequence goes on along the minus strand of CAWDCQ010000062.1, from coordinate 39,510 downwards.
CCTTCGTGTAACTCCAAGTGCATCCCAGATTGGAAATGTATTTTGTGGTTAATAATTATTTGTTTACAACTACGCCCACCGGCTCGTCCCTCTCGAAGAACACCCGTTCCTTCCTCGCCTTGATGAATGTGTCGAGCAGGAATATGTTCGCCACCAGGACCAGCAGGAAACCGACGAACCAGGAACCGGGGAAGGAGATCGCCGGTTGGCCGGTGACGTTCTCTGCCAGGCAGGCGGCCAGGAACAGCGGTACATAGGAGAGGAAGCATTTGACCAGGACCTTCCTGTTCGTGGCGCCCCACATCAGCAGCAGCCCAACCGGCATCAGGTAGTAGGCCAGGTGGATCTTCGGATAGAAGATGAAGAATGCCATCATGACGATGAAGCATCCTTCCCAGAACGTGGTGCTGTCCTTCTTCCGGTAAACGTAGTAGCTTGCTGCCAGGACCGCCACCAGGGTCATGATGACGCCGACCGTGCCGGGCAGGGTGTACCCGCCCCTGTCCCAGAAGTGCCACATGCTCAGACCGCCGGTCTGGGCGGTCGGGTCCTGGAGCAGGTAGTAGGACGGGAAGCTGAGGAACTTATCCGGCGCGATGATGAGGAACGGGACCGCCACCGCGGCGGTGATCAGGGCGGTTATCCCGAAGATCTTCCAGGCGTCCCTCCTGGTGGGTGCCTTGATGATCAGGACCAGGAATATCACGCCGTTGAAGAACTTGGTCCATATGCCCACGGTGTCAACGATGGCCGCGGTCTTGAACCGGCGGACAACGTAGATGAGCAGAGGCAGCAGGAATATGAACGTGGATACCGCCTCGTCCTGCACGCCGAACGTGGAGTCGATGAACGCGTAGGGCATCAGGATGAACGCCAGGGCGGCAACGAAGGCGGCCCGGTCTCGTAGCGGCGCAGGAAGGCATAGAACGAGATGCCAGTGAAGATGCTGAACAGCGAGAAGTACAGCGAGTATGCGTACGTCGAACCCCCGGCCAGCTGCGCCGGCAGCATGATGTAGTCGATGATCGGCGGCGATTCCATAGAGAAGTCCTTGTACGGGATCTCGCCGTGCAGGATGTCCGAGGTCCGGTTGCGGTAGAAGTTGATATCGTCGTTCACCGGGAACGCATGGTTCGGCACCACGACCGTCTCGTTGATCACGATGAGCGATCCGTAGAGCAGCAGCCCTAAGATGAGCAGCACCGCTACCTTTTGCAACGGCGTCATCCTTGTGATGCCCTTCAACAGTCTACTCCCTAATTCCATTCCGCACCATTGTCCTGCTTACGGGACCAGCCGGTTCCGGTCCCTGGGGAACAGGATCGCCTCACGGATGTTCTGCTGGCTCAGCGCCTTGACCACGAATCGCTCCACGCCGAAGCCCCAGCCGCCGTGCGGCGGCATGCCGTAGGCGAACGCCTTCAGATAGAAGTCGAATGCCGCCGGGTCGAGCCCCTTCTTCTGCATCCTGGCTGTCAACTTGTCATACCGGTGTTCTCTGGCCGCCCGAGGCCATCTCCTGCCCTGCGTAGTCCAGATCGAACCAGTACGAATATGGTGTTCCGTCCTTCTCCATGATGTAGAAAGGTTTCGCCTCTTCCGGATACTCGTGTATGAAGTACATCTCGTAGCCCTTTTCCGCCATGATGGTCCGCCGAGGACCTTTTCTCCCTCGGTCCCCAGGTCCGTCCCCGTGACAGATATTGAAGCCATGGCCGCAGACCATGTCGACGGCTTGGGCGTAAGTTATCTAACAGGTACGGTGCTTTTGGTAGCACGACCGTGGTGTTCAGCTTCTCCAGCTGCTCCTTGCCCCGTTCCATGATGCCCTTGATGACGTATTGGGTGCATGATTCCAGCATCGTCATGACGTCCTTCTGGGAAGCGATGTGCGCCATCTCGGCGTCGAACGAAATGAACTCTGAAACATGTCCTGACGGTGTCGGACGGCTCCGCCCGGAACGCCTGCCCGATCTCGAACACCCGGTCCAGCCCGGTGGACATGAGCATCTGCTTGTACAGCTGCGGCGATTGCGCCAGATATGCCTTCTTGCCGAAATAGTCGATCTCGAACAGCGTCGCCCCGCCCTCTGCTCCCGAGGCCACGATCTTCGGGGGTGAACGTTTCGATGAAGCTCTCTTTCTCCAGGAACTCATCGATGTAGGCGCAGGGTTAGCGACTTGATCTCGAAGACCGCCCGGGTCTCGGGCTTCCTCAGGTCCATGAATCGGTTGTCGAAACGGGTGTCCGCTTCCACGCTGACCTTGTCCACCACGCCCATGGGCAGCGGGGAGTGGGAGGCGCTCAGCACTTCCATGTCGGAGGGTATGATCTCGTATCCCGCCTTGGCCTGAGCGCTCTGCTTGACCAGGCCGGATATCTTGACCACTGACTCGCGTGGCACTGAGGACAGCCTCTCCATCAGCTCGGGGGCGATCTTCTTCTTGGGCGCGGTGACCTGGATGGTTCCATACCTGTCCCTCAGGATCAGGAAGGATATGCCGCCGAGGTTCCTGACTTCCTGGACCCAACCTTCCACGACGACCTCTTTCTCATGGTCCTCGCTGGCGATGTTCTTCGAGTTCTTCGTGGGCATTATCGGTTCCATAAAACGCACCCAGCTCGGGAATATGGTAGGCCTGTATTTAAGATTTTGAATCATTCGCAGGGATCGGGAAGAACGCTGGCACCATTTTGTTCCGCAACGGGCACGGGCGGAAGTGATACTGGCAAAGTAATAAGACCACAGGGTTCACTTTATCCACCTCCATGCCGACTGTAACGATCAACCACGCGACCTGCATCTCGTGCGGGCTGTGCTACACCGACAACTGCCCAGATGTTTTCCTAGGAAGGGCAGGACGGAAGTTGACAACTGAAAGTAGTCTTCAGGAAGGACATCGGCGATGTGTCCAGTTCTGAGCTCCATCAAGGGGGAGATCCCGGCGAACCTGCTCGCCTGCGCCCAAAAGGCGGAAGAGGATTGTCCAGTTCTCCGCCATAACCGTGAAGTGAGGCGCTCGGCTTCGGGAATTCGATCGGCATCCGACCGAAAACAATAAAGTCGGATGCTTCGCTTATAATCCCTCATGCCTAAGGTCAAGGTTGACGAGAAAGAGTGCACGGGCTGCGGACTATGCTACAATGACGAATGCCCGGACGTGTTCATGGAAGGGGCGGACGGAATCTCGGAATAAAGGCCCCGTTCCAAAAAGGAGGGGTCTACCAGGGCGAGATCCCGGCCGACAAGAAGGACTGCGCCCAGAAGGCGGCCGACGCCTGCCCGGTGACCGCGATCACTGTCTAGTGAAACCCCTTTAGCGCCTCGTCGGGAGGCCGGTCACTCGACCGCTCTCTCGACGAATGTCAATCTCTTTCTGTCCGTGGAAAGCTCGCATCTGGTTCCCAGCGGAATTGTGAACATACGGTCAGTGTGGCCGATGTCCACTCCGGAAACGACCGGGGATGTCGCAATCTTCCAGGAGATCGTCCACGATCATCTCCATCGAGTCGTGTCTGCTTAAGCCCGCCTCGGTGGGCGACCGTCCGAAGACCACACCGTACACCTTGCTCGAACACCCCCATCTGATGCAGATGGGTCAGGTCTCGGTCGAACATCTGCGGCGTCGATCCCTCATCGTCCTCGAGGAACAGGATGGCCCCGTTCATGTCGGGCGCTATTATTCCGTTCCGGCAAGCAGCATGAGCGTGCTCAGGTTGCCGCCGACCGCCTGGCCCTTGGCGTGGCCCTCGTGGAGCACCTCCCAGCCCTGGTTCTTCTTCCATTCCCTGGGCCCAAGTGATTCCTTCAGGAACCAACGGTCCTCGGCCCACTCGGCCGATGCTTCGACCGGTGAAATCGACGCCCCTTCCAACACCATCTGGTCGAACGAACGTTCCGTATAGGGGGACATCTCCGGCTGGCAAAAGGTCACGAACGCAGGTCCGTAGAAGTTGACCAGTCCGGAACGGGCCAGGATGGCGTCGTTCAGAGCGGTGACGTCGCTATATCCGATGAATGGGCTTGTGAGTTTTCCCGGATCACCTTGTAGTCCAGCCTGGGCAGTAGCTGGTTTGAGTTGAAGCCCCCGATGACCGACATTACCAGGTCCACCTCCGGGTCAAGGAAGGCGTCCATGAGGTCCCCGGCCCTCTCCTGCGCCGTGCCTGACGTATGCCCGCGCCGGTTCATCGCGTGCTTCGCGACCTGGACCTTGAGCCCTTTGGACTCCAATCTCTTCTTCACCCCGATGTCCCAGACCCGGGGATCTGAAGATGTTCTTGCTGACAGTGACTGGGGCTAGCCGAGTCGGACCGTGCCCCCGGCCTTTACCCGTTTCGGCTTGACCAGGTCCATGGACAGGTAACGGCCCGCGAACGGTTATTCCTTTCGATTCCAGGGCGACATTTCCCCCGGCCGGGCCACGGGCCCCTTTCAGACATAGGCGCCAGCAAGTTCCCGGCGGTATGAATTTTTAAATAGGGTCATCGCATTTCACAAAGTCAATCTAGGTAAGGGAATCACATGACGGACAAAGTGACTGTTTCAGTGATAAAGGCGGATGTCGGATCGGTATGCGGGCACTCGAAGCCCCACCCGAAAATGATGTCGGTCTGCGGGGACGTTCTGAAGGACGGCGTTCGGGCAGGCACGATCAACGACTTCTACGTCACTAGGGTTGGGGATGACATTAACCTGTTCATGACCCATAACAAGGGGGAGAACCATCGCGACGTGCACGGACTGGCGTGGGAAGCATTCCAGACCGCGGCCAAGCTGGCCAAGGAGATGAAGATGTACGCCCGGTCCAGGACATCCTTAAGGACGCGTTCAGCGGTAACATCCGGGGCATGGGCCCGGGAGCCGCAGAGATGGAGTTTGTGGAGCGCGGCTCCGAACCGATCGTATTCTTCATGGCGGACAAGACCGAGCCTTCCGCCTACTCGATGCCTTTGACCAGGACCTTTATGGACCCGTTCACCACCACCGGGCTGATCATCGACCCGAAGGCGCACGAGGGCTTCAAGTTCGAGATCCAGGATGTCCTGGACTCCAAGAAGTGCATGATGTCCGCGCCGGAAGAATCGTATGACATCCTGAGCCTACTGGGCGACACCTCCAGGTACGCCATTAAGAGGATCTTCAGCAAGAACAAGGACATGGGCGTCTCGGCCGTCGTCAGCACCGAGAAGCTGAACCTGTGCGCCGGCAAGTACGTCGGCAAGGACGACCCGGTATGCGTCGTCAGGTGCCAGTCCGGATTCCCGGCGGTCGGAGAGGTACTCCAGCCATACATGCACCCGTACATGGTCGCAGGCTGGATGAGGGGATCGCACATCGGTGCCTGGTACCCCTGCTCCGTCGACGACTCGGACCCGGTCTACTTCGACGGGCCGCCACGCGTCTGCGCCCTCGGATTCCAGATCAGCCACGGCAAGCTCCAGGGCATGGAAGACCCAGGCAGCCCGCTCGGCGTGCACGCCCCGGTCGACTTCTTCTCCGGAAGCTGCTGGAACCTGGCCCGGGAGAAGGCCATCAAGGCCAGCATCTACCTGCGGCAGCAGGGCCCGTTCATGCCCGGCATCCTGGGACCGGAAGAGATGGAGTACACCACCCGCCCGGCCGTCCTCAGCAAGCTGAAAGACAGGATGGAAGACATTGAGTAAGCTCGCGACCCCGGCCATCATCGTCAACTTCAAGGTGTACCGCGAGGTGGAGGGCCAAAAGGCCGTCTCCATCGCGCTGGCATGCCAGAAGGTTGCCGAGGAGTCCGGGGTCAGCGTCGCGGTCTGTCCCCCGGCGGTAGAACTGTCGAGGGTCGCCGCGGCGGTAAACATCCCAGTTCTGGCACAGCACGTCGATGCGAGAAAGCCCGGCTCCAACACCGGTTGGATAACGCCGGAGATGATCGCGTCGGCAGGCGCCGCCGGTTCCCTTTTGAACCATTCCGAGCACCGCCTGGAGATCACCGACCTCAAGAACTCGGTGACGGCCTGCAGGGCCAACGGCCTCATTACGGTCGTATGCGCCGATTCGGCCGAGACCTCCGGGGCGGTGGCGTTCTTCAAACCGGACTTCATCGCGGTGGAACCGCCCGAGCTCATCGGCGGAGACATATCGGTCACGTCCGCCAGGCCGGAGGTCGTTTCGGACGCAGTGCATGCGGTGCAGCGTGTGGATGCCGACATCCCGGTCCTGTGCGGTGCCGGGGTTAAGACCGGCAAGGACGTGCGGGCGGCACTGGACCTGGGCGCGAAGGGAGTGCTGCTGGCATCGGGTGTGGTCAAGGCTACGGACGTCCGCAAGGCGCTATCGGACCTGGTCAGCGGCATCTGAGGAGCGCATGTTCATCTCAGGCTCACAGTAACCGCCGGCGTATCAACCGACAAAGGGCTTTGCCGGGCGATGCCCCTATGGACCTGTCCGGTATGTTCCTTCGTTCTTCTCCTGTTGCTGATCTCCGGCACCCCTATCGTCATGGCGGGACCGTCTGAAATCGCCCAACCTCCTCGTTCTGGTCCGGGTGGCGCCGTCGACGCCCCTGGAGTTCATCACTGTCCAGAACGTCTCGAACCATACGGTCGACGCAAAGGGGTGGTCGGTCGATGACGGCGAGGGCTGGATCAAGGTCAACGCCAGCGTCGTTCTGGGACCGGGTGTACGATTGAGCATATGCGCAGACCCGTCCACCTTCAAGGATTATTATCCGGACGAACTGAAGCTGGGATACCATGACGTTCTTGTCCTCAGGCACGGTACCTTCGCGCTGGCGGACAAGGGGGACCAGGTCGACCTCGTCGCTCCCGGGGGCGAGATCAGCGACTCATTCTGCTTCGGCTCGGCCACGCCTTCCGCCGGTTGGAACGGATTGCCGTTCACCCCGATGCCAAAGGGGGATATGGCCGAACGCAACCGGGATCTGACCGACTCCAACTCCACCAGTGACTGGTCCCGGTCCTGTGCGGGCAGGTCTGCGCTTGTCGAGGCATCATGCCAGGGCTACGTCGATCCTTTCACTTCCCCGGAGGATGCCCAGAACAGGATGGTCAGAGAGATCGGCGGGGCACGGGCCAGGATCGACGCCTGCGTCTACGAGCTGGGCGACCCGGTTATCACGAAACTGTTCACGGATGCCGAGCGGAGGGGAGTGGAGGTGACCCTGCTCATCGAAGGACAGCCGGTGGCCGGCCTGACCAATGCCTCCAAGACCGCGATCGCCGCCATGGTCGGGGCCGGATGCGATGTCCGTTTGATGGTATCGAATCAGAGCTACCGGAGATATGACTGCCTGCACGCCAAGTACTTCGTCGTGGACGGAGAGCGGGTGACGGTCATGTCGGAGAACTGGGCCAGCGGTCTGGGATCGAACCGAGGATGGGGTGTGACGGTCGTTTCCCACGTGCTCGCGAACGACTTGACGGATATGTTCCAGGAAGATTCCTCCCTGAGCAGGCGCGATGTGGAGAAGGCAGGAACGGTGGTCCGGGATTGGTACGGTCCGCCGGAAGACGTTCCGCTTCCTGCCCTTAAAAGTGCGGCCATGATGCCGGTCATGGCCAACGTCTCCCTCATCGAATCGCCGGACACATCGTTCCAGGGCTTGCTGGATCTGGTGTCGTCCGCCAGCAAGAGACTTCTGGTCGAGCAGCTGGACATAGACCCGGCATGGGTGGGGAAGAACCAGATAATCGACGCTCTGGTGGCCGCGGCGGAAAGGGGCGTGCAAGTGCGGGTACTGCTGGACCAGACGTTCGTGGACACCTCCAACAGCCGCAACAACTCTATGACCGTAAATGCCCTGAACGCCCTCGGAAATGAGCCGGGCATAGACCTTCAGGCAAGGCTGGTCAGCGACTATCATGATCTTGGCGTGCTGCACAACAAGGGAGTGATCGCAGACGACCGGGTGCTCGTGTCCAGCATCAATTGGGTCGACGCTTCGGTGTTCCAGAACCGGGAGGTCGGCCTGATCGTCTCGTCCCCTCCGGTCTCCGGATTCTTCGCCGATTTCTTCTGGAAGGATTGGTCCGTCGATCCCGACCCTCCGGTCATATCCCTTCCATGGAACAATCTGACCGTCACCGAAGGGAAGCCAGTCGTTCTGGACGCCAGGGGGTGCCGGGACAATGCGGGCATTTCCTCCTATCTATGGACGGACACGACGACCGGCGATTCATGGAACGGGTCGTGCGTCATGGCCTATCTCGGTCTGGGCATCCATAAGGTGAACCTGACCGTGACCGATCGTTTCGGGAACGAAGCGACCAAGGGGCTGCTGGTGATCGTTGTCCCGCCCGCCTCGGTCGACGAACCGAACTACCTGCTGATGGTCCCGGCCGGCGCGGTGGGTCTGGCCTGCGGCATCTGGGTGGTCTGGAAAAAACTAAAGGGAGGTTAGCGCAATCGACGTCCGTGCTGATACGGTACTTCAGACCCTCCGATCTCTGGGCGGTCTACGAGCTGGCCTCGAACACGCTGAAGGAGCGTTACAACCCGACGGTCTTCACCGAGCTCTCGCCATACTGGCCCAACGGTTTTCTGGTGGCAGAGGAGATGGGGCGGATCGTCGGTTTCCTGTTCGGCATAATGTCCTCGGAATCGGAGTGCCGCGTGCTCATGCTGGCCGTGAAAAAGGAGTACCGCAATAAGGGGGTCGGCAGCCTGCTCCTGAACAATTTCATCCGCGAGGGTGCGATGAGGGGCGTGCACCTGGTCAGTCTGGAGGTACGTTCCAGCAACCTGTCCGCGATAAGGTTCTACCAGCGGTTCGGGTTCATGCTCACCGGGCGGATCCCGAACTACTACTCGAACGGCGAGGACGGATACACACTGAAGTTACACCTCTGACGCTTTCTCCTTACTCCTAACTTCAATGGGGCCAGGTAGATACATACCCGGTCAATGGAACATGGTGTCCTTGTCGGCGGTCTCGTTCTGGAAGTAGTAGGGGGATTTCTCCTTCTGGGCCGAGGAGATGTCGGTGCCCAGGCCCTTGGTGTACGAACCGTAGCGCTCCTTGATCTGGTCCTCGGCGGACCGGGAGCGCCTGATGGCCTGGTCCAGGTGCTTGACGTCGATCATCGGGTCACCGTTGACCACGGCGATGTCCCCGGCCGCCCGCAGGAGGCCTCCCAGCTCCCGGAGGCGGAGGGTGAGGGCGTTGTTGATGTTGTCGATGCGTTTGGCCCTTTGCCTGGCCTCCTTGATGATGCCTTCTACCGCGCCGCGCGTGGCCTGGGGTATCCGGCCGTCCACCATGATCTCCTGGGCGATGAACTGGGCCAGCCTAGCCCGGTTCTGGTCGTTGTCCTCCATGGTGGTGTTGACCAGCACCTCGTAGCCGTTGCCGGCGATCCTGGAACGGAGCGGCGAAAGGACCTGCTCCAGGTCCTGTATGTTGCACGCTCCTACGAATATGAAGTCGCAGGGGACGTCGACGACCTTGACGCTGGCCCCGGCGCTCTGCGGGTTGCGGCCGCTGATAGGGAAGCGCTTCTCCTGCATTGCCGTCAGGATGTAGCGTTGGATCTGACCCAGATGAGGCAGTTCGTCCAGGAAGAGGACGCCCTCGTGCGCCTCGTGGATGGCTCCCGGGACCACTCTCTCATAGGGCTGGGTGCCCAGCTGTGGATGCCCGCCGTAGGGATCGTGCCGGACGTCGCCGAGCAGTTCTGTCTCGGAGGAGCCGGTGGCGAGCACGAACGGATTGCGGTTCAGTGGTACCAGCACCTTCCGGGGGGATACTTTCTCCAGCTCCCGGCGCTTCTCCAGAGCGGTCTGGTCCAGCACCCGGATCATATCTCCGCTGCGCTCGAAGACGACCACCTCTTCCTTGCCGAAGCGCTTCCGGGTGGTGGTGACGCGCTCCTTGCCCACCATGGAGTTCTGGCCCTGGGCGGCGTTGATCTGCTCGAACAGCCCGCTCATCAGGTCGCCGAACGGGTTGGCCTGGTTGGGCTGGTCCGAGCCTTTGGGCTTGGCGCATTTGGGACAGGTGCGTTCCCTAGGTGAAGAATAAGTGCCGCAGTTCTTGCACCGGTAGCCGAGACGCTCGGAGACGTTGATCGGTGCGTTGATGGGGTCGATGAGCTCGCCCTCGGCGGAGCCCAGTGATTCGAGCTCCCTGCGGACCTCGTCCTCCCGTTTCACCTCCACGGTCGGGCGTTCCGGGTTCTCCGGATTGTGAACGATACGGATCTCCTCTCTGGGAGCGGATAAATGTAAAGAAAGGGCCTGGGCGATCATCGATTTCCCGCATCCAGGCGGTCCTACCAATAAAAGATGGCGCCGCTGCTTGGCAGCGATGCGCGCCAGGGTCACCGCCTCTTCCTGGCCGATGACCCGCATCAGCGGGTCCGTCGGTATCTCGATGTCCGAAGTGGACTCGATCGACCGAAGGTCGGGTTCCCGCTGAAGGTTGACTTTTCCAGACATGTTCAGTTCAGATCTTCCTTGGTCCAGACGTCGACGCTGCTGGGCTGCTTGGTGATGTTGCCCATCTTGGTGCCGACTATGGTCCCTATCTTCTGTTCCGCCGCTATGTCCAGTATCCGCTGGGTGACGATGCCGTCGAAGACCACGGTGGATATAGGTTCGGTCTCGCCCTTAAGGGTATTGACCAGCTCCTTCACCGGTACCTCCTTGCGCACCGCTCCCTGCATGTCCATGATCTTGGCCTTGGACGTGGAGGACATCTCGTTGATCATGCCGCGGTATTTCTCCTGGGCCGCGGACAGCTTCTTGGCCTTGTCCGAGACCTCCATCGGCATCTCCGACGGCGCTTCCACCGGCATCGGCGGGGCCCTTTCCTCGCGCCTCTCGTAGCGTTCGCCGCCACGGCCGCGCTGTTCCTGTCTGGGCCTCTCCTCACGGCGTTCCTCGCGCTCCTGCCTCGGTGCGGGTGCCTCCCGGCGCTGCTCCGGGCGTTCCTGGCGAGGACGCTCCTCGCGCCTCTCCTGTCTGGGCCTCTCCTCACGGCGTTCCTCGCGCTCCTGCCTCGGTGCCGGCGCTTCTGCCGGGGCCGGCTTCTCGAAGGTCTTCTCCTCCACGTCCGACTTGTCCTCCGAGGCCCGTTCCGCCTTGTCCTCCCTGGTGAACCGTTCCAGCTTCTCGGCCTTCTCGGAGCGTCCGTTCTTCTTCTCGGTGCCGTCCGCCTCGAGCCCGAACATCTCCATGAACTGTTCTCCTGGGATCTTGTTCCGCAGGCACTTCATGATCTGCTTCTGGGTCAGCTCTTCGACCTCATGTGCGCGGGGTGCCCGGGCAACGAAGTCGACCTCGGCCACCTGGAACAGTTCCCTGAGGATGGCTTGTCCGCCCCGGTCCCCGTCCACGAAGGCGGTGATGACGCGCTCCTTGGACAGCTCCATGATGGTCTTGGGGATGTTGGTCCCTTCCACGGCGATGGCGTTCTTGATGCCCGACTTCAGCAGGTTGAGTACATCCGAGCGGCCCTCGACGACGATGATGGCGTCCGAGTCCGGGACGTTCGGTCCACCGAAGCGCTCTTTCCGTAGTAGATGACCTCTTCGACCTGCACCGATTGCCTGACGCTCTCGGTCAGGTCCACGCCGCTGGTCTTGGACTGTTTGATGAGCTCGGTCAGCAGTTCGCGTGCACGGTCGATGATCTTGGCCCTCTTGACGACCCTGACATCCTCTATCGACTCGACGGTGATCTTGGCCTTGCATGGCCCGACCCGGTCGATGGTCTCCAGTGCCGAGGCCAGAATGACGGTCTCGACCTGGTCCAGGCTCGATGGGATGAGGATCTCGCCTTCGGATTTGCCCTGCTTCGAGTGCACATCGACCTCGATCCTTCCGATCCGGCCGCTTTTCTGCAAATCTCTGAGATCAAGTTCGTCACCGAGCAGACCTTCAGTCTGTCCGAAAATTGCACCCACTACATCCGGCTTCTCGACGATGCCATCTGCGTTGAGCCTCGCCCTTACCAGGTACTTCGTGGTGCTGGGATCAATGTTCATGATTAATTCACCTCGTTCCTTGGAAAATCCGCTACTCTCTCAAATACCAGCCGCAATATCCTCCACGGGAGCCTTGCTTTAGCGCTCTCGCAGGCATTCCATTCTTTGGGGAGTCCCGCTTAGACGGGGGTGAATGGGTTATGATAGTGAAGATGTGATATCGGAAAGCGTAGTGCTTTTCCGGAACCTGAAGTATGCCACGGGACTTATATATGTTTCGTCTGGTCGGACGCCTCGACCACTTCCTGGGGCGCCCACGAACCATCGTTGACCACCTCTGTCCAGCATAACGTCTTACGGTGTTCATCATATTCCGAGATGCTTTAATAATCATCAAGGCATATTGCATTCCTAGCTATATTGGATGAACCATCCAACTGGCAATGATGAGATCGATAGGGGGCTAGAAATGCGAAATTTCGTGGAAAAGGTGGCAGGAGAACTGTCCGCCGGGAACATAGGCACGAACGCCTCCTGTGAATGGTATCACTGTCATTTCAAGGGGCAGAACTGCTCCACCTGTTTCTGCCCTTTCTATCCCTGCATGGACGGCGAACTGGGCCAGATGGTCAAGGGAAAGAACGGCCCGGTGTGGAGTTGCCAGGCCTGCTATTGGGTGCACCGGGACGAGGTGGTGGCCGACTTCTTCAGGGAGATCGACGGAATAAAGCTGGAGGACCTGAGCAAACAGGACCTCGTCGATATCAAGTCTAGGATGGAGGCCCGACACTTCAAGAAGGCCAAGCGGCTGATGGTGATGGGGGCGACGTCCGGTGCGGGCAAGTCCCTCATGTGCACCGCGTTCTGCCGCATATTCTCCAACATGGGCTATTCTGTCGCCCCTTTCAAGGCCCAGAACATGTCCCTGAACTCGGTGGTCACCGACGACGGGGAGGAGATCGCCCGGGCCCAGGAGCTGCAGGCCCGCGGCGCCCGGGTCAAACCGAACAGCCACATGAACCCGATACTGCTGAAGCCGAAGGGGGACGCCATTTCGCAGGTGATCGTGGAAGGACGGCCGTACGGTGACATGGATGTGCAACAGTACTACGGAAACTTCACCGACCATGAGGGCGTGGAGATCGTCCGCCGCAACCTGGAGCTGCTGTCCAAGACATCCGATTTCGTGGTCATCGAGGGCGCCGGCAGCCCGGCGGAGATCAACATGTCCGAGCACGACATCGTGAACATGCGCACCGCCGAGATCGCCCAGGCGGGCTGCGTTCTGGTGGTCAACATCGAATGGGGCGGTGCCTTCGCCTACATGTACGGGACACTGATGCTCCTGCCGGAAGAGCAGCGGAAGATGTTCGGGGGCATCATCGTCACCAACATGCACGGTTCCCCGATTCACTGAAGGAAGGGTTCGAGGAGATCGAGAGGCTCACCGGGGTGCCGGTGCTAGGGGTCGTTCCCCACATCGACCTGGACCTCCCGGACGAGGACTCGATGTTCCTGGGCGATAAGCGCAAGGAAGGCTCCCTGCTGGTCGGGGTGGTGCGTCTTCCCGTATCTCCAACTTCACCGACTTCGACGCCCTGTCGCTTGAGCCGGGCGTCGTGGTCCGATTCCTCGACGACCCGTCAGAGCTGAACGACTGCGGGGCGCTGATCGATACCCGGAACGAAGAATTCCATCGATGATCTCGCCTGGCTCAGGGAGAAAGGTGTTCGACGCCGCCATCCGTGGCCTCCGCGGTAAGGTCCCGATCCTCGGCGTTGCGGCGGTTACCAGATGCTCGGCACCGAGCTACGAGGACGAACACGGGCTCGAGGGCAAGGAGGCCGGTACGATCAAGGGGCTGGGCCTGCTCGAGGTCGTCACCAGCTTCGACTCCTACGACAAGGGACCGTCCAGGTGACGGCCCACATTGTCGGTCACGAGGACCTGGGCCCGGTGCGCGGCTACGAGAGTCCACATGGGCATGACCGACCGGGGGGCATCGCTGCCCTTGTTCGACATCGAGGACCATGCCGGCAGGCACCTGGACGGCGCGGTATCGGCCGACGGGTGGTGATGGGCTCCTACCTGCACGGCTCCTTCGACCTGCCCTCTTTCCGGAGGTTCTTCCTTTGAAAGGCCCGCCGGGGCGGGGAGGCCGCCTCGGCAGTCGATGTCAGGGACTACGACAGCTCGGTGGACGAGATATAGAGCGCATCGCCTCTGCGCTGAGCAGCTCGCTCGACATGGACCGGGTGTTCGGCATGCTGGGAATGGAGGGGCGGAAATAACCCCCGGGTGATGTTGCAGGGCACTTCCTCCCGGAGTCGAAGAGGAAAGACGCTTTTGACCGGCCCGGCGTGTGCCGCCACCTGCGGCGGCAGGGAAGGGACGTCGCTCCCTACAAGACGCTCAACCTCTCTCTGAACTCCTTCGTGACCGGGGACGGCGGCGAGATCGGCGAGCTGTCAGGCGTTCCAGCGTGGGCCTGCGGGATCGAGCCGACCGCCCACATGAACCCGATCCTCCTGAAGCCGAAGGGCGGGGGCGGTCTCCAGGTCATCCTCCGGGGGCGGCCGTATGTGGACGTGAACCGGGACCGCGGAGTGAGGCGGGAGGTGTTCCTGGAGGCGATAGGCGACTGCTTCGGGAGGCTGTCGGCAAAGCACGACGATATCGTCCTGGAAGGGTCCGGGTCCCCCGTCGAGATCAACCTGAGGAAGCACGAGGTGTCCAACATGACCACCGCCGCCATGACCCGGAGCCCGGTGGTCTGGTCGGGGACATCGAGAAGGGCGGAGTGTTCGCTGCGCTGTACGGTACGTATCATCTGTTGCCGGAGGAGCACCGGCATCTGGTCAAAGGCTTCGTAATCAACCGTTTCCGGGGCGACAGTTCGATACTGGGGAAGGGGATAGATCGCCTTGGTGGATGAGATGGGAGTGCCCTGTCTGGGGGTGCTGCCCTATCTCCGTATGAGGTTCCCGGAAGAGGACAGCCTTTCCATGTCCACCGGTTGCTCCGGCACCGGCGAGGACATCCGGAGCGTGTGGATGTCCAACCTGGACCGTTTCGTCGACGTGGCGTTATCGCAGATGGACCTGGAGCTCCTGGAAAAGATCATGGACAAAGGGGTCTAAAGGCTCAGCCGCCGGAGGCGACCCGCAGGACCTTCAACCGGTCCCCGTCCACGACCTCGGCGTTGATGGGCACGGGTGTCTTTCCCGGATGACGATGTGCGCGTCGGCGAAAAGCTTCATCTGCTCGAGAACGTCCGATACCTTCGAGCCCTGCGGCAGTTTTACCACAGTCGCACTTCCCCGGTGTTCCACGGTGACAGAGATTTCGGTCATCGGGCCGACGATAAGTGGTGCGGTCTAATCAGCTTGGTGGTGGGAACGGTTCGCTAAAACTAAAATAGAGGAAAGCCATCAGCATCACTAGGCCGAGGTAGCCCAGTCCGGTAAGGCGGTAGCCTCGAATCGCCGGCAATACGGCGTTCGCGAGAGAGCTACTGGTGTTTCACCTCGGGAGTTCAAATCTCCTCCTCGGCGCTATTTCTTCATCAATTCTCATGAGACGAGACCACTCTCGGTTCCCGCTCCTACCTGATTTCGTCGGTCACATGAGGATCGAACCTTCCAGCCAAGTAGAAAAAGATGCCCAGGAAGAGAGCAATCACCATAAAGAAGACGATGACCAGCAGCAGAATCTCCTCTCCGGATTCGTCAAACACGCCGGAGAAAAGTGTCAACGTCGAAAATGGCCTCCCCGATAAGCAGTTGCCAGATTGGTGCCCACAGTTTTGGCATGATCTTCTTGCGTTTCAAGTCCTGGATGGTTCCCAGCTTCATTTGAGGGCCATGTCGAATCATCTCATCAGCCTCAAAGATGACGGAGGCGGCCTTGGACAGTGCCGAGGCCGTCGCCACGGTGGTCGCAATCAGCACTATATCCATCATTATTGCGCCATCATTGCCCGCTATTGTAATAATCACCGCGATTTCCCCGCGTTAGGATTACTTTGATAAAACAAAATGCTTTCCTATGTCGAGAGCGAACCGCTCATTCGATAAAAATTAATCCCGGTCAAGACAAAGACCGCTCCTTGCTAAAGTGGTGCGTTGTCGACCACTCAGCTTATTTTTTTACGTTCTCATAGAACCCTTTCCCCATTACGGCATCCTGGAACCTGTCCGCGAACGCCTCTGACGTTGGATAGATGTCTTCCATGAAATTGTTCATTGTGAAATTCTCAAAATGCTTGTAGATGCGCATGTCCTCCTCTCGTCCATCTCTGCCTCGATCCAGGGAAGACAATGTCCTCCTCCTTGCGGATGTGGGCGGTCATGTGCTCCACCAGTCTCTTCGTGTTCTCATAAAACTCCGCATCGTTCCCTCCGGGACGGACGGAGGTGAGCATTGCCTCGGCCAGCATTCTCGCCGTTCGGTGATCCTCGAACAGCTGTTGGAGGTCCTCGGTGTGCTCCGGGTCGGCGCAGATTGCGGCCGGGAACAGGAACCTCTCCTCTTTTCCATGGTGGAAGTGGTCCATGAACATCAGCAGGAACTCGATCCCTTCGGTCGCATCTGGCGGTTCGCTATCGACCGATTCCTTTTCGGCAATGTCCTTGTAAACGTCCAGGACCTGACGCAGAATACCGTGGTCGTAAGACAGCAGGGTGATCGAGACCTTCATGAGCTGGATTAGTATCGTCGGATATTCATTGGTTTTCATCTGTATTGCGTTGCATCTTGAGGAAAATGTCCGATATCGACTCCTTTCATTCACCCCATGGATTCTTTTGCGCCTCACGGTCTATTCTCAAATGCCACAGATCACGCGCGATCCATTAACGTATTGAAACCTTCAACGGATTTCACCCATCGATGCAGGCACATCAAATGACCGACCGGCATCGTTCTGATCCCGACCAGCCCAATCTCGTTATTACGGAAAAGCGGGCAGGAAGGGACGGTTTTAATAATGATGCGCCCCGGTATGCGGTGCTGAATGGTCGAAGATCCGAGGGCAGTTTTCGGAAGGAACGCGAAATGGTACCGGGCGAGCCCGGAGCACGCTGACCAAGAGGTGCGTCGGGAATGGTCTACATGGCCAATCCGGATCCGCACGCCGTCGTTCTGGATGTTGCCACCGGGACCGGCAATACGGCGCTGGCTTTCGCCCCGTTCGTTCGCCGGGTGGTCGGCATCGATTTCACGCCAGAAATGCTCGACGGAAGCGGCGGACCTCACCAATACAGAAATGGCATCGAGCAATCTGGACCTGTGCCTGGCCGATGTGATGGCCCTCCCTTTCCCGGACTCCGCCTTCGATCTGGTCCTTAGCCGCAGGGCGCCGCACCACTTTCGGACATCAAGGGAGCGCTCAAGGAGATGACCCGGGTGCTCAGGCCAGGTGGTGTTCTGGCCATCGACGATCGCAGCGTCCCGGAGGACGAGGACGTGGACAGGACGATGAACCAGCTGGACGTGCTTCATGACCGTTCCCATGTCCGGGAGTACCGTCCCAGCGAATGGAGGCGAATGCTACTCGGCCGGCCTGCAGCCACGGGAAATGAGGACATACGCCCGGAGCATGCCCCTGAAGCGCCTGACCGGAACCGCCGAGGAAAAGGATGCCCAGGAGATCGTGCGCACGGTTACGGAGTTAAGCGAGGAGCTGAAACACAAGTTTGGCTACCGGACTGGTCTCCGGCAATGTCCGCATCAACCACTGGTTCGTCATGCTGACGGCCGTGAAGGGGATCGAGCCCTACCTTCTGAGCGGCTCTTCCATACTCCCGGACCGGAACCCCTGAAGGTCCATGGTTACGTATGTGAACCCGAGCATCTTGAACTCCTTGACGATCCAGTCCCGGTTGTTCAGCACCAGATAGAACTCCGGAGCGGTGACCTCGATCCGGGCCACCTCGCCGTGATGGCGGCACTCGGCAGCTGGGTGACTCCCAATCCGCGCAGGAAATCCTCCGCCCGTCTCCACCTGGTGGAGCCTCTCCCTGGTGATCGGCGTTCCGAACGGTATGCGGGAGGCGAGGCAGGCGCTGGACGGTTTGACCGCCGTCGGCAGCCCCAGTTCCCTGGACAGCTGGCGCACCTCGTCCTTGGTCATGCCCACCTCCGCCAGCGGGCTGTGCGTGCCCAGTTCCCTGACCGCCCGGAGGCCGGCCCGGAGCTCTTCAGGTCGTCGGCGTTGTTCCCGTCGGCCACCGCCAGGAAACCCTCCTCCTTGGCGATGGAGAGGAACTTCGTGAGCAGCTCCTTCTTGCAATGGTAGCAGCGGTCGGACAGTGTTCTCCGCGAAAGCGCTGGTGTCCAGTTCCTTGGTCATGACCTCGATGTGCCGGGCACCGAGCTGTTCCGCCAATTGCAGGGCCTGTTCCCGTTCGGACTGCGGGAACGTCTCGGAGACCCCGATCAAAGCCACCACCTTCTCCGGCCCCAGCTCGTCCAGCGCCGCCTTGAGCAGCAACGTGCTGTCCGCACCGCCAGAGAACGCGACGGCCAAAGGGCCGTAGGATCTGAGCAAGGCACGCAGGTTGGAAATCTTCTCTTCCGGGGTCACGGATGGTGATGGTGTGAAATTGGTATTCAAACCTAACGCCGGTCAAAAAGGGTGATAAGTGAAGAGCGCATCGGGAAAACCATGAGCATCCGCGATGTCCTGGAACAGCTGAAGCGCGGCGAGATCGAGCGAGGAAAGGGCAGAGCAGTTGCTGAAGCTCGATTTTCTGGAGCGCATCGGGGAACACACCTGCTTCGATCATGCCAGGGAGGCACGTCGGGGGATACCGGAGATAGTGTTTGGCGAGACCAAGTCGCCGGCCATGGTGGCGGACATCGTGGAACGGGTCATCGAGGACCGGGACGTGATCCTGGTCTCCCGGGCATCGAAGGCCCACCTCGACGCCGTGGAACGGTCGTCGACCCGAGACTGGTCCGCTACATCGAACCGTCCCGCATGATCGTGGTGGACAAGAGGAAGGACCCGGCCATGAAAGGGAAGGTCGGGATCATGACCGCCGGGAGCTCGGACATCGCAGTCGCGGAGGAGGCGAAGGCGGTCGCCGAGGCCATGGGCTGCCAGGTCTTCACCGAGTACGACATTGGGGTGGCGGCGTTGCATCGCATGCTGGACCCTCTCTACGCGCATGCTCGAGCAAGGGGTCGACGTGCTCATCGTTTGTGCAGGTATGGAAGGGGCGCTGCCGACCGTCGTGTGCGGACTGACCGACGTCCCGGTCATAGGCGTCCCGACATCGGTCGGGTATGGTTTCGGGGGAAGGGGGAGGCGGCCCTGATGGGGATGCTTCAGACCTGCTCTCCCGGCCTGGTCGTCGTCAACATCGACAACGGCATCGCCGCCGGAGCGACCGCCGCGCTGATCAGCCTGCGCGCCCGGCGAAGCAAGGATTAAATCATCGATGCTCGAAAAGAGAATCCGTGATGATGTGAACCACACCATTGTGTTCTTCGAGATCCCAGCGGACGACGTGGCCAAGATGAAGGAGTTCTACCGGGCCATGTTCGATTGGAAGGTCATCGACATTCCCGGTCAGGACATGGAGTACCGCATTTTTCACACGGTTCCGACCGACGAGAACGGGATGCTAAAGGAGCCCGGAGTCAACGGGGGTCTCTACAAACGCAAAGATCCCTCCCAAGTTCCGATCAACTACATCCAGGTGGAGTCCATAGAGGAGTACTTGGATAAGGCGGTCAAGAACGGCGGAAAGGTGTTGATGGCAAAGATGCCGGTCCCCGGAATGGGGTTCGTGGCATGGATAGCCGATCCTGAAGGCAACCCTCTGGGTCTGATCCAACCGACCAGGAAATGATGCCCGACAAGAAGTCCCGCTGATCGTGTTCAATGAATGCTAAGCTAGTTGCATATTGCCTCGAGCTCGGTCTGCCAAAGGTCCTTAAACTCTCTAGATGAGAGTGGCACCCCCACGCATATCCTCATTTACAATGAAGTGCCGTTGTATCACCATGCGTAAGGGATTGGCGATCATAAGCGGGCTCCTCGGCGCGATCTTCACCGGTGCAGCGGTATGGGCCTTCACTGAACATCACCAGGAGACCAAGTATGTCTTCGGGATCCCAGTGCAACAGACGGTGAACGGTTATCCAGATTACGGCACTATTTTCATCGTTCTCGCCATAGTAAGCTTTGTGTTCATGCTGGTGGGATTCATAAGCCAGCCAAAGTAATGGACCACCCGGATGAGGCCGATCCTGCCGGGCCGGTTCCTTGAAGTCCTTGACTACGAGAATCTCCGGAGCGTTTCCAGCGTCTTTCTGTATTAAACCTGATAACATTTGGGAACAATGATGGAGGATGTCTGGGCCCAGCATCTTTATGACCGGTCATCTCCCTTCACCGGGCATGGCCGGGATGGCGGAAGGCGAAGATCGACCGGAGGGGACGAGAGTCAGGATACGCATGATGCTCCCCGGCGACATTCACCTGGCGCAGGCGATCGGAAAGACGACCTGGTCGAGGGTGGCCTCGGACGACCTCGGAAGGGCAGTGGAGTATCCGACCCGGCCGGGCAGGATAATCCAGGCTGCCCTGGAGGGAGAGCCCCAGGGATGTTTCATAGCGATGCTGGGGCAGGAACCGGTCGGCACGGCCTACAGCCATGTCTGGGGGAGCGTAGGATGGGTCGGGCCGGTGGAGGTGCTGCCCGAGCATCAGGGCAAGGGCGTCGGAAAGGCCCTCATGCAGGCCTGTCACGCCCATCTAGGCTCCCGGGGATGTCGGGTTTACGGCGTGGAGACCATGACCGACAACGAGCGGAACAAGCGTTTCTACGCCGGCCTCGGTTACCGTCCGATCGGCGTCACCGTGTTCGCCGAGAAGAAGCTCGGGCCGGCCGGCTACTTCGTGGGCGGGGTCAAGGAGCTCAACGCCTCGAACCTGGCGGAGAACAGCGGAGAGATCCGTAGGCTCAGCTCTGCGGTGTTCCCGGGCATGGACTGCAACCCGGAGTTCCGAGGGGCGCTCGAACACTCGCTGGGCAAGGGTTTCATGATCCGCCATGACGGCATCACCAAAGGCGCGGCCCTGCTCATGGAGGCCCCTCTCGAAGGACTGCACATGGTGTCTATCAGGCTGCTTCTGACGGACCCCACGCTGCCTGACCGGGGGGCGGTCATGTCCTCGCTGATGGCGGCGTGCGAGCAATCGGCCATTACTTCCGGCAATGATCGGATCTTCACTTCCTGCAGCATCACCAGCGACATCTCCCGCATACTGGTGGATAGGGACTACAAGATCAGCGCCAGCAACGTCCGTTTTGTCAAGGGGGACGACTATTCCGAGGCGGGCGGAACGAACATCATCGCCTGGGCAGGATGAACTGACCGGGCTCGGGCGTAACTAACTCCAGGACCGTCAGGCACCACGAACACGGGCGACATTCAGCCGAAGTTACAGCATCGAGTACGCCCTAAAATAACGAAAGTCGACCCGATCCTCCGATGTGTGATATGCTGCGTAGTTAGTGCGATCTGCCGTTCATGGAACCGATCAGGAGCACTTTTCCCTTTTATCGTGGGTGGGTTAAGTATTACATCCGTAGAATAATTAATCCCCTTTTTGGGTTAGTTTTGGGTGAAACTGGCCCAACTATGTAATCCGTTGCATCATCGTACCAAGAAATCGACAATTTATCCTCATTGGGTCATACATGGTATAAATAGGAGATGGAACAATCACAATGGAAGAAAGGCAGTTTCCATGGGTGACTATCGAGTCGTCTGCTCCAAATGCGGCCACGATCGGGACAGGTATGCACTTCGATGCCCGAATGACGATTCCCTTCTGAAGACCGTCTACTCCGCCAGGCAATTGGTCCTGAGCCCCTATCCGGGCATGTGGAGGTTCCTCGAGTGGCTGCCGGTGAACGGTGTGCTTCACAACACCCACGGCGGTCCGGTGACGTACAAGAGCGAGGGCCTGGCCAAGGAGACCGGGCTCGATGAGCTGTACATCACTTTCAACGGTTACTGGCCTGAAAGGGGGGCGGACATGCTATCCTGCAGCTTCAAGGAGCTGGAAGCGCTCCCGACCATGCGCCGGATAGAGGAACAGGGAGGGAACAAGATCATGGTCGTGGCCACGGCCGGCAACACCGGTCGGGCGTTCTCCTATGTTGCATCCCTGATCGGACAGCCAGTGGTGATCGTGGTTCCCTGGGATTGCAACAAGCGCATCTGGATCCCGAACCTGGAGCGCAACAAGGTCCTGGTGGTGGCGGTGCAGGGCGATTATTATGACGCCATCGTCCTGGGCGAAGGTCTAGCCGCTCTTCCAGGGTTTGTCCCGGAAGGTGGTGCGCGGAACGTGGCGCGCAGGGACGGGATGGGCACGGTCGTGCTGGACGCGGTCCAGTTCATGGGCTCGTTGCCCCGCCATTATTTCCAGGCGGTAGGCAGCGGCACCGGCGGCATCAGCGCGTGCGAGGCCTCCCAGCGCCTGATAGACGATGGTCGCTTCGGCCAGACGCTGCCGGTCCTCCATCTGGCGCAGAACATCCCGTGCGCTCCGCTCTATCACGCCAGATCCGGCGGCTCGTACCCTGAAAGCTGCCCCAAGGGGATCTACGATGACGTGCTGTTCAACCGTCGTCCTCCGTACGATCTGCCGGGAGGGGTGAAAGAGGTCCTCGACCGGACCGGAGGAGAGGTCATGGGCATCACCAACGAGGAGGCCGCGGAGGCCAAGAAGCTGTTCGAGCGGGTCGAGGGTATAGACATCCTGCCTGCCCCGGCCGTGGCCGTAGCCGCCCTGATGAGGTCGGCGCGGAGCGGCGGGGTGCGGGCCGGTGACACCTGTCTGCTGAACATCACTGGCGGCGGGCAGGAAAGGGTCCGCGAATCACACTGCATCTCTGTCCTGGCGCCGGACTGGACTGTACGGCCAGGCCATGACGTACAAGAGCTGGGCCGAGAGATACTCGAGGCCTCGGGGAGGAGGGAAAGGACATGGAACTGACGATATTGGGTGGGAATAGACAAGAGAGGCATGAACGAACCGGTCGAGCAGATCGATCTGCGGTCAGGGGAAGTGGTCGGGATCGTAGGACCCACCGGGTCCGGCAAGACCACTCTGATCAACGACATCGAACAGCTCTCCATTGGCGACTCGCCCTCCCGCCGGCGCATCCTGCTGGACGGCCAGGTGCAGGATCACCGGAGCCGGAACGACCCGCGCAACAAGCCGGTCGCCCAGCTCTCCCAGAACATGCATTTCCTGGCCGATATGCAGGTGGGGGAGTTCCTCCGCATGCACGCCAGGAGCCGGGGAAGAACTTTCGATTGGTGCCCGGAGTGATAGAGGCGGCCAATCTGCTACTGGGGAGGCCATCTCCAGGGACTGCCACCTCACCGCGCTCAGTGGCGGCCAGTCCCGCGCCCTGATGGCAGCGGACATCGCCATCATCTCCGATTCGCCCATCGTGCTTATCGATGAGATCGAGAACGCCGGCATCAACAAGCAGGAGGCACTGCGTTTACTGGCCGGAAGCGGCAAGATCGTGGTCGTGGTGACGCACGACCCGTTGTTAGCCCTGCTGGCATCGAGGCGGGTGGTCATGTCCGAGGGAGGGATGTGTCAGGTGGCGCTCAGAACCGAGGAAGAGGTCCGCCTGTGCGACCGGCTGGCCAGGATAGACGAATGGCTCATCACGCTCCGTGAGACCATCCGGGACGGCGGTCTGGTGAGCTCAGAATGAGGATGACCATCGTGGCCGGAACGCCCGGTTCCGGCAAGACCTTGGTCCTGATGGCGGCGGTCAGGACGATGGTGCAGAAAGGCTTCCATCCCGCCCTGGTGAAGGTGGACTGCCTTTGGACGGACGATGAAAAACGCCTTTCCACATTAGGGATCCCGATCAAACTGGCGCTGGCCAAGGACATGTGCCCGGACCACTTCGCCATCTACAACACCGAGGGCATGCTGGATTGGGCCCGTTCCTCGGGAGCGGACCTTCTGCTGGTAGAGACCGCTGGACTCTGCCTTCGCTGCGCACCGTACACCGATCAGTGCCTGGCGGTCTGCGTGATCGATGCGACCTCCGGGCCTAACACGCCGCTCAAGATCGGGCCGATGATAACGACCGCCGACGTGGTGGTCGTGACCAAGGGGGACGTCGTCTCGCAGGCTGAACGGGAGGTGTTCCGCGAGCGGGTACTGGAGGCAAACCCCACCTGCGCCCTGGTGGAGGCCAACGGCCTTACCGGAAAGGGGGCCACGGAGCTGTCCGACATCATCGTCACCTCCGGAGAGGTCGCCAGCGAGATGCGCCTAAGGCACACCCCGCCACTGGCCGTTTGCACTCTGTGCGGGGCGAGACCAGGGTCGGGAGGAAGCATCACCGCGGGGTGCTCCGCCACATAGACGGCACCACTCTATATTCGGGGGAGTGAAGCATGCGCGCTCTCGATCTCCTTCCCGGATACAATTGCGGACGATGCGGATGCCCCAGCTGCCGCAGCTTCGCCGCCGCCCTGAAGGAAGGCAGGGCCTTGGACGACTGCCCTCTCCTGGGCCAGGAGCGGTACGCCGCCAACCGTGAGGAGCTGAGCAAATTGGTCCTGGAGGACGCCGCCAACACCTTCCCCGGCCTGGTCGGCGGCTCTTCCGGCGATGTGCTTCTCGGCCCCCTGCCCGGGGAACCGAGCTGCCGGGAGGACATCTACCCGTTCGATCGGGACGTCCGGGCGCGGCCCGGGGAAGCGATAACCTACCGTCCCCTGGGCTGCCCGATCGTGCACTTCGGGCACGTCCTGGAGGTCAACCGCTCCATACTGACCATCCACCTGACCGGTCCGTTGAACCGGCTCGGCCAGGACGACTACCGTCCGTTGGACCTCGGCATCTGCCAGATCGCCGCCTTCGAAGGGGTGGTGCTCAACGACCGCATCCTGGAGGTGGGGGAGACGGTCAGGTTCGTACCCCATCACTGCATGATGCAGAAGGTGCATTCCGGAGTGGTGGTCCGTTCCGAGGGGGACCAGGTACGTATCGAGGGCATAGACCTGAAGGTGTGGTGATGAGCACAAGGACGCTCGGCGCCCCGGTGAACGGCGACAAGGTGTTCCGGGGCCTGAAGGCAGGCGGCATCGGACTGGTGACCAGCGTCCCCTGTGTAAAGTTCGGTCCCTTGCTGGATATGATAATCGCGGACCCCGCCATAACCCACGTTCCGGTCACCCGGGAAGAGGAGGCCATCGGC
Source organism: uncultured Methanomassiliicoccales archaeon (assembly GCA_963800775.1). GTDB lineage: Archaea > Thermoplasmatota > Thermoplasmata > Methanomassiliicoccales > UBA472 > DASXVU01. The sequence goes on along the minus strand of CAWDCQ010000062.1, from coordinate 14,320 downwards.
ATATGCGCCGGCGCGTTCATGGGCGGTAAGAGACCGGCCCTGCTTATGCAGAACTCCGGGCTGGGCAATTGCATCAATGCCCTGGTGTCGCTCGACCTGCTGTACGATATTCCGTTGCTTCTGATCATCTCCCACCGAGGCACGGCGGGCGAGAAGATCGCGGCCCAGGTGCCCATGGGCAAGGCGACCGTGCCCCTGCTGGACGCCATCGGCATAGAGCATTGCTGTCCGACCCCCGAGGAAGGGGAGAGCGCGGTGGCCAAGGCGGCGCTGAAAGCGTTCACCGAACGGCGGCCGGTGACGGTGCTGCTGAACCTGGACTACTGGAGGGCCTGAGATGCACCGCATCGATGCGTTGAGGGCCATAGTCCAAGCCAGGGGCGACGACCTGATCGTGTGCAACATAGGCGATCCCTCCCGGGAACTGTACTCGGTCCGGGACGCCGCGAACCAGTTCTACATGCTGGGGTCCATGGGCATGGCCTCCTCCATCGGCCTGGGGATCGCCCTGGCCTGCCCGGGCAAGGGCATACTGGCCATCGAGGGCGACGGGGCGGTGCTCATGAACCTGGGCACGCTGGCCACCATCGCCGACCTGGGACCGGACAACTATCTCCTGACGATAATCGACAACGGGGTCTACGGGTCCACCGGCGGACAGCCCACCTGCGCCGCAAGGCGGGCCGATCTGGCCTCGATCGCCCGGGGGGCGGGGGTGCGGGATGTACGGACCGCGCGCACCGAGGCCGAGCTCGGATCGGCCCTCACGTCGATGGGCTCAGGCGTTTTAGTGGTCAAAGTGGACCAGATCGGCGCGGACGGTCCGATCATAGAGCTCTCTCCGCGCCAGATCGCCGACCGGTTCATGGCTGAATGTCAGCGACCTTCCGGGTGAGCGGGAAGCTTCCGTCCAGGATCCTCTTTTTCAGGTCCTCCATGGTACGCAGCGCACCTTCCCGGTTCGATCCCCGCCCCACTATCGGCACCGTCCTCTGCATCCCGCCGATGTCCAGCTGGATCGCCCCCATCTCTGACCGGAAGCACCCCTGGTGGCAGTTGACGAGGCAGGCCCCGCAGTTGAAGCAGCGGGAAGGGTCGCGCACCGGTCCCTCACCGTCCGACACGATGGCATCGGCAGGACAGGCCAGCATGGCCCGGCACTGCGGACACTTTCCGCATCCATCCTTTTCCACTGTCATTACCTCGTCGTGGCCCCACGCCTTGCCGTAGTCCGTTTCGGCCAGCTTGCTCCGGTCCCGCACGTCCACCACGGACAATGGGATCCGGTCGTCCATGACCATCACCTGTTCCAGGACCGAATCGTCCAGGATCGGGATGGGCACCGCGTACGAGGCGATGCATTCCGGCCCTTCGCCGGTCTGGAAACCACCCATGAGGGCTGGGTCCATCCCTTTCAGGTCGGCGACGGTCATCAGGTTGGGGCTGTTGGGCGAGCTGCGGGTGCCGGACCCGGTGACGAAACCGTCTCCCCCGTTGAACAGAAGTCGTGTCCCGATGCCGATGCAACGTAGCTGCGGATCGTTCTGGAGCGGATTGAGATGACCGCAACCGGAGAAGTTGAGGCCTCCATAGTCCGGCGGGAACGGCATGCAATGGAAGATCGAGCGTACTTCCTCACTAGACGGATTGACAAAGGCCCGATAGTTGCGGAAAAGGTTCCTGGAGCTCATCAGCCGGGCCGTGGGCATGCCCTGAAGGGTGATGGTCGCTTCCACTTCCTCGTCCCTGTCCGACAGCGCTTCGACCCGGACCTCTTTCCCCTCGACCAGGTCCCGGAACAGGTGGCCACCTCCGTAGCGGGGGTTCTCCTCGCTTCTCGAGGTCCCGAACACCATGCAATCGACCAGGCCCAGGTTCTCGTTCGGGCAGGGGCCGATGTGGATGGGGACGCCGTTCATGGTGCCTTTCAGGAAACGCCGGTGGACGCCGGCTCGGGCAATGGGGAATGACAGCAACGCGTATGTGCCGCTCATCAGGCCCATGGTCCCGGTGGTGACGACATCCACTTCCCTGACCTCTTGGTCACGACCTTCGGCGATGAGCAACTCCACTTCTCGGGCGGTGAGAACCACGGCCTGCCCACTGGCGATCCGTTCGTTGATCTCTTCGAGGGTCCGGTTCATAATAAATGTGGCAATGTTTTGCAGACTAGATGAAAGATTGGATTGTACCTCCATTTATTTCGACGGCCAGCGCACCGAATAACTAGAGAAATAGTTGGATCGGCCGTACCAAACGGACTAGGATGGGTCTTTCATTCTTGAGTGGCTGTGATCGCTTTGTCGAAATCGCCATCCTGGAAGTCCGCGGAAGAGACACAGATATGCAAATCGTGTTTCGGAAACAGCATATCCCTGAACCTCCGGGTGTATTGGTCATCATCCAGACTAGATCTGTGCCACGATGATGCGGTGGAGCACGTCGACGGTTATGCTCATATGGCGGCCAGCGTCCCTTAGGTGGTGGTAGATCTCTCGCTTCTTCATTGCAATGATCGGTTCATCGATCGCGAAAACATCGACCATGTTTTGGACATAGGTCTTTTCAATAAGGCGTTCTTCCTCGCGCATTTTTGGGATCAGGTTCCCGGCTGCGCTGGGATCCTCCTTCAAGATCCTTATGCAATCTACCATTAGCTCTGTGCCCTTCAGCAATGACCGGGCCATCGTCATTGTGGCATCATCGGGTTTCACCTCGAACGCTTTCATCTCATAAGCGGTAGACAGCGAAAAGTTCAGAATATAGTCCATCCGCCTCGAAACCTCATATATATCCTGCCTATCGAACGGTGTCGTGAACGCTCGCTGTAGTTCGCTCTCCATCTCCAATCTTATCCGGTCCCCTTTATCCTCCTCTCTGGCAACATCTACAGGATCATCGTTCCCGCCTGCATTAAGCCAATTGATCAGTGCTCTGACCCCGATCTGGGTCTGCACGGCCTGTTTGCTCAACATCCCATAGAAATCATATTTGGTCGGGAATAATAGATTCACAAAACTGAGCATCTTGCCTTTCTTCGCTTTCTTCTCCTTTCCTTCCATGATTCACCTCACATGTTCAAGCTGGCTTTCAGGACGATGAAGATGAGTCCTGATATCAAAGCAGTCAATGGGATCGTCAGCAGCCATGATTCGATCATCTGTCTTCCTATGGACCATTGCACCATCCGGGCGTTGTCCGCCGCCCCTACTCCGATGATGCTAGACGCCACTGTTTGGGACGAGGATACCGGTGCACCAGCGATGGTCGATACCACGATCGCCATGGTCGAGCTGATCTGGGAGTTGAAGCTGTGAATTGGCCGGATATGGAATATCTACGGCCCAGCGTTTTAATGATCTTCCACCCGCCCCCCAAAGTGCCGATGGTCATGGCGCTTGCGCAAGCTACCATCACCCACAGGGGAACGTTTGTGTTGGACGCCCAGCCGGCCGATGCGATGACCAGGACCATCATGCCCATTGCTTTTTGTGCATCGTTCGCGCCGTGGATGAAGGCAAGCAGTCCTGATGTGATGTACTGAGACGTCATCAGCGGATGGTTTACGCTCCATTTGGCGTTGCGGAGCAAGACTTTCATCAGCTTTTGAGCCACGAACCCGCCCACAAACCCTATCCCGACCGAGAGCAACAGAAAGATCACGATCTTGGTACATTGCCGTCCAGATAGCAACGGAATATTTTTGGAGAGAAATGTGGGCTTAGGACATAATCGTTTGAGTATTATTGACTTGTCTGAACGAGGCGCACAACCCATGTACTCATTTGATAAACGTTATGTGATCGTGTATAATGGCGAAATGTATAATTATGCTGAAGTAGCCGAATTGAAATTTAATTTTTAGCCCGATTCCATTTCCATCAATCATCGATAATGAAGTTATTATACAAGCCTTTGCAGTATATGGTGTGTGATACAGTAAAACACTTTAATGGATGTTCGCTTTCGTCATTTATGATAAGCAAGAAGAAGAACTTTATGTATTTAGAGACAGTTTAGGCATTAAGCCTCTATATTATTATTGGGATGGAGAAAACTCTGCTTTTGCATCAGAAATTAAATCATTAAAAAAAATAAGTAAACTTAACTTACAGGTAAACTTAAGCATCATACCTCAATATCTGCATTTAGGTTATATTCCTGCCCCATACGCTATTTATAAAAATTGCTATAAGTTGGAGCCGGGACATTATTCTGAAAATATCAAAAACTGATTTTGAAAAAAATCAGTATTGGAGCATAGTTCTTCTGTTTCAGAAAAGTTATTAGTAATGAAAAGCAAGCTCTTGTAGTAATATCTGATTTATTAGCCAGTCCAGTTCAATATCAACTAAAAAGCGATGTACCGGATGGGGTATTCTTAAGCGGAGGAATAGATTCAAGTTTAATAGCTGCTAATGCTTCGGAATTATCAGGCACAAAATTAAATACTTCTTCGATTTGGTTTGAAAATCAAAATTGTTATGAGGTAGGGTTGATGCTAAAAAAATCGCTACTTATTTAGGAACTAATCATCATGAATTTACGGTTACGGTTACTGATGCTATAGAGGCTTTGGACTATTATATGGACGCTTATGGAGAACCATTCGCAGATTCATCTGGAATACCAACTTTATTGGTATCTACTTAGCCAAAAAATATGTAACGGTTGCACTTTCAGGAGAAGGAGGAGATGAATTATTTCATGGATATGGAGCATATAATTGGGCCAAGCGGTTAGATAGTTTTTGTATTAAACACGAAATCTGTTATCACTAAATTTTTAAAAAATATCTCATCAAGTAGAAATAAAAGAGCCTCGGAAATGTTTTCTTATTTGATGAATAAAGTATTCGGTCACATATATTTTCTCAAGAACAATATTTTTTCGCAATAAATTAATTTATTCTTTTGTTAAAAGAAAATACTATTCCTGTTTTATTAAATGAAATTTCAAAATATACAGATACCTTATTTTCGAATATACTTACCGAAATATCAAATCATTGAAAATTATTTCCCCAAGAAAAACAGGCCTTGTATGATTTACAATTTTATTTACCTGATGATTTATTAGTTAAAGTTGATAGAGCTAGTATGCACTACTCGCTTGAAACTCGGGTGCCATACTTAGATCATCGTTTAGTAGAAGAAGCTATCAATATAAGTACAGCGTTGAAAAATAATCCAACGCCAAAGTATATTTTAAAAGAAATTTTATATCAACAGATACCCAAAAAATATTTTGATAGACCAAAGCAGGGTTTCTCAATCCCATTAAAACATTGGTTAAATAAAGAAATGCATTTCTTAATTAGTGATTATTTAAATGAAGTTATAGTAACTAAAGTTGATGTAGTTGACTATACCTATGTAAAACAACTTTTACAGCGTTTTGAAAATGGAGATGAGTATTTGTTTCAACGTATATGGCTCTTGATCAATTTACATTGGTGGTTTGCTAAAAATGCACTTTAGTTCCACTTTGTTTTTCATATAGATGTCTCATAATAAATAAACCTGCTACAAAAAAAGGTAATTCTGGTATACGCAAACGTACTAAAGAGCCAAAATTAGCCACCGTTAATCCTACAGAAAAAGCGAAAAACAAAGAAAAAAGCATAGAGAATAATAATAATGGATTTTTTCTAATTAAAACAAAGAATCCTAAAAATTTTAAACGTAATAATAAAAAAAAGGTTAAAACAAGTAAATAAGTGTTTTCTAAAGAAGATACTAACATTACTATGTTTCTAACATCCCATATGCCTGGTCTGAAAATTCCTGAAAATATAGCTACGGGAGCCTTACTAATAACCTCTCCTGTGCTAGCATCAAAATTACCTATATCAAAACTTTTACCACCATAATATTCTGCTTTCATGTCTTGTTGAACTAAAACAGCTCTATCTAAAACAGTATCTATCTTATAAATACCTAATGAATCTTCCATTTGAGTAAGCGCATAATAGGCTCCAGAAGCCCCCATTAAAATTAAAATAGGTGTTGCTAAAAAACGTAGGGTGGCATTATTTATTTTTTGAATTTGTTGGTTACTTAACCATAAAATTGCACCCGGCAATAAAGCAAAGAAAATATAAGGTTTAATAGAAAGAATGATAAATGCCGAGATAAATATTTCTGCACAAAAAATAATTTTAAATTCCTTTTTAATAAAAAAATGATAAAAAGAATATGTAAACCAACCTACAGCAGATAACGTGAAAGAATCTTTTGCTAAACCAGAGCCCCAAAAAACACAAGAGGGTATGAACAAAACAGCAATAGCTAATTCTTTTTTAAGAAAGGAAACTCCTGTAAAAAAGTTTGGTAGACTTTCCATAAACCTGTATACGTTATACAAGCTGTTAATACCGCTGATGCAAAATAAGATTTAAAACTTAATGCTAGGATGGGGATTAAAAGTCGTACCACAAAAAAGGAATTAGGATCCTTGTGGTGATAAACTGGATAACCGGTTTGTTCATCAAAAAAATAATAATCGATGCCTTTTGCATTGCCTAACCAACCTTGAAAAAAATCTGCTTGGTTTTTAAAAAATAAATTATTATAAGCTCTTGCAGTCTCAAAATAATTAGTGGTATCTCCTTCATCGTAATAAAAATAATAAATTAATCCCAACGAAATTGCCCCTGCTATTTTTGCTAGTAAGCCGTAAGTAAAATATTTATATTCCTGATTGCTGTATATGTTTTTCTTTTTTATAAAGTTAGCTGTGATCCATACTATAAATATATATATGGGTGTAATTAGTAAATCAAAAATAGAAAGATCGTATTTCCACATTTTCTTATAAAATATAGTAATTATTTTTTTTATTTTTCACGCTATTTTATAAATGAAGCTTTAATAGTATCTCCTTTATTAAAGGTTATAAGCATAAAGTTAATAACTTCCTTTGCTAATTTATAGTGCCATTTATTTTCAGATTTTTCTCTAATTATACTATCTGTACTTTTGGAATTTGTTGTTGAATCAAAGATGGATGTTTGAAAACGTGAAAATGAAAACCCTGTAGTTTCAATCTTTATTTTTCTTAATCCATTTTTTACTAATAATTTCCTAATTGTTTTTTTTGAATAATAACTTAGATGTTCAGGATATTCAATTATATTCCAATTTTGTTTTAATATATATCGAGACAAGGAATTAAAATTAGGGGTTGTTATATATAGCAAACCGTTCTTACGTAGTAACACATTAAATAAGTTAATCTCTTCGATTGGATTATTAATGTGCTCTATAACCTCAAAATCGGGGGGCACGCCCATGGCGCGCGCGATCAGAATGGTAAAGGCGGTGACGCGCCGGGAGTGCCCGAGAGTTTCGGCATCTTTGAGGTCAAGGGCATCGCCCAGAGCTTCGAGCGTGATGTCGTAGGAACGCTTCAATTCCGCGACTGCGGCTTGGAGTTGCTGGGTGCGGTTGGCCACCAGGGATTCGAGATTGGTTTGATAGGTGCGATTTTCAATTTTGAGGCGGCGATTTTCGAGGGCGCGGCTGGCGGTGGCCAGGAGTTGCTCGCGTTCGAATGGCTTCAACAGATAATCGTAGGCGCCGTTGCGCAGGGCTTGAAGGGCAACGGAAATATCGTGAACGGCGGTGACCATCACCACCGGCATGTCGGGATATTTTTCTTTGGTGCGTTCGAGAAGCCCAATGCCGTCGAATCCGCCATCATGAGGTCGGAGAGCATCAACTCAAATTCTTCGTTGGAGTGCAGCACGGCGAGCGCTTCCATTCCCGAGCCGGCCTGCTTGCAGGAGTATCCGGCGGAGGTGAGCATGGAAGCGACGATTTCGCGAATGGCCTCTTCGTCGTCAACAACGAGAATGCGATCAGGCATGCGGTCCCAGGTAAGTCTATCGGCGATTGTAAATGAAGAGTGAGATACCGAAAGTAATCAGTCAGGTCCGGAAAGCCGATTGAGAACGAGGTCCAACGTGGTATTCAAAACAGAGGCATATCCATGCCTTGCAAGCGATGAGCACGATCGTCTGGCCGCTTTGGAACACGGGAATCTGGCACGCGCCACTCTGGAATAACATGGCGCAGCAGGCGCTTGGGCGGCCAACGGCGGCGGACTATGCGTTGCTGATCCTGCTGGGAGTTTCGCTTCTCGCGCTGCAAGTGTCGCGGGAGCGATATTTCAAAGTCTGGATTGCGGGCTGGGCGGCGCTGGTTGCCTCGGGATTGATTGAGCACATCTTCCCGGCGGAGAATTCTGCGCGGCATGGCCGGCGGCGGCGCAGGGCGCATTCGTTCTCGGAGTCGGATTGCTTTCGGCGGGGGTACTGCTGTACTCGCGAAATCGCGAACTGCTAAGACCTCTGGCTGTAATCACTCCTTTGCTCGTGGCTTTTGCGGCAGCTCGTCCGTTGTTGTGGGCGGATTCCTTGCCCATGCGGGTTGCTCTGGAAGCGGGATATCGGATCATAGTTTTGACGCCGAGAAGCGTCGCGCGACAAGCGCGCCGTCCAGCGCTTTCTCACGGCGACACGAATGGTCGGGGCACTCGACCACCCCGGACTGCCCGCCAAGCTCGAAGTCGGCGAGAGCGAACACGGATTTTGGGTCAGCTACCTCGCCTTCGACGCGCAACCGCTGAGCGCGCGGTTTCTGCGCACGGGCCCCTCCCGCTTCAATGAAATTCTCCCGATCCTCAAGGGTATCCTCGGACCGCTCGCTGCGCTCCACAAAGCCCGCATCGCTCACGGAAACATCAAGCTCGAGAACGTCCTTCTCGGCCGCGCGGCGGCCGCCGACGAAGGCGACGCGCCCGCGGTCATGCTCGTCGACTTCGGCACCGATCGCCTCCGGCAGCGCTCTCTCGCCGCGAACGGCCACGGTCCTGGGATTGCGGTGTTCGGGTCTCCCAAGACCACCGCGCCGGAGCAGGTCCGCGGCCAGCGCGCGGAGGCATCCACCGATGTCTACGCATTCGGCGCGATGATGTACGAACTCTTGTCGGGCCGTCCCGTCTTCCCGTACGAAACGGAAACGGAAGCGGCCCTGGCGCACGTCGCGAAATTGCCCGAAGCCCCCAGCGCGAAAGCGCCGCGGGGGTGGATCACCAAGGACGTCGACCAGCTCGTCCTCTCGCTGCTCGCCAAAGACCCGGCGCGGCGGCCGACGACACCCGACGACACCCGACGACACCCGACGACACCCGACGACACCCGACGACACCCGACGACACCCGACGACACCCGACGACACCCGACGACACCCGACGACACCCGACGACACCCGACGACACCCGACGACACCCGACGACACCCGACGACACCCGACGACACCCGACGACACCCGACGACACCCGACGACACCCGACGACACCCGACGACACCCGACGACACCCGACGACACCCGACGACACCCGACGACACCCGACGACACCCGACGACACCCGACGACACCCGACGACACCCGACGACACGCGACGACACCCGACGACACCCGACGACACCCGACGACACCCGACGACACCCGACGACACCCGACGACACCCGACGACACCCGACGACACCCGACGACACCCGACGACACCCGACGACACGCCCGACGACACCCGACGACACCCGACGACACCCGACGACACCCGACGACACCCGACGACACCCGACGACACCCGACGACACCCGACGACACCCGACGACACCCGACGACACCCGACGACACCCGACGACACCCGACGACACCCGACGACACCCGACGACACCCGACGACACCCGACGACACCCGACGACACCCGACGACACGCGACGACACCCGACGACACCCGACGACACCCGACGACACCCGACGACACCCGACGACACCCGACGACACCCGACGACACCCGACGACACGCGACGACACCCGACGACACCCGACGACACCCGACGACACCCGACGACACCCGACGACACCCGACGACACCCGACGACACCCGACGACACCCGACGACACCCGACGACACCCGACGACACCCGACGACACCCGACGACACCCGACGACACCCGACGACACCCGACGACACCCGACGACACCCGACGACACCCGACGACACCCGACGACACCCGACGACACCCGACGACACCCGACGACACCCGACGACACCCGACGACACCCGACGACACCCGACGACACCCGACGACACCCGACGACACCCGACGACACCCGACGACACCCGACGACACCCGACGACACCCGACGACACCCGACGACACCCGACGACACCCGACGACACCCGACGACACCCGACGACACCCGACGACACCCGACGACACCCGACGACACCCGACGACACCCGACGACACCCGACGACACCCGACGACACCCGACGACACCCGACGACACCCGACGACACCCGACGACACCCGACGACACCCGACGACACCCGACGACACCCGACGACACCCGACGACACCCGACGACACCCGACGACACCCGACGACACCCGACGACACCCGACGACACCCGACGACACCCGACGACACCCGACGACACCCGACGACACCCGACGACACCCGACGACACCCGACGACACCCGACGACACCCGACGACACCCGACGACACCCGACGACACCCGACGACACCCGACGACACGCGACGACACCCGACGACACCCGACGACACCCGACGACACCCGACGACACCCGACGACACCCGACGACACCCGACGACACCCGACGACACCCGACGACACCCGACGACACCCGACGACACCCGACGACACCCGACGACACCCGACGACACCCGACGACACCCGACGACACCCGACGACACCCGACGACACCCGACGACACCCGACGACACCCGACGACACCCGACGACACCCGACGACACCCGACGACACCCGACGACACCCGACGACACCCGACGACACCCGACGACACCCGACGACACCCGACGACACCCGACGACACCCGACGACACCCGACGACACCCGACGACACCCGACGACACCCGACGACACCCGACGACACCCGACGACACCCGACGACACCCGACGACACCCGACGACACCCGACGACACCCGACGACACCCGACGACACCCGACGACACCCGACGACACCCGACGACACCCGACGACACCCGACGACACCCGACGACACCCGACGACACCCGACGACACCCGACGACACCCGACGACACCGACGACACCCGACGACACCCGACGACACCCGACGACACCCGACGACACCCGACGACACCCGACGACACCCGACGACACCCGACGACACCCGACGACACCCGACGACACCCGACGACACCCGACGACACCCGACGACACCCGACGACACCCGACGACACCCGACGACACCCGACGACACCCGACGACACCCGACGACACCCGACGACACCCGACGACACCCGACGACACCCGACGACACCCGACGACACCCGACGACACCCGACGACACCGACGACACCCGACGACACCCGACGACACCCGACGACACCCGACGACACCCGACGACACCCGACGACACCCGACGACACCCGACGACACCCGACGACACCCGACGACACCCGACGACACCCGACGACACCCGACGACACCCGACGACACCCGACGACACCCGACGACACCCGACGACACCCGACGACACCCGACGACACGCCGACGACACCCGACGACACCCGACGACACCCGACGACACCCGACGACACCCGACGACACCCGACGACACCCGACGACACCCGACGACACCCGACGACACCCGACGACACCCGACGACACCCGACGACACCCGACGACACCCGACGACACCCGACGACACCCGACGACACCCGACGACACCCGACGACACCCGACGACACCCGACGACACCCGACGACACCCGACGACACCCGACGACACCCGACGACACCCGACGACACCCGACGACACCCGACGACACCCGACGACACCCGACGACACCCGACGACACCCGACGACACCCGACGACACCCGACGACACCCGACGACACCCGACGACACCCGACGACACCCGACGACACCCGACGACACCCGACGACACCCGACGACACCCGACGACACCCGACGACACCCGACGACACCCGACGACACCCGACGACACCCGACGACACCCGACGACACCCGACGACACCCGACGACACCCGACGACACCCGACGACACCCGACGACACCCGACGACACCCGACGACACCCGACGACACCCGACGACACCCGACGACACCCGACGACACCCGACGACACCCGACGACACCCGACGACACCCGACGACACCCGACGACACCCGACGACACCCGACGACACCCGACGACACCCGACGACACCCGACGACACCCGACGACACCCGACGACACCCGACGACACCCGACGACACCCGACGACACCCGACGACACCCGACGACACCCGACGACACCCGACGACACCCGACGACACCCGACGACACCCGACGACACCCGACGACACCCGACGACACCCGACGACACCCGACGACACCCGACGACACCCGACGACACCCGACGACACCCGACGACACCCGACGACACCCGACGACACCCGACGACACCCGACGACACCCGACGACACCCGACGACACCCGACGACACCCGACGACACCCGACGACACCCGACGACACACCCGACGACACCCGACGACACCCGACGACACCCGACGACACCCGACGACACCCGACGACACCCGACGACACCCGACGACACCCGACGACACCCGACGACACCCGACGACACCCGACGACACCCGACGACACCCGACGACACCCGACGACACCCGACGACACCCGACGACACCCGACGACACCCGACGACACCCGACGACACCCGACGACACCCGACGACACCCGACGACACCGAACGACGACACCCGACGACACCCGACGACACCCGACGACACCCGACGACACCCGACGACACCCGACGACACCCGACGACACCCGACGACACCCGACGACACCCGACGACACCCGACGACACCCGACGACACCCGACGACACCCGACGACACCCGACGACACCCGACGACACCCGACGACACCCGACGACACCCGACGACACCCGACGACACCCGACGACACCCGACGACACCCGACGACACCCGACGACACCCGACGACACCCGACGACACCCGACGACACCCGACGACACCCGACGACACCCGACGACACCCGACGACACCCGACGACACCCGACGACACCCGACGACACCCGACGACACCCGACGACACCCGACGACACCCGACGACACCCGACGACACCCGACGACACCCGACGACACCCGACGACACCCGACGACACCCGACGACACCCGACGACACCCGACGACACCCGACGACACCCGACGACACCCGACGACACCCGACGACACCCGACGACACCCGACGACACCCGACGACACCCGACGACACCCGACGACACCCGACGACACCCGACGACACCCGACGACACCCGACGACACCCGACGACACCCGACGACACCCGACGACACCCGACGACACCCGACGACACCCGACGACACCCGACGACACCCGACGACACCCGACGACACCCGACGACACCCGACGACACCCGACGACACCCGACGACACCCGACGACACCCGACGACACCCGACGACACCCGACGACACCCGACGACACCCGACGACACCCGACGACACCCGACGACACCCGACGACACCCGACGACACCCGACGACACCCGACGACACCCGACGACACCCGACGACACCCGACGACACCCGACGACACCCGACGACACCCGACGACACCCGACGACACCCGACGACACCCGACGACACCCGACGACACCCGACGACACCCGACGACACCCGACGACACCCGACGACACCCGACGACACCCGACGACACCCGACGACACCCGACGACACCCGACGACACCCGACGACACCCGACGACACCCGACGACACCCGACGACACCCGACGACACCCGACGACACCCGACGACACCCGACGACACCCGACGACACCCGACGACACCCGACGACACCCGACGACACCCGACGACACCCGACGACACCCGACGACACCCGACGACACCCGACGACACCCGACGACACCCGACGACACCCGACGACACGCGACGACACCCGACGACACCCGACGACACCCGACGACACCCGACGACACCCGACGACACCCGACGACACCCGACGACACCCGACGACACCCGACGACACCCGACGACACCCGACGACACCCGACGACACCCGACGACACCCGACGACACCCGACGACACCCGACGACACCCGACGACACCCGACGACACCCGACGACACCCGACGACACCCGACGACACCC
>CAWDCQ010000061.1:0-13256 GCA_963800775.1 uncultured Methanomassiliicoccales archaeon | reverse complement strand
AATTTCTGCTAACTGCAGATAAGCCGTGCGCTGCGCAGCAAAGTAAATCTTGCCGCGGATGAACGCCGATAAGTAAGCCAGCCGAATTCAACAATCCAAGGCTGGCTTACTTATCGGCGTTCATCCGCGGCAAGATTTACTTTGCTGCGCAGCGCACCGGCTATCTCCAGTAAGGCGGAAACCCCAAACTGATCGGTATGAACTCCCCCTCGCCGCGGAAATTCGCCGTGGGATGCGAGGATTTGCGGCGTGAGTGGTTCAGGTGGTTGGCGCCCTCAATTGCCCAGAAGGGGATGCCATGGCGCGGGTGCCGTGACCCGACCGAATGCGGGGCCCCCCACGCGATGCTCGGAGGGGGCATCGAGACCAGCTGCATCACGCTGCTGTACGGCGAGGCCGGAACCGGGGAAGACAAACCTATGCTTGGTGATGGCCCGGAACGTCGCCCGGTCGGGCAAGAAGGTCATCTACGTCGACTCGGAAGGCGTCTCTGTGGAGAAGCTGCGCCAGATATCCGGAAAGGATTACGAGGAGGTGACCAAGAACGTCCTCTTCTCCGAGGTCCATTCGTTCACCGAGCAGGAGACCATGGTGGACAAGGCCATCAAACTGGCCGAGGGCAATCCGGACTTCGGGCTGTTGGTCATCGATTCCATGACCATGTACTACCGGCTCACCTCCAGGGAGGAGGAGCGCAGCGAGAGGCGTTCCATCGCCGACTGAGCGCACGCCTGCTGACGCTGGCGCGCAAGAAGGGACTGCCGGTACTGGTGACGTCACAGGTGTACACCGACATCGACAAGGGCACGTCCGAGGCCCTCGGCGGTAACGTCCTGATGCACAACTCGAAGACGATCATCAAGCTGGAGCGCGTGGGCACCGGACGCCGCCGGGCCATCATCATGAAGCACAGGCACCTGGCGGAAGGAAGGTGGCCAGTTCGCCCTGGTCGATTGGGGCATCACCTGCTGAGTCAGACCCCGTTATGTTCTGAAAAAATGGAAGATGTTTCTTCACGCCTCGCGTCCCACGGCGAAGTCCACGAACGCCGCCAGGACGTCCTTCTCATGGCTCGGCTCAGGCATTCCAGCTTCTGCTTGGCCTCGGCCGCGTAGCGCATGGCCTCGGTGCGGGCATACTCGATGGAACCGATCCCTCTCCAGCACCGAAATGGCCTCCTTGACCTGATGCTCTGTGGCCTTCTCGTTGCCTAGGGCGGCCAGCAGCGTGGCCTTGTCCTTCGAGCCGTCCTTCAGGTGCTCCATCGCGTGCACGATTATCAGCGTGCGTTTGCCGTTCTTTATGTCGGACCCCACCGGCTTGCCGGTCTTCTTGGTGTCGCCCTTGATGCCCAGGACATCGTCCCACATCTGGAACCCGATGCCCATCAGCCGGGCGTACTCCTTCATGTCGGCGACCTGCCTCTTGGTGCCGCCGCCGATTATCGCCCCGCCCTCCGCGGAGCAGGCGAACAGGACGGCGGTCTTCTTCTCCACCATCTCCACGTACTCTTCGATCGTGACCGTGACCGTGCCTTCAAAATCAACGTCCATCTGCTGCCCCTCGGCGATCAGATAGACGGTCTCGGAAACGGAACGGAATCTGGTGCGGAGGTCGTTAAAGTCCTACGTCGGTCTCGGACAGCACCTCGTAACCGATGGCGAACAGCGCATCCCCGGCGATCAATCGCCGTGGGCTACGTCAAACTAGTACATGGACCGCAGGCCTGCCCCGGCGGACCGGGTCCTGGTTCATCAAGCAATCGTGCACCAGGGTGAAATTGTGTATGATCTCCAGCGAGCAGCCGAAGGGCATAGCCTTGTTTCCCTTTTTACCCACAGCCTCGGCCACGAGGATGGCCATCACCGGGCGCATGCGCTTTCCGCCGGCCTCCGGGTAGTGCTTCATGGCCTGGCGCAGCTTCTCATGCTTCCCGACGTCCAGATAGGTCATCAGGCATTTGTCCACTTCCTTTGCGATTGTGATCATTTCCTTAGGGAATTCCATCTCACATCCCCTCCTTGTCCTTCTGGCTTGATCCACTCGGCCGTCCTGCCGGTCACGATGCAATCCTTGGAAGACAGTGAGGCCACATCGGCTGAGCCGGTCAAGAACATTGCGGCCCTCAGCTCATCTCGGATCAGGATGAGCCTCTCCTCTACCGCCTTGGACGAGACCATGGCGTCCTTGAGCACGCCACGGGCGATGCCGCCGCACGCCGCTCCCAGCGCCAGTGCCTTGGCCACCTGCAGGCCGTCCTCGATGCCGCCGCTGGCGATCATCGGTAGCCCGACGTCCGCCTCCAGGACCGAGGCCGGCGCCGGAATGCCCCAGTCGGTGAACAGTCTGCCTATGTCCGCGCAGCGGGCGTTCCCGGCCCTTTCCGCCCGGAAACGTTCCACCGCGGAGAAGCTGGTGCCTCCGGTACCGGATATGTCCATGCCCACTATCCCGCTGCCCTTCAGCCGCATGGCCACCTCGGGGATATCCCTGCCCCGGTCTCCTTGGCAATCGAGGGGACCTCCCTCGGGCGACCTTCCGGATGGCGTCGAGGCAGCCCTTGGCATTGGTGTCGCCCTCCGGCTGCGCCACCTCCTGCAGGAAATTGAGATGGATGGCCATGACGTCCGCGTCGATGATCTCCATGGCCTTCTTCACCTGGTCCAGGGTGAAGGCCTTCTTGCGCTCCTGTTTGATGAGCTGGGGCGCTCCGACGTTGCCGATCAGGAGCGGGACGTCATAGTCCTTCAGGGCGGTGTAGGAGGCATCGGCCCCATTCTCCACTGCCGCTCTCTCAGAACCTACCCCCATGCCGATCTGGAGCTCCTGGCATGCTTCCGCGATGTTCCGGTTGATCTTTCCCGCCTTGGCATAGCCGCCGGTGATGGCGGTGACGATGAGAGGAAATGACAGCTTCTTGCCGAAGAGCGAGCAGGAGGTGTCGATCTCGGACATGTCCACCTCTGGAAGCGCGCAGTGCACCATCTTGACGTCGTCCCAATACCGGTACCCGCAGCAGACCTGCTCCTCCAAAGCTATCTCGATATGGTCCGATTTCCTCTTCTCTATCTGCTTCATTCAGTCGTCTCCGGTGATGAGGGAACGGATCGCCGGCCGGTCAGCGATGATGTCTGCCAGCCTTCCCTCCGCGTTCCCGTTTATGATCTCGCACTCGTCCGCGTGCTTGGCTATCTGCAGCATGTACTCGATCTTGGCATAGATGCTTCCGGTCACGTCCACGCAACGCTCCGTGCGGGGTATGCTGGAAAGGGTGTGCCTGTCGACCTCTTCGATGAGCGTCGCCTCCGGGTCGCAGTTCGGGTCGGCAGTGAACAGGCCGTCCACGTCCGCGCAGAATATGACCTTTCTCGGCCGGAACCGTTCCGCCAGCCGCATCATGAGCTGGTCTCCGGAGCAGATGCTCACTCCCTTCTCGTCGTCCAGGGCGACATCCCCGAACGTGACCGGAGTGATGCCGATCTTGAGGAACCGTTCGTAAGGCCACATGTCCATCATGGAGAGGGCGCCGCCCTTCATGATCACGGAGGAACCGGGCGGGACAGCGGCGGACCACAGTCCCTCGCCATTGAACGCCCCCACCACCAGGTTGTCCAGCTCCCGGACGTCGTGCATGACCTTGGCCACGCCCTCCACCTGGCGCCGTTCCCTCAGTCCGGACTGGAGGGCATACTCCTTGGCATAGATGTGCCCGTAGGAACCCGCCCCATGGACCACGATCTTCTCTTCGTCGCTGGTCAGCAGCTCCCGGGCCAGCCTGCGGACCGTTCCCTCGCGGAAGGTCCGGTAGGTGGTCTTGTCGGTGATGACGCTTCCCCCGAGCTTGACCAGTATCATTAGGACTCGGTCGAGCATGAATCCGTCGATATAAAAAATGTTCTGATTCGGCATTTTCCGAATCTGGCTCCTCGGGTGGCATGGACTGGCGGACAGGCGTTCTGACTGCCATGCCGTCACTCTTATTGCGTTTTGGCCTCAGCACCGCATTTCCGGCAGAACAGGTCGTCCGGGGACAGCTCCACACCGCACTGGGAGCACAGTCGCTTACGCACTATGGGGCTCCCGCACTTGGCGCAGAAGTTGTCGTCATCGCGCGCCTCGGTCCCGCACTTGGCGCAGGATGCCGCAGTCGGAAGTTCTTTGGCGGCCTCCGGACTGGGGAGCTTGACGATCTCCACGGGCTTGGTCTGCATCGCGGCCGGTACCGTGCCCTCCTGAGCCGGTTCGGTCGTTCCCTCTGCCGCCTTCTTGGCCTTGAGCGATTTCCGGAACGCGGTGTCATAGTCCTTGCAGTCGAATGCCATCTTGGCCTCGTCCAGCAGGCAGACCGAGGCGGTCACGTCCTTTCCCTCGGACCGGCCCTTCTCGATATGGTCGGCGGCCGTGGTGATCATGAATTTCGATTCCAGGTAATTGGGCGGGAGCTTCTTGACCTCGCTGATCTTAGGCTGTTCCGGCAGCGGCTGGTCCGACGGCTCCGTTTTTTCCTCGGACAGCGGAGTGAAATCGGGTTTGGCCATGGGTGCGGTCGCCAGGTAGTCCTTCGCCCGCTTCGCCGCATCGGTGCACTTGAGGTAGTCCCCGCGGTTGTAGGCCAGCTCCGCCTCGACGAGCAGTAGGTCCGCTTCCTTGGTGTCCTTGCCCTTGTCCCTGAGCGCATTGGAAACGGCCTGGGCGGTGGTCATGGCGTTGTAGGCGTCGTCACGGTCCAGTGCCATCTCGATGGCGTCGTCCCGCTTGGGGCGGAGAATGCGGAACTGTATGAACAGAGCGATGACCAGAACGATTCCCAATACGATAATCAGAGCCAGATCGAATTCATCCAGATGGGCCGCCCCCTCGAGCGTATAATATGTGCGCCACAGGATATCAAGATATCAATGTTCTGCTCTGGATACCACGAAGTGAATCACAAATAATGGTAAAATAAGAATGGCTGACAGCTTTCGGAGGTTCCCGTGGGCTCGCGCACCACAGTACAACGCCGAACGACGGCAGGCTTAGCTTCTGGGTTCGGATGAGACCAGGCGTATCCCCGCCTCTTTGGCCGTCATACCATTCTTAATTCCCGTCACGCAAACATGATATTTAAT
Organism: uncultured Methanomassiliicoccales archaeon; assembly: GCA_963800775.1. Classification (GTDB taxonomy): domain Archaea; phylum Thermoplasmatota; class Thermoplasmata; order Methanomassiliicoccales; family UBA472; genus DASXVU01. The sequence goes on along the minus strand of CAWDCQ010000061.1, from coordinate 8,145 downwards.
ATTTTCCTGGCGGGGGCATACCGGCGTCGTTTCGGTCCTGCAATTAGCCGAAACGTGGTCGGGAAGAAGGACACAAAGTTGACGACGCAGAGGTCGGACTGGTTCAAAGAACATGAGTAAAATAAGAATGGCTGACAGCTTTCGGAGGTTCCCGTGGGCTCGCGCACCACAGTACAACGCCGAACGACGGCAGGCTTAGCTTCTGGGTTCGGATGAGACCAGGCGTATCCCCGCCTCTTTGGCCGTCATACCATTCTTAAATCACCGAAGCCAACTGTCATATTTAAACATTCTGGGCCGGGGTGTTCTTGCCGATCTTGGATTGCAGCGTTTTCGTCTCCAAGCGATCCTTCTCATCCACCATCGAACCTTCCTTTCCCAAGAACGCCAGTTCCGTCCCTTGCCCAGGACTGCGGGTCGATGACGATGATGCCTATGCCCCGGTTCAAGGCCAATGCCTCATACAGGAAGCCGACGAGACGCAGGACCTTGGAGAACTCGTTCTTCAACTTCAGAAGGCCGAGGTCCTCGATCAGGAATGCCGAAGGGCCTTTGCCCTCGATGAACTTGGTGATGGTGTCGGTCAGGACCGTCAAGTTCTCCGGTCCGAGGCAATTCTGGCCCACCGAGTCCGTGAGGGTCAGGATGCAGTCGTTGCCCACTTCGAAATCGTCCCTGATGGCCTCCAGGGGGCGCGGGGAGACCACCAATAACCTGTATCCAGCGGCCCTGAGGCCAGCGGTAAGCTCGCGGGGCCTCGCCTCTTCCTTGCCCTTCAGGAAATAGAGCGTGCCCGGCCTGATCTCTATCTGCAATCCTTGACCTCCTTCCCGAAGGTAATCAGGTTACTGAATAGATAATCCATGCCCCGGCCCTCATCAGAACGAAAGCAGGATCGCCACACCGACGATCGCCCCTATGGCCATGGAGGAAACGTTGTTGCCGAGCTTGTCCACCAATTTCCAGGTCTCGAAAGTGGCCCCGATGAGCGAATCCACCATGCATCCGAACACCCCCATCACGATCGGCACGAAAACGCGGTCGTCTATGGCCGCTCCGGGGAAAAGCACGACCCAGCCGGCCAGCGAGACGAAGATCGCGGCCAGTATGGCCCAGAGCGTTCCGTAGGCGGATATGCCGCCGTCGGTGCCCGGCGGCACCTTCTTAAGATTGGTGATCAGGCGGACGTTCGGGCTGAGGACCCCCAGTTCGCTGGCGATGGTGTCCGCGGCGGCGACGCTGATGGAACAGAGATAGGCCAGCGCGGCAATGGGCTGGTTCTGCATCCCGACGGCGTAGGAGATGATGGCGATCATCGCCGGCACAAATGCGTTGGCGAAGACGTTCTTGTACGTCCTCTCCCCCTTCCGCCCCTCCTGCAGGCCGTTCTTCATCTTGACATCGATCTTGTACCTGGTGACCACGAAACCGGCCAGGGCGAATGCGATCAGCATCACCAGCCAGTTGATCGATCCGAAGACCCCGATGACCACTCCCATGACGAACGAGGCGGCACTGCCGCTGGGCGTGAGCAATCCGAACTTGTAGGAGATCAGCGACAGAAGTGCGCACAGGGCAAGGACTATCGCCAGATTCTCAGGGAACGACATTGCCCAAGCTCAACGATTTGGTGATATAAACCCATTGCTCGGGGGAGTCACCGCTTCCCGAACGAGCTCTTGCGCCCCACGAGCGGTTTCACCGAATCCTTGACCCCGCGGACCTTCTCCAGGTCCCCGTCCCAGGGGCTAAGAGCCTGGCCGAAGCGCTGGTTGATGTCGGCAAGAGAGCTCTTCATCCGGCTCGAGGCCTTCCCGTCCCTCTTCCCGCGCAGGATGACCGCCAGGAACACCGGGCCATCGCGTTCCACCAGGATCCGCTTCTCCCCGAACTCCATGCGTTTCAGGTCGGTCATCGATTCGTCCTTGAAGGAGTCCTTCACGAACGATTGCAGTGCGATCAACATCGAACCGAGTATCTGATCGTCCATCCCCGGCTTGAGGTTCCGGGTGTCATGGCTGAGCAGCGAGCCGTCCTGGTATATGACGAACACCTCGTCCACCACCGGTTTTGTGGCGAACGCGTATGCCAGGAGCCCGGCGACGACGAGCAGCGCCAGGGCCGCCGCGGCCCACCAAAGATCGTTGGCAGGACGCTGCGAAAGGACGATCTGGAATGATTGCGACAGCGGTGACTGGATGCCGGAAACATCGACCGCCGAGATGGCATAGGACAGGTTGGCGGAGCTGTTCTGGGCCGGTATCTCGGCCATGTAAGTCCCTTGGTGGTTCACCGCCGTCATCTGGACGGTATAGGTCTGGTTCCCGATGCTGTACACCAGGGTCACCTGCTGAACGCCGATGGCGTCGGTGACGTTGGCGAATATGAGGATCGGGTCCCCGAAGTAAGCCTTCGACACGGGCGAAGGGATCTCGATCAGCGGAGGGGAGCGGTCCACCGTGATCGAGCGGGTGAGCGGGATCACCTTCCCCGAATCGTCCATGACCTGCAGGACCACGGTGTAATTTCCATCCCCCGGGAAAGAGTGACTGACTGTCGCCACTTGGCTCCATTCGCTCCAGGGGGAGCTGTCCCCGAAGTTCCAGCGGAATCTCAAGAGCGGTTCGTCCGACGGGGTATCATGGGTCTGGTTCGCGTTGAACCATACCGGTCCGGCAGAGTTCAGGTTGCCGCATACGAAGGCTGGGACCGGGTCCGATTCAAGGATGGTGATCTGAGTGGAGGCCTCGGTGTATCCGTTCGTGTCATAGACCCGCACCTTGATCAGATATGATCCCGATTGCGGGAAGTGCCAGGTCACCGAGTTCCCGGCCTGGGCCGGCTGGGGCACGAAGTCCGTGCCGAAGGAAAAGTCCCACACATAGCTGACGATCGGGTCCGTCGGGGACCTGGTGGCCGCCGCAACGAAGGTGACGGTGGAATCCTCTACGTAGGTCGTCAAGCCATCGGCCGTGCCTATGGAAACGCCGCTAGGCTCCAGGTCCACGAAGACCATTGCCGAGGTGCCATTGATGCTGTCGTTGGACCACACGGTCAGCTTGACCGAGAAATTGCTGTTGGCATCGAACCGCTGCCTGAAGACGTCCTGGTCGCTGGTCTCTCCGTTCGATTCCCACAGCAGCCTGACGATGTGGTCCGGACCGGCGGTCGAAACGCTCTGGAAACTGATGGTGTCCCCGACCACATAGGGTCCGGGGGTGATGACCTGGATAGAGGCGGTAGGCACGGCAGGGCCGATGCGGACAGATCCCCTCGTCAGGTTCGAGGTTACGCCGTCCGAGTCCCTGACCGTCAATCCGACGATGTAGGTCCCGGCCCACTGGTAGGCGTGGAACGGGTTCCTCTCAGAACTCGTTGTTCCGTCCCCGAAGTTCCACGACCAACTTACGATAGGGTCGAGCCAGTAAGACGAAGAAAGGTCGGTGAAATGGACGCTGTTGTTCCCCTCGTACCAGACGCCCGGTGCGACGGAGAAATTGGAGGCCGGGGGCGTATCGATGACGATGATCGTCATGTTGTACGGGGCGCTCCAGACCGTGCTTTCGTTGCTCATGACCCTCAAACTTACCTGGTAGACGCCTCGGAGAGGGTAGGTATGGTAAGGGTCCTGCGCTTGGCTGCTGGATCCGTCGCCGAAAGACCAACTCCATCTGGCCTCGTGGTCCAAAGGATAGGTCGTCGACCCGTCCAAGAAACTAACGGTGCCGTTCTCCGCGATGGTGGATGCAGACGCATCGAAGTGCGCCGAGGGAGGCCGGTCCGCGACGACCAGGCCCATACTTGATTGGTTCATAGCACTTTCGTTGTTCTGGACTCGAAGGGTGACCGTGAAGGTTCCGCTGTAGGTGTAGTTGTGAGTCGTAGTTATCGAGCTCGTGTTCACCTTAGCTGTTCCGTCCCCGAAATCCCATTCCCTCCATAGGATCGTGTGCTTGGCGTCAATACTGTTATCGGTGAACGTAACGGGAGCGCCTTCCATCGCTGCGGTCGTGCTGAACCCGACCGATGGGGGTATCGAGGAAATGTTGACGTTCTTAATGCAGACGTCTGAACTGCCGTCGTTCTCATTCACCCTGAGACTGACGCTGTACGTGCGATCGAAATAGAAAGTATGCACCGGATCGCGTACTGCGGACGTGGTCCCGTCCCCGAAATCCCAGTGCCATTGGACGATGGAGTCGGTGCTGGAGGTGGAAATATCGGTGAACTGCACCGGTCCGGACTCGAGCGGCGTGGACGGACTGAAGTAGAAGTTAGCGACTGGGAATGTGTCCAGCACGGTTACTGTCTTCGTCGTCACGTTGCTCAGACCGCTCCTGTCAATTACCGTAAGCTGTACCGTGTGGGTCTGGAACGCACTGTTGTTCTTGAATGCGTACGAGGTCACCATCCCTGTCCTGCTGACCGTTCCGTCAAAAAGCCACTCATAACTCATGGATGGCATATCCGAGACCCCGTCGGTCGTGGCAGAGGCGTTGAAGGTCGTGCTCTCCCCTTCGTATGGGGATGAAGGCGATTGGGAGAACCCAGCCAATGGTGCCATGTCCCTTTGGTAAATGAACGAGATCGATCCTGACATTTCCGATGAAACGATCATGTCAGGGCGGCCGTCCCCATTGGCGTCCTGGGCAAGGCATATGGTCTTCCCTGACCCACTGGTCATGTTCGCGAATGGAACAAATCTGCCCTGGACCCAGGCGTACGCGGTGACGGTGTTCACCTTGGACCCGGTCACGGTGAGTTCATCCATTCCGTCGTCGTTAAGGTCACCCAGACTCGCCTGGCCGAAACCTGTCGGGGATGCAGTGGTGATCTTGTTCGCGGTGCCTGAATCGGAGAAACCAAAAGGGTACGCATCACTCTGGAGATAGGTCACCGAGCGGTTGGTCGATAGCCCTATCACCAGATCGGAAAGGCCGTCACTATTTATTCGTCCGGTTCCGGCCCAGGTGATGCTTCCCGTGGCCGAGGGGACGAGGGTGAGGCTATTGGTCTGAGCAAACCTGATCGGTTGGTTCTGCTGGAAATAGACGATGACCCGGTCGCTGTTCTGATAAGCCCCGAAGACATCGTTGAGCTTGGGCCCGGCCCCTTCGGTCCCGTTGTTGAAATCCCCCGCCCCGACCCAAGTGAACGAGGCCCCCGGCTGGCTGATGATCATGTTCTTGTCGCTGGCAAAATATGGGTAAGTTCCGGTGTTGTTCAGGATCAATATCCCATCATCACAACCGATGATGATGTCGGTCCTTCCATCCCCATTGACATCCCCTAGGGCTAACGACCTGGGCTTATTGAGCACGGTATCGATGACGACGGATGGGGCCTGGGTGCTGAAGAATGATGGTCCGCCGAAGTAGATGCTGATCTTGTTGTTGTCTGGATGTACGATGACGATGTCCGAGGAAACAGATGAGGCCAGGTGTCCGGAAACGATGCGTGTGGCATTGTAACCGAAGGTCTTGAAGGAAGGGATCAGTTCTGTGGTGTTGACGAACACCAGGTGTCTCGCCGTATTGTCAAGGGAGGCCACCTCGACCTTGCCGTCGCCGTTGAAATCCCCCGTGGCAAGGCCGGTCTGGTTCAGGCTGCCGGTGAAAACGTTGTCGTTGGCATTGGAAAGGCTGGTCCCTTCCCGGTAATAGATGCAGATCGAGCCAGTTGCTCCCGCTGCCTGTCGAACCCACTACGAGGTCTTCTTTACCGTCGCGGTTGATGTCCTCCCCCATCATCTTGATGACGCCAGCACCGGCGGGAAATATCGCCTGCGGGGTGATCGGGTAGGTCGTGCCCACGTTCGCCGGCGAGCCAAAGATGCTGATAGTGGAAGTAGTGTTCGAGGAAATGGCGATGTCAGAGTATGCATCGTCGTTCAGATCATAGTCGGCAAAACCGTTTATGCCGCTAACGAGCGTGGTCGGTTTGACGAAGGAGAAGGAGTTGGTGGAGTTGACTAACTTCCACAGTTCCACGTCATTGTCAGCCCGGGAGGCGACTGCGAGCATGGGGGAGTTGGAACTGTCGAATTTGCCTATGTCGATGCCAACAGGATCATCGATTGATAAATGAGAGACTGCGGTCCAGGGATTAGAGCTTGAACTGTAGTTGTTGACATATGTGGCTACCTCATCGCTCCCCGCATCGGCAATCACGATGTCTGGATGGCCATCGTTATTCAGGTCCCCCATCGTAATCGACCTTGGCCGCTGCATGCCTGAAATGGGCTGATTGTACACCGGATTGCGGAAACCCAGATTATCCTGATAGAAGATATCCAATCTGGCTGCCTCAGGTGCGGTATCTCTCGTATCCAAGATCGCAAGGTCGGCTCGGCCATTGCCATCAAAATCAGCTGCTACCAGGCCGTGGACCTTGTACGTCACTGATTGGATCAGTTCAGGTAACAATGAGAAAGAGTCCTTTTGTTCGAGGATAGCGACATACCTGTCATACCCAACTACCAGGTCGGGAAGCCCGTCTCCATCCATATCGATTGATGAGATGGCAGTTGCCGGTGAGGGCAGAGTGACGACGGGGCTCCTCAGGGTGAAATTACCGGTCGATGTCTGGAAGTAAATGTCCAGGCTCTTGTTCGTGGAATATCCGACCGCGATGTCCGGAAGCCCATCGTGGTTCAGGTCTGCCACCGTGAAGCAGCTCGGTGCCGCCCTCGTCTGTATGTTGGTGGAAAATTTGGCGAACAGCGGATTCCCGACCACCGATCCCGAATCAGATCCCAGGCCATTCCCTGGAGATGGGCTAGATGTCAGTCCATCCCCATAGGATGAATAGAATATCGGGGAAATCGTCATTAGGGCGACTACAAGCACAGCTAGCGCCGCAACGTACAACGATCTCCTCACGGCATTCCTCTAACACGAAAAGATGCAAGAAATGTGCATATATCATCGGTCCTAAATGCTGATTCCTGAGAATTGGGATGGCGGGCTTAGAGAAGTATGTTTTGCGCACAGGGACCTGTTTTCTGCTCCCGACATAAAAATTCCCAGAAATCTGACATCTGGCTGGTCGGGAATTAGACTATTATCACTATCAGTCGGGAGAATCGCGAGAATATCACTATATATAATCCGGCACGTTCAATAGTTTTGATGGAATCGAAGGCTTGAGGGTTTGACCTTGCGGAATTAGCGCTTGACGCCGACGCCGCAAAGATGCTCAGCTCTAACTTACACAAACCCAAGAGGGGTGAGAGAGCTGTGTGATGTACTTAAGATACCGCACGTCAAATGCTATAGGCGCATAAAGGACCTGGAAAAACTGGGGTTGCTCGAAGGGAATTGGTTCAAACAAACGTAACAGGACCTATTGGTCTAACATGGAACGCTCACTTGCTCTTCTGGTCATAAACGACAGCAGGATGGTTCTGACCACGGAAATAAAAGATGGCGGAAAGAGCAGTTTCGATCTGAACCTGAACTCGGACACCGGCTCCACCAGCACAAACCATCAGACCAGCGAGTGAACTCAACAGGCAACTCAGGATTCTTGGACCAAATAAGAATAAAGGTTTTCCGCCAACTCCCTGACCGCCTCTTTGTCGGTAGCCGGGGTTACCAAACAATCTTCCGTTCTTGTAAATAGTGACCTCCCATGCCTTCCTTCCTGGCCGTCACCATCACTATATTGTCCTCGACCTCGTAGCCGTTGGACCGCAACGATGTGACCGATCTTTTCCAGGTCGAAGCGTGTCGGCATCTGGGGCACAGCGGACATCGCTTCGGACTTGCAGATCCGGATTATGCGGAACTTCATCGAGCCTGACCTATGAGCTAACCTCTATTGAAAACATCCTCTGTCACCCAGAGCGGGCCAGCAGCGCATAGAACTCGTCCGCGATCTGCCTCGCCCTCTCCTTTCTCAGCGGGGTGGATGACCAGCCTACCGGTACGATGGACCGATACCTCCACTCCGTCCTTGGACACCAGCCAGAATCGCGCCCCGTTCCGTCACGGTGAAACCGCGGTCCCTGAGCGTTCGGGCAGACCGTTCAAGCTCGAAAGAGATCCTCTCTACCGGAAGTACGGTGTTGGCCTCCGAGCCGCAGATGCGCACCACCTTGGACGTCGTCAGGATCAAAAATCAAGCGCTCTGGCCAAATGGTTA
>CAWDCQ010000060.1:0-15660 GCA_963800775.1 uncultured Methanomassiliicoccales archaeon | reverse complement strand
CGATCATCACGCCGTTCAAGGACAGCGGCGAGGTCGACGAGGAAGGCTTGCGCGAATTGGTGAGACTGCAGGAAGAGGGGGGCGTGGATGCCATCGTCCCTTGCGGCACGACCGGGGAATCGGCCACCCTGACACACAAGGAGCACGTGAAGGTCATCGAGATCGTGGTGGACGAGGTCAGACGGGCAAAGGTCATCGCCGGGCCGGGAGCAACGCCACCCACGAGGCCATTCACCTGACCAAGGCGGCCAAGGATTTGGGAGTAAACGCGGTGCTGTCCATCTCCCCCTACTACAACAAGCCCACCCAGAAGGGGATATTCATGCACTACGAGGCCATCGCCAAGGCGGTCGATATCCCGATCGTGGTCTACAATGTGCCGGGCCGGACCGGGTCCAATATCGCACCGCCGACAGTGAAGAAGCTGGCGGATATCCCCGGGATCGTCGGCATCAAGGAAGCCTCCGGGAACCTGTCCCAGATCATGCAGATACTGGCGGATGTACCGAAGAGCTTCGACGTCATCTCAGGTGACGACTCGCTCACCTTCCCCATGATGGCCATGGGCGCCAAGGGAGTGATATCGGTGGCCTCGAATGTCGTGCCGGACCTGGTATCGAACATGACCCACCACGCGATGGCGGGAGAATGGTCGGAGGCCAGGGCGATCCATTTCAAACTCCTGCCGCTGTTCACCAACCTGTTCATTGACAGCAATCCGATTCCGGTCAAGACCGCCGTCCGGATGATGAGGCGGCCGTCCGGGATATTCCGCCTGCCCCTGTCCGAGATGGAACAGGCTAACCAGGAGATCCTGCGCAAGACGCTGGCCGACCTGAAGCTGGTATGAGGTGATGGACATGATACGAGTGACGGTAGCGGGAGCCACCGGCAAGCTGGGCTCCATGGTGTGTTCGCTGGTGCAGTCCCAGGACGGGAATGCGCCTGGTCGGTGCGATAGTGTCCTCCGCAGGCGGCCACGTGGGCAAGGAGATCACCCCCGGACTGAGGGCGGTCGGCCCGGAAGGCCTGGAGGCGGCGCTCAGGGAGACCGACGTTTTCGTCGACGTCACCAACGCCACCGTTGCCCCGGGGAACCTGGCGCTGGCGGCCTCCGATGGGCGTGAACTGCGTGGTCGGGACCACTGGCATCAGTGCGGACGCGCTGCAGGCAGTTCTCGGAAACGGCCAGGCAAAGGAACATATCCGTGGTCATTCACCCAACTTCTCTGTCGGGGTGAACGTGTTCTGGAAGGCATGCGAGGTCCTGGCCAGATCGCTGGACGGCTATGAGGTGGAGATCATCGAGGTGCACCATGATAAGAAGAAGGATGCACCCTCCGGTACAGCTATGAAGGCGGCGGATATAATCTCCCAGGCCACGAACGTGGACAAGTATGTCTATGGAAGGCAGGGCGCGGTCGGCGCCCGGGGGAAGGAGATCGGAATCCATGCGGTCCGGGCGGGGGACGTCGTCGGAGAGCACACCGTGATATTCGCAGGTAATCGGGAAAGGATCGAGCTGACCCACCGGGCCCATTCCAGGGAAGCGTTCGCCGAAGGATGTATCACGCCATCCGCTGGGTGCACGCCCGCAAGGACGGCAGCGTGCACACGATGGCCGAGGTGCTGGGAATATGATTAAGATCATGAAATTCGGGGGCACGAGTGTTGGTTCGGGAGTGCCATGGACCGGACATCCGACATCATCAAGCGAGAAAGCGCAAAGAAGGCAGTGGTGGTCTCCGCTATGTCCGGGGTGACCAACGCGATCGATCGCCGCCATGAACGATGCCGAGAGCGAAGCGCGGAGGGTCCTGGACAAACTTCGGGAGAAACACATGCAGGCCGCCACCGGAAGGATGGACCAAGACAACATGGATGCATTCCAGCTCAGGCTGGATGACCGTTTGGAAAAGCTGCATGATCTCCTCGAGATATATCACAAGAATGAGGACCGGATCATGGTCCAGGATGCTGTCCAATCATGGGGTGAACGACTTTCCTCGCTGACCTTAACGTACATCCTGCGGTCCAAGGACGTGGAGGCGGTTCCGATATTCTCTGAAGAGGCAGGGATCGTCGCCTCCGGCAGCCCGGCAATGGTACGGCCGACCTGGCTGCCACCGCCAAGAACATGAAGAAGACGGTCCGCCCGATGATCGAGGAGGGCTGGGTCCCTGTCATTACCGGTTTCTATGGATGCGAAAGGTTGGGCAGGCCGCTCACCTTCGGTCGCGGCGGTTCCGACTATTCCGGTTCAGTTGTGGCCAACGGGCTTGACGCCGATGTCCTGGAGATATGGACGGATGTTACTGGATTCATGAGCGCCGACCCCCGGATCGTTCCCGAGCGCCAGAACGCTCCATGACATGGACTACGGGGAGGCAGCAGAACTGGCCTATTTCGGGGCCAAGGTCCTTCATCCCCGAACCATCGAACCGGTAAAACGGAAGAACATACCGGTCTGGGTCAAGAACACGTTCAAGCCGGATGTCTATGGGACGAAGATATTCAGCATGAAGGCGACCGGCAGAACTTGCTTAGGAGTGTGGCCATGAAGACCGACCTGGCAGTTGTCAAGTTCTACTCGTCGGAGATCGCGTACCAGCCGAGCCTGTTGACTAGGATACTGGAATCGGTGAACACCAATGGCGTCTCCACCTATGCTGTTTCCACATCACTATCCACGTTGGCGGTGGCTTTGCCCTCCTCCTCGATCGCCGAGGTCATGGAGAGGGTGGGCTCTTGAAAGAGGACATCGAGTTGGTGACCGTCAAGGAGGACATGGCGCTGATCTGCGCCGTGGGAGACAGCATGCTGGAGAACACCGGGGTCGCGGCCAAGGTGTTCGGCGTAGTGGCAGAAGTGGGAGCGAATGTGGAGATGATATCGGAGGGAGCGTCGGACGTAGCGCTCAACTTCGTCGTACCGAGCTCTAAGGGGATCGACGTTATCAGGAAGCTTCACGAAAGTACATAGGGTGATTTGGATGAGGGATTTCAAGGGTGATAAGGGTCAGATGATCATTGGCGGAGTTAAGGCTACGACATAGCCGCCAAGTTCGGCACTCCGGTTTATGTTACCGATGAGGACGCTTTAAGGGGGAACTTCCAGCGCATCAACACGGCATTCCAAAAGAACCTTCCGACCGGATCCACTATGCCTGCAAGGCGAACACGAACCTGTCGTTGCTGCGAATTTGCAGCAGGAAGGTTCCAGCATCGACGCGGTTTCGCTGGGGAGGTCAGACTGTGCCTGAAAGCCGGTTTCACCGCGGACCGAATCCTATACACTGGCGTTATGGTCTCGGACAAGGAGATGCAGCAGGTGGTCGACCTGGGCGTGCCCATCAACGTGGACTCGATCAATCAACTGAGAAGGCTGGCGGCCATGGACAGCAGCACCCCATATCCTTCCGGGTGAACCCGGGGGTGGGGGCAGGGCATCACCAGCATGTAGTGACCGGGGCCAAGACCACCAAGTTCGGGGTGCCCAAGGAGCGAGATCCTGGACACCTACCAGGAAGCACTTTCGCTCGGGTTCAAACCGTTCGGTATCCACGCCCATATCGGGGCCGGAGTGCAGGAGACAGCGCCGTTCCTCCAAGTGACCCAGGTGCTGGTCGATATCCCAACGGCATCCGGGACCGTCTGGGGCTGTCACTGGAGACATCGACATCGGAGGGGGCATCGGCATCCCCTACCACCTGGAAGAGAACCACATGGACGTGGACGCCCTGTCTTCAGAGGTCTCGAACTACATCCGGAACAACTGTTATGTGAGGAAACTGGCCATCGAACCGGGCCGCTATCTCGGTGGCCGATACCACGCATATTGCTCACCACTGTCGGGGACATCAAGGAGCATCCGGAGAAGACGTTCGCCGGGGTGGACGCCGGGTTCAACACCCTGATAAGGCCCGCGTTCTACGGCTCCTACCATCATGTGGTCGTGGCCAACAGGTTCGGAGCCAGGCCGACCCACAACTATGACATAGTGGGGCCGATCTGCGAGTCCGGCGATTTCATCGCCCGGGACCGGATGCTTCCCATGATCCAGATGGGCGACCTGATCGCGGTGTACGACGCCGGCGCCTATGGGTTCACCATGGCCTCGAACTACAATTCGCGTCCGCTTCCGGCGGAGGTCCTGGTCAAGGACGGCCAGATGAACCTGATCCGGGAGGCCCAAACGCTGGACGACCTGACCGCGCACCAGAAGATACCTTCGAGGCTGATGGTGTGAAGTTCTGGAAGTACCACGGGATTGGCAACGATTTTGTCCTTCTGGACAATTTCGCCGGAGGGCCAACAAGGACCCGGCATGGGTCACCGCGGTGTGCGACCGCCGCTTCGGCGTAGGGGCGGATGGGATCCTCTATCTGGAGCGGTCGGCGAAGGCCGATGCCACCATGAGCATCCTCAATTCGGACGGCTCGGTGGCGGAGATGTGTGGCAACGGGATCCGCTGCGTGGCGAAGCACCTGTACGACCTCGGCCTGGTCAAGAAGAGGCACATGACCATAGAGACGCTGGCCGGCGTCAAGACCATCGAATGCACGATCACCGAAGGCCAGGTCACCGACGTCAAGGTGGGCATGGGGGCGGCGGTCCTCGAATGTGCCAAGGTCCCGATGACCTGCCCGGGGAAGTTCATCGATTCGGTCCTGGAAGTGGGAGGGACGAAGGTCCGCGGCACCGCGGTCTCCATGGGTAATCCCCATTTCATCACCTTCCAGGATTTCACCGAGGCGGAGCAGGAAAGGCTGGCCCCGCTAATCCAGTTCGACGCCGCATTCCCCAAGAGGACGAACGTCGAATTCGTTAAATCGTCGAATGGGGTTCTGACGGTCAAAGTGCTCGAAAGGGGTGCAGGCTGGACCATGGCCTGCGGGACGGGGGCATGCGCGACCGCGGTCGCCGCCGCCCTCCAGGGACTGGCCCCCTATGAGCAGGAGATCGAGGTCCGGCTGCCCGGGGGCAGCCTGTGGATCGCAGTCGCCCGGGACCTTGGCTCGGTCACCATGAGGGGCCCTGCCGCCAGAGTGTTCCAGGGAGAAATGGAGTAGTGTGGGAAATGCCATTCGAACAAGCTACCAGATTGAAGAAGTTGCCGCCCTATCTGTTCGCGGAGATCGAGGATAAGGTAAGGATCAAGAGGAACGAGGGACTGGACATCATAGACTTCGGCATCGGCGATCCCGACCTGCCGACCCCTTCCCCCATCATCGAGGAGATCAAGAAACAGCTGGACGATCCCGAGAACCACCGCTATCCATCGAGCAGCGGAGAGCTGGACGCCCGCCAGGCCGTGGCCGACTGGTACGAGAGGCGGTTCGGGGTCCGCCTGGACCCCAACGGACAGGTGGCCATACTCATCGGTTCGAAGGAAGGCCTGGCCAATATCTGCCGGGCATTTGTCAACCCGGGAGAGAAGGTGCTCTGCCCAGACGTGGCCTATCCGGTCTATGCCCAGGGTGCGGCGACGTTGTGCGACGCTGTCCCGGTCCGGTTCCCGCTGCGGGCGGAGAACAAGTTCCTGCCCGACCTGGACCGTTTGCCGTCCGACGCCCGGATGCTCTACCTGAACTATCCGAACAACCCGACCGGAGCTACCTGCGGGAAGGAGTTCCTGCGGAAGGCGGCCATGTGGGCCCTGGAGACGGACACCATCTTCTGCTATGACAACGCCTACTCCGAGATGACCTTCGACGGATATGAGGCACCCAGCGTCATGGAGTGCTGCAAGAGCAACGAGGCCATAGAGTTCGGTTCATTGTCCAAGACGTTCAACATGACGGGCTACCGCATCGGCTACGCGGTCGGCGACGCGAACCTGATCGCCGGGCTGAAGAAGACCAAGTCCCAGATCGACTCCGGTGCCCCGAAGTTCATCCAGAAGGCCATGGTCATGGCCCTGAACATGTACGAGACGAAGGAGAAGCCGGAGTGCGTGAAGAAGAACATCCAGGTCTACCAGCATCGCCGGGATGTCCTGGTATCCGGGCTCAGGAAGCTCGGGTTCAAGGTCGATCCGCCCCTGGGAACGTTCTACCTGTGGCTCAAGATCGAGGGCAGTTCGATGAAGTTCGCCGAGAAGATGCTTAGCGTGGGCGTCGTGGTCACCCCGGGAGTGGGCTTCGGCGAAGGCGGCGAGGGATACATCCGCATGGCGACGACCCAGCCGGCGGAGCGCATCGTAGAGGCCCTGGAACGGATGAGAAAGGTCCTCTGAGGCCAAACGGTGGGGAAACCCCACCTTATTTTCCCGATCGTTCCTGGACCGATGGCCTGATTTTTCGAGAGGCCGGTGGAAAAGGAATACGTCAGCGGGCCAGTGGCGGACGCCCTATCAATGGAGCTGACATTTTGACTGTTCCCGATCATAGGCGGCCTTGAGCGCCTCCACCACGGGCATCGGCTTTCCCAACAGATAGGTCTCCAACGCCCCGCCGCCGGTACTGACGTAGGAGAAGCGGTCGAACAGGCCGAACTTCTCCGCGGCGCTGACCGTGTGCCCTCCGCCGATGACCGTGAACGCATGTCCGGAAACGGCGGCGTTCATGAGCTCCTTGGTCGAAAGGGAGAATTCTTCCCGTTCGAAGACCCCGGCCGGACCGGACATGAATACCGTGCCGGCGCCGTGCACCACCTTGGCGAACTTGGCCGTGGAATGCGAACCCACGTCCATGATCGGATATTCGGACGGAAGGTCGCCCACCTTGATCTCCTGCCTCTTTCCGTTGAAGTCTACCGCCACATCGTGCGGGAGCAGGATCTTGTTCCCCTTCTCGTGCAGGAGGTTCCGGGCCGCTTCCAGATTCTCCTCGGTGAACTCCTTCATCAGGATGTCCTCGCTCGCCTGGCCTAGGTCCACGCCCCTGGCCTTCAGGAGGGCGTTGGCGGACAGACCGACCAGTATTACCCAGTCAGCTATGTTCTTGTTCAGCACCCGGTCTATGACCTTGATGGAATCGGTGAACTTGGAACCGCCCAGAACGAAGACGCATGGCCGCTTCGGCTGGTCAAATACCTCGCCCAGCGCGGTCAGCTCCTTCTCCAGCAGTCTTCCGGCGGCGGATGGCAGGACCGCCTGGAATCCGATCAGGGAGCAGTGCGCCCGGTGCGCGGCACCGAAAGCGTCGGAAACGTAATAGTCGGCGAGCGGTGCGAGGTTCTGCACCAGGTCGGACCGGGCATGGTCCTCCATGGCCCTCTTCTCCTGCTCGCACTCCATGTCACGGACGTTCTTGAGCACAATGCCGCTTCCGGCCGCCATCGATCTGATGGCCTTCTTCGCCTGTTCGCCGTACAGGTCGTCGACGTATGCCACATCCATGCCGAGGTGCTCGCTCAAGGCTCTCGCATGCTGGTCCAAAGGACAATAATCCCAGTCCCCCGGGCGCCCCTGATGCGCTATGATTACTACCTTCGCCCTCTTCTCCAGGAGCTCCCGTATCGTCGGCAGTACCTGAACGATGCGGTTATCGTCCTCAAGGGTCATGTCCTCTTTGTTCAGAGGGCAGTTGATGTCGACCCTGAGTATGACAGTCTTGTCCTTGAAATTGAAATCGTCGAGAGTGTTGAATTCTTTCATCGGAAATACCCCAAACAGGAGATGGGGCCCGAGCGTGGCCAACCCCTGCGCCGATTAAACGATAGAAATCACCTTGTCCTAGATTATTCTTTCGAGATGTGCGGTCCTTGATGTATACCCGAAAGAACGTCCGCCATGAAATGGCCAGGCGGTCCAGGTAGTTAGTGCCGAAACGGGGAGGGACC
Source organism: uncultured Methanomassiliicoccales archaeon (assembly GCA_963800775.1). Lineage (GTDB taxonomy): Archaea > Thermoplasmatota > Thermoplasmata > Methanomassiliicoccales > UBA472 > DASXVU01. The sequence continues at coordinate 7,876 of CAWDCQ010000060.1, read as the reverse complement.
AGGGCGGAGCTCGGCGATCGGAAGATGACGGCCTGACCCGAGCGGCCGATCCCCTCATCGACCGGCATGACGCCTTTTCATTTCAGTATTCGAAATTGATTCGGATGTTATTAGAAGAGGAATGGTCATGATTATTCACAGGAGGGACCGAGTTTGGGCTCAGATACAGACTTCTGTAAAGATGAAAGTTACTTCAAGGCCCTGGTGGACGCCTCCCCGGACCTTATCACGATCATAGACCCGGACATGCGGGTGATCTTTGCCAATCATACCATCAAGAGCGCCCTTGGATTCGATCCAGAGACATTGGTCGGCAAAAAGATCCAGGATTACGTCCACTCTGAGGACTTTCCGGCCTTGGACGAAGCCTTGAGTCGGCTGTTCTCCGGCGGCGTGGCCAAGACGACGATCTTCCGCATCCGGCACTCCGAGGGGAACTGGAGATGGCTGGAGTGCCAGGGCAATCTGGTCGTGGATGCCCAAGGAAGAAACAGGGTGGTGGTGCATTCCTCGGATATCACCGAACATCAGGAATCCGAAGCCGCCCTGGAACTGGCCAACAAAAAGCTGAACATACTCGGTTCGGCCACCAGGCACGATGTGCTCAACTCCCTGACCGGACTGTTCGGATACCTCGAGCTCGCCGAAGCGAAGATCAGCGACGAGGTCGTTCTCCGCTACATCAAGAAGGCAAGAGCTTCCAGCGATATCATCCGTAAGCAGGTCGAGTTCACCAAGCTCTATCAGGAGATCGGATCGAAGCATCCCGAATGGATCGATGTGGGAAAGACAATACGCACGACCTTGGGATCGCTGCCGAGAAGGGACGTCAACGTTGACATCGCGGCCGAAGTGTTCGAGGTCTATGCCGATCCCATGATCGAACGGGTGTTCTACAACATCTTGGAGAACTCGATGAGGCATGGGGAACGGGTAACGAAGGTCACGGTCAGCAATCAGCTCGTCGAGCGGCACATGAAGCTGATCTTCCAGGATGACGGCAAGGGGGTCAAACCGGAGGAGAAGGAGATCATCTTCAAACGCGGATACGGCATCAATACCGGATATGGGCTGTACATGGCCAGGGAGGTCCTGGGAATAACCGGCCTGTCGATCATTGAGAATGGGGAGCCGGGCCGGGGGGCCCGGTTCGAGATAACGATACCGGCGGGCAAGTACCGCCGGCCCGGCTGATCGCCGGGCACTTCACTTGCTGATGCCGATGGCCTTGTCGGTCTTGTGGATGGAGTGCATCGGGTCGTTCTCAGCTTCATCATGGCCCGTATGCAATCTACGTTCTCCGGCACCACATCGCTCTCCTGGTGCACTGCCTGATAGTAGTACAGGGTGTTGTCGACCATCTTGACCCCGTCCTTCCACACCGCGATCTCGTTGAAATCGCCGCGGGGCCTTCCCAGGTCCTTGGCCAGTTCCATGACCTGTCCGGTGGACTTGATCCCCTCCTTGCCCGATACCAGTTTCACCCGGGGGGCGAGGTTGAGCACGTCCAGCACCTCAGATTCCGTGGCCTTCTTCTTGAGCTCGGCGGCGATGCAGTGAACATGCATCAGGGTGGTGGGCGTGACCACTGCCATGGTGGTGATCTTGATCCACGGCATGATCGTCTGGACATCCGGGCCGTGATGCGTGGGCAACTTCAGCGATGGCTCGATGGAATTGAGCATGGCCCCCTTCTTGTCCCCTGGGTCGGCCCCCCGCCGGATCAGGGAGGCGGTCACGCGCTCCACACCGAATGCCCGATCGATCGGGCAAAGGGTGCGGACCAGGCCGGTGGTGTTGCAGGAAACCACCCGTGCGAACTTGGCCCCCCATGCCTCATGGTAATTGGCAAAGGCGTTGAACGATATGCCGGCCAGGCCGTGCTCCTCGCCCCCCTGGAAGATGGCCCTGATCCCGGCCGCCTCGTATCTCTTCTTGTATTCCTCCCTACTCCGCCAGGAGTGGTGTCGACCATGATGTCGACTTTCTTGATCAGATCATCGAGAGTGCCGTTGACCTTATAGCCTTCCTTCTCGAAGGCCGCGATATCCGCTTGGCCTGCGGCGTATAACGGATGACCTTCCCTGACGGCGATGTTAGCCTCAAAGCTGGGCCGGGTCTTGGTGACCCCCACGACCTCCATGTCGTCCTGCTTGGAGACCGCCCAGGCCACCCTCTTACCGATCGTACCGTATCCGTTGACACCGACCTTGACTTTCATGCGAGCACCTTCCTACCCCATCCCAGTCTTATTTTATCACCCTTGCGGTGACACTCATTGCTTCGTCTCAAAGGTCTTCAGTCCGACCTTAAGGAGCGCGATGAACGCTACGATGAAGACCAGGTATGCCAGGAACAACAATATGTTATCTTCCCCCCCGGTCAGGGTCGCTCCGCCGGCAATGAGGCCGATGAAGCCTAGGACAATTACATTGTTGCCCACAAAACGATGGGCCGTTTCCAGGTCAGCGATCTTATCCTTGTTGAACTTGATCAGCATCTCCGAGCCCCGGCGGGTGGCCGCTCCCAGGAAAACCAGGACTGCGCCTATGACAATGGTCACGATTGAAAGGTAAATCATTCAAACACCAAGGCAACGCACGCATAGGATGGATTTTTCATTTGCGGTGGTCAGGGCCGGAACCAGGTGGGATCCTCGCGGATGGATGTCATGAATGAACGTAATGAAAAATAAAAAAGAAAGGAAAAGGAATGTCGAGTTGTCGCCTGGACACTTGTCACTTCTTGTCCTTGTCCGTGTTCTGCGGATTTCTGCTCTTCAATTATCGACCGAGCAATCAATATGATCGCAATGACGGCCAGGATGGTCACGAGTATTGCGTAAACAAACTCCCCAATTAACTGATCCCCCGGACTGGCGAAGTACTGTTTCACTGCATCTGCAATGGCAGTGTTCCATGCCATGCCGGCGATCAGCCAAAGGCGCGGTCATCAAAGCTGCAATCGTGTCCAATACCTGTTCTTTCATGGTTGCCATTTCAGAACCTCCAAAACACCGCTATGTCGGTGCCCGACCGAATCAAGCACCTCATGCAACATATATTTTTTCTCATGTCAATCAATTATATAATGTTGTGAATATTATTATTGACCCAATGTATGAAAAGTGTCTCCTCGATGTTGAGGGTCCAGGGCATATCTGTCCGATGATGGAAATAGGGTATATCTGGAGATCAGATGTCCTGGTCCAGTGTAAACATTTTTTCCTTTGCTGCCCTTCTCAACGCCGATTCGATGAACTCGGTCTTCGATCTTGTATAGCCCTTTCGGTCCGATCGGAATCTCTTGGCGCTTTCCCTTTTGAGCAATGCGTACTCGGAGCAGACCGAGGGATTTGAGATCAGGTGATCGCGGAACAGGATGTGACGCCGGAACGCCCAGCTGTTTTTCTCCACTACATGGACGTGGTACGTCCTGACCGTTACTTTACTGAAGAACAACCGTCCTGTTCTCCTGCTTCCGGTTCCAAAACATAACCGAGTGTGCCGAGCCCGGCGATGATCTTCTCATCCTTCAGGGCATCGACCGTGACCAGGATATCGATGATGGGTTTGGCGCAGAGGCCCGGTACGGCCGTGCTACCGATGTGCTCCACTATCAATGTCGGAGCGTTCAGGGCCTTCTTTATCTTCTCGGCCTCTTGGACGAACTGCAGCTGCCAGAAGGCATCGTAATCCACTATTATGATCTCATCCGCTGAGTTATTATGCGCCAACGGTGACTCGAATGGGCATGCGATATTAATCGATTGCTTCTCCGGGCCCGGATCATGTCTGGGCAGTTCCTTATGATCCATCGTCGGTCATTATGATTATCAAGAAATGTTAATATATCCTCCAAGACCTGTAACCCTTCGTGTCGAGCGCCACATGTCAAAACGCCGTCCTGCTTTTGCGTGTAGACGCAGTGTTGCTCGTATTGTGAGTAAGGCTCCTTTTTTCGAAAGGTGTTTCCAACCATTTCAAAAAGATCTGAGGTTAATCCATGAAAGGCTCCAAAGCGGTGTTGACGTTGCTCGAAAGGCAAGGGGTGGCGTGATGTTCGGTTATCCCGGGGCGCAGACTATTCCCATATACGATGACCTGATCGACTCAAGCATACACCATGTCCTGGTACGCCACGAGCAGGGGGCCGCTCACATGGCGGATGGATACGCAAGGGCCACAGGCAGGCCTGGGGTGTGCATGGCCACATCAGGGCCAGGTGCAACAAATCTGGTGACCGGGGTGGCAACCGCCTATGCCGATTCTTCGCCCATGATCGTCATCACGGGACAGGTCCCGACCGGCATGATCGGGAACAACGCCTTCCAGGAGGCGGACGTGTTCTCGCTGATGATGCCCATTAGCAAGCACAACTTCCGGGTCCTGGACGCCTCCCAGATAACTGAAGCGGTCAAACGTGGGTTCAGCATCGCCATGAACGGAAGGAAGGGGCCGGTCCACATCGATATACCTTCAGACGTGATGAAAGGGAATGTCGAGGAGAGGTCACTGGAGGAGGAATTCTCCGTCCCCGAGCCGTTCGAGGACCTGTCCGGAATGCTGGAGGCGGTCAAGCTTCTGAGAACGGCGGAAAGACCGATGCTGCTGGTCGGCGGCGGCGCCATGTGGGCCAACGCCGGTCCCGAGGTTACCAAGCTGGCGGAGATGCTCATAGCACCAGTGGCCACGACCATGATGGGTAAGGGCATCATCCCGGAGATGCACCCGCTGTGCATGGGCATGATCGGGATGCATGGAAGGGAGATCGCCCGCAAAGCGTTCCTGGAATGCGACGTCATGTTCGCCATCGGGGCGAGGTTCTCGGACCGTTCCTCCGGCTCTTCCTCGGACCTTCCCGAATCGGTCAAGATCATCCACCTGGACGTGGACCCGATGGAGGCCGGCAAGAACACCCGGACCAAGGTCAGGCTGGTGGGCGATGCCAAGAAAGGGCTGCAACAGATGATAAAGGGCCTGGGCCGGGCCAAGGGGGAGAGCGCCTGGTCCCTGCGGATGAAGCAGCTGCACGAGCAGTGCGAGTGCAACCTGGACATGGGCGAGACCCCGGTCCGGCCGCAGAAGGTCATGTTCGAGCTGGCCCGAGCCCTCAGCGAGAACGCCTACATCGCCACCGAGGTGGGCCAGAACCAGATGTGGGCGGCCCATTTCTTGAAGATCAAGCATCCGCGCCATTTCATAAGCTCGGGAGGGTTCGGCACTATGGGATTCGGCCTCCCGGCCTCGCTGGGCGTCAAATACGCCTTCCCCGAGGAACAGGTGGTCAACATCGCCGGCGACGGCAGCCTGCAGATGAACTTCCACGAACTGGCCACAGCGATGAACGAGGATCTGCCGGTCATGATCTGCCTGCTGAACAACGGCTGGCTGGGAATGGTCAAGCAGTGGCAGAAGCTGCTGAACGACAAACGATACTCAGGAACAGACATGGGCCTGAACCCGGACTTCGTGGCCTTGGCCAAGGCGTATGGCGCGGACGGCATCAGAGTGGAACGGCCCTCGGAGCTGGCGGAAGCGTTCAGGAGGGGGCTGAGCTCGGACGTGCCGATAATCATCGACATCCACACCGACCCGGAGGAGGACGTGCTGCCGATGCAGCCCGGCGGGATGGGCTGCCGCGATGTCATCAAGGGCAGGTGCAATTGGGCCAAGGAATGCTCCGACCGGCCGACGATACCGATCGATGCCCCGAGAGTGTTCCCATCATGACGCATAATTTCCGCCTGGATGGTGCGGAAGGAGGAGTTCCAGGACCCTCCTTATTTTCTTTTCAAGAAATGTTATATATGTTTTCTCCTATCATGATAAACTGTGTCAGGCATCACGTGCGAGACTGGCGTCTTGATTTTGCGTGTAAGCGTAGTGATGACTGTCATTTAAACGAGGCATCCTTTTTCAAGGGGATGGCCTCGATGATTGCTGGATTATGAGGGATTAGTTTATGAAAGGCTCCAAAGCGGTCTTGACGTTGCTCGAAAGGCAGGGCGTGGACGTGATGTTCGGTTATCCTGGAGGGCAGGCGTTGACCATCTACGACGACCTGATCGACTCTAGCATACACCACGTTCTGGTGCGGCACGAGCAGTGCGCCGCCCATATGGCAGATGGATATGCAAGGGCCACCGGCAGGCCGGGCGTCTGCCTGGCCACCTCAGGTCCCGGGGCCACCAACCTGGTTACCGGCGTGGCCACTGCCTACGCCGACTCCTCACCCATGATAGTTCTCACCGGACAGGTTCCCACGGGCATGATCGGGAACAACGCCTTCCAGGAGGCGGACGTGTTCTCGCTGATGATGCCCATCACCAAGCACAACTTCCGGCTGCTGGACGTGAAACAGATCCCGGAGGCGGTCAAGAGAGGGTGGGGCATCGCCCTCAACGGCCGCATGGGTCCGGTCCACATCGACCTCCCCTCGGACATCATGAAGTCGCAGATCTCCGAGGCGGCCATGGAAGAGGAGTTCCCGGTCCCCGCACCTTTCGAGGACCTGTCCGGGATGCTGGAAGCGATCAAGCTCCTGAAGGATGCGGAAAGGCCTATGCTGCTGGTCGGAGGTGGCGCCATGTGGGCCAACGCCAATCAGGAGGTCATGAAGCTGGCCGAGATGCTCATGGCCCCGGTGGCCACGACCATGATGGGTAAGGGCATCATCCCGGAGATGCACCCGCTGTGCATGGGCATGATCGGGATGCATGGAAGGGAGATCGCCCGCAAAGCGTTCCTGGAATGCGACGTCATGGTGGCGATCGGCACCCGGTTCTCCGACCGGTCGTCCGGTCTGCCGTCGGAACTGCCCGAAGCCGTCAAGATAATCCATCTGGACATCGACCCCATGGAGGCGGGCAAGAACAGCCACACGAAGGTCAGGCTGGTGGGCGATGCCAAGAAAGGGCTGCAACAGATGATAAAGGGCCTGGGCCGGGCCAAGGGGGAGAGCGCCTGGTCCCTGCGGATGAAGCAGCTGCACGAGCTGTGCGAATGCAACAACGACATCAGCGAGACCCCGATCAAGCCCCAGAAGGTCATGTTCGAACTGGGAAGGGCGCTGGATGAGCACGCCTATGTCACCACCGAGGTGGGCCAGAACCAGATGTGGGCGGCCCATCTGCTGAAGATCAAGCATGCGCATCATTTCATCACCAGCGGCGGCTTCGGGACGATGGGCTTCGGGTTCCCCGCCTCCCTCGGGGTGAAGTACGCGCACCGGGAGAACCAGGTGGTCAACATCGCCGGTGACGGAAGTATCCAGATGAACTTCCACGAGTTCGCCACCGCCATGAACGAGGACCTGCCGGTCATGATCTGCCTGCTGAACAACGGCTGGCTGGGAATGGTCAAGCAGTGGCAGAAGCTGTTCAACGAGAAGCGTTACTCCGGAACGGACCTCCATCTCAATCCCGACTTCGTAGCGCTGGCCAAGGCGTTCGGTGCCGGCGGCATCAAGATAGAGCGGCCGTCGGAGATCAGGGAGGCATTCCAGAACGGCTTGAGATCGGACGTCCCGATCCTCATCGACATCCATGTGGACCCGGAAGAGGACGTGCTGCCGATGCAGCCAGGGGGAAAACCGTCCAAGGATGTCATCATGGGCCGGTGCAACTGGGGGAAGGAGTGCCATCCGCAGAAGCCGGTGAAGATAGAATCGCCAGGTGTTTTCCCAGCCTGAAAATGAGGCAACACATTGTTTATATTTGACTGGACATCTGGAATAAAATCAGAAAAATGCAACGGGTGAAATAAAATGGCAAAGATCTATCATGATTCTGACGCGGACCTCAAGGTCCTCAAGGGAAAGAAAGTGGCCGTGATCGGGTTCGGAAGCCAGGGGAAGGCGCAATCGATGTGCATCC
>CAWDCQ010000059.1:0-14061 GCA_963800775.1 uncultured Methanomassiliicoccales archaeon | reverse complement strand
TTGCCTTTCTCATCTACGCTACGGCATCGTCTCGTATTGCTACATGAATTTCGGGCGATATCATTATGAACGGCTTTCAAAGGCGGGTTCGATATTTATTAAAAAGTCCCTGGTTATCAAAAAACACCATTTTGAGGGTTATTTGAAGACTAGTAATATTTGTAATATGGAATGTTAATAATAGCATTCCTCTCGAAAAATGCATGCATTCTGAGGGACCTAAAACACATCGTCCAGTTCTATTGATTGTGCCCGGCCGGCTGTTGCAGTAAGTCACGAGTAGTCCTCAGGAGATCATCTCGCGGCCGACCGGGCAGGTGCTTATGGGAATGATCGGGATAACATCCTTCCGACCCGATTATCAAATGGGCACTTTCACTCCCCATCTTCACGATAGCCTGACGACAGGCATAACTCCCGCTCCCTCATAATGACTGGGAGGAGTCGACACAGGCATCGTGTGACGACCAACCTTCTGAAGATGGAGATAATAGATGGATCGAGGCTTGTAAAGCGATCTGAAGCGTGAAGTCTAACCAGAGCAGCTGAGAATAGCTCCTTCGCAGGTTCAAAGTGGCTGAGACAGGATCGCTTGCGAATATCTTCCCAAGTGAGCCAGCGTCGGTCAATCAAAACAATATTGTTCACCAGAAAGATGCAGTGTTCTATCCTGTCTTACAGATCGGGGCTCGCCGCCGAACCAATCACAAATTTCTGAGGAGGAAGTCGGGGACTAGCCGGCGGGCAAGCTAGGTGTCATCGTAGCAAGAAAGATAAGACCGTTTCGGGACGAATCGACAGAAATCGGATGCTCATTGACGAAGGTTCGTAAAATGGAGGCTTCAAACTGTGATGTGGCAGGCCCGGGAGAAGCCCGGTCGCCGAGGCGGCCAATGGTGGTACGAGAACCTCGGATCCGGTCGGGTGGAATGGCGATATGACCTGAAGGATCAAGAAACAAAAAATCAATAGAATAATATAACGACAGCTAAATTGAATCTATCATGGCAACAATTGATCTGAAAGGCATGGCAAAGACAGACTTCGTTTGGGGACCGCTCAGGATACTCATGGGCTGGTTGTTCCTATGGGGCTTCCTGGACAAACTGTTCGGGCTTGGTTATTCAACGCCCTCCAACAGCGCATGGATCAATGGTGGTTCACCCACGGCCGGTTACCTGAAGTTCGCGGCCGGCGGTATCTTCCAAGGGTTCTACAATAGCATCTCGGGCAACGGAGTTATCGATTGGCTGTTCATGCTGGCTCTCCTGGCCCTCGGAGTAGCGCTTATTCTCGGAATCGGAATGAGAATAGCGGCGTATGAAGAGACCCTATTCCTCCTTCTGCTCTGGTCGAGCCATGTACCTCCAGTCGATAATCCGATAATCGATGAGCACATCATCTACATCTTCGTGCTCTGGGGGCTGTATTTGATCAAGGCAGGCCACATATTGGCCTAGGGGATTGGTGGGCCAGGACCGGTCTGGTGAAAAGATTCCCGATCTTGGAGTGATGGATAGAAATCGCCTAACCCCCCTTTTTTTTCTTTTGGAATGTCACGTAAGCGGAATGTTGAGGCTTGATGGCGACGATGTTCTTGGTTCGGGATAATTTCAAGGCATCCAACCGCACTATTTCTAGTAGAAATCGGCTGCCCGGCATCGGCGCCCGTTAGGCGTTGACGCTCGATCGGAATGCTCGTCCTAGATCGAATCTTGGGGGAATGGCTTGTGGTCTAGACGATTTCTCAGCACCGCATAAGTCGCTTGATCGCTCCCGAAACACACGAAAAAGTAAAAAAATTGTTATCGTCCAGTATCCTTCAATAACGACATATTCCTGTAATCTGAATTTTTCGAATGCTCCATGACATATATCTCCTGCTGAGAAGGGAGTCATGAAGCCAGCGATACTTGGCTTCGAGGTGAATGATATGCCAGAAACCAAGATGCTTGACAGAAAGAAATTAGAAGAGAAGGGAAAGGAAATGAAGGACAAGTCTATGGAGTCCGAGCCCGGAATGGCCAGGAAGGAGTCGGGCTTCATGGAGGAGGAGCGGCAAGGCCTTAAAGGCGATGAGGCCAGAACCAAGCAGCTCTATGAGGAGAAGAAGGGCAACATGTCCCAGGGAATGAAGGAGGGCATGGAGACCCCCAGAAAGACCTCCAGCAGGGAAAGGCCTTTGAGAGGGACGTTGGAAAGGAGTCTGCCTGGGATGAGAAGAAGGAGCAGTCCACCAAGGAAGGAGACTGGAAGAACAGGCCGGCAGAGAGCAGAAATGAGCCTACATCATCATCCGAGTGGAAGCAGGGATCTGACATGCCGGAGACCCCGAGGACCGGAAAGCCCTCTGAAGACGCTCCGAAGAGCCCATCCTTCAAGGAGGACATGCGCGGTGGCACAGGCGTCGATGAGAGGAAAGAGAAGCAGATCAATGAGGAAAGGAAGTCTAACGTGCCAGATGTTCCAAAGGAAGGAAAGGAAGAGGTATACGACCCCGAGAGGGAGGCCATGGGCAACAAGAGCCCAGAAAAGGACATGCCCAAGCGCAAGGCTCCGTGACGTCAAAGAACGATCCTGATCTTTGATGCATTGATCGGGATCGGAAAAACATTTTTTAGTGCTGCCGGTCTCGTCGGATCGAGACCGTGGTTCTTATTTCATGATCGTTCAAATGACCGATCACGACCTCCGCCCGGACGGGAGACGTTCAATCCATCGATCGGTCCTATGTTCGCCGGAACAATATCATCAGGGCCGCAATGATCAGGAAGGCCAGGCCCGCCTCGAACAAACTTCCTGTTATGAGCAGCACCACAATGGCGATCAGAGTTGCGGGCAGGAAGGCTATCAGTGTCCCGACAACGAAGACTAATATGACCAGCCCAACCACAATCAGCACGGCGAACAGCAACAGCGTCAATATGCCTAATTCGATTACCATGAATAAAACCCCTGGATGCCTGAACGATGTCTAATTTAATGCCAGCTCTATTAATATTTTAGTACGCTCTTGGATGATGTCGTTCGACAGCGGTAAGAATAGGCTGTGCAACATATCTTAGCGTTCTCAGTCAAGAATTCTAAAACCGTGCACATTGCGGAATGGAAGCGGCTCGGAAGTGGTTCAAACTATTTCCAAGCAGTCCCCATGGTTCAGCGGGGACGGACATTCACGCTTACAGGAAATCAGGTGTGCAAAATCAATAAGGAGAACAGAATCGCTATCGGAACCATGGCCGATGACCTTTCATCATGGGTCCCAGCTGGTTCACTATCGCACTCGTGGTCGTCACTGGATATTATGCGATTCAAACCAGGAAACTGGCTGAATTCCAGAAGCTATCACTCGAGTTCGACCGGATCAAGTTTCAAGCAGAAAGGCAGCCGGCGGTCTTCTTCAGTTTTCAACGAATAAACAGAAGGAATCATTTTGCCGTAAGGCCGATCGTGACCAATGTGAGCTCGGCTCCAGCAAAGGAGATCGAAATGACGCTGAGCGGAAAGGAAACCGGGCATTTTGGAACTTGGTTTGTTCCCACTTTTATTGCCAGGGAAGCGAGGGAACTAGGCATATCTCTATCGAAGGTAACGTAGCGGGTCTTTCGGGCATCGAGATAAAGGCGAAAATGAACGATATCCAAGGGAATCTTGGGAGCAGGCTGCGCAATTCATCCCGATCGCTTCTCTGCTAAACGATCTGAATGGCTCATTCCGAGGACCTAATCTGATCGATGAGTCCACATTGGCTGCCGCCGTGGAGAGCAAGGGCACTTCTTGATCGGCAGAGATGCCCATATCCTCGCTGGAAGGGCGTCCTTCATTCCCAAGGCTTGAGGAACGTTTTTACCAGGTTCAGGAAAGGAGAGAAGAGAACTGGTCGACCACTTACCAAATAACATGGTCGCCAGGAATACATTTCTTAACGTGCTCGGTCCAGACAGGTCATTTCGCCATGAACGCATATCGATTGGCGACATCGCGGCCGAAGGGCGTCAATGAGACATTCAGCATTTTCTTTGCGTTCTCATGCATTCTGATCATTCCGGCGACGGCCATTTCATGTATCCTCCGTTCCAGGTCAGACCGGTCAACTTTGATGCTCCATGGCAGTTCCATCAACGGCATGGTCCTGTGCTTCCTCATGTGAAGCAGCACTTGCATGGTGTGTGGGCGCTCTAGCAAATTGGTGTTATTTTCTGTCGCTGCCATGGAGCGATTCGAGGAGCTTGGAGTATATACCGATTATTAACGAAATAATCGACTATAGAGTTCAAAACCCGCTTAAATGGCATCGTGGGCTCGATATGCTGACATTGATGGGTCATCCTTTCATCGAGTCGACAGTGATCTGTGCATTGGCAGAGATCGGAAGAAATGTCAGCCAGCACGGCGGAGCATACTCCAATGCCCGATCGGTCCTCGACAACGTCGATGATAACGGAAATCATACGATCTTGCAGGGGCACGGAAGTGAGATCGCCGGAAGCCCTGAGGTTGAGGTAACAGGAAAATGAGTTACCTCGTAGGACCAGTTTGATAGAAATACCCGACTCGATGCTCGGGAAAGTCCGACCGAGCATAACATAAACGGACCGATCGGGTATGATCAGACAGCTGGCCAGTTACTGCAAAATGAGGTCTTATCATCTGAGAAAATGGGCAAGCGCCCTCATATTCTCTGCCTTTACTAAAGAAACCTGTTCTCATTTTGTGCCTCTCGAAATAATTCCTAGGTTGAGGAGCACATCATAGATAGCATCTGCAGGTCTGGCACATACCGGGCATCTAATCCCCTCTCCCTAAGTTGATCGGCCATTACCGGGCTGTCGCAGGCAATTTTTCTGCCTATTAGCCGGTCACACATTCCCAGGGGACAGCGGTTCGTGAAAACTTTCCCGAGATGGGAGTGCGATTCCAAAGAGTCAAGCGATTTGTCCTTGCATAGCTGTGAGGTAAAGAACCAGGTCTCGATATGCAGACGATGTCTTCCTCCCAGACGACCTGACCATTTGTTTATCTCCTGTTCCGATAGGTGGGGACATCCGATGATGGAGAGGTCTGGAGTAAAATTCGGTTCACTTTCATCCATCAGATCCCGGCCGTCCAGTTCTATGACCTCCAGGTGGGAGGGGGGAGCGAGGTCCTTTTGCATGTAGAACAAAGGAACTTTTCCTGAGGCATTGATAGATGATGCCAGCTTCTTTGCCTCATCGTAGTTGGGACGGATGCCGCATATCAATGGAATCTCGTCAGATAGCATTCGGGAAAGCTTCCAGCCCATGGCGAGACGATCCACGGATAGCTCACCCTTGATAAGCACCGATACCGTCGCCTGACGGTTCTCTTCCAAATGCAGGCCTCTTTCCGGTGTTAATCCGGTGATCGCTGAGGAAACGGCCGACTCAAAGCTCTCTATCTCGCTGCGTGCGCCAAGGACCGAATTTGCGAAGGCCGAAGCGGCCCGACCGCCCCATGCCACCACCTCTCCCTTGACGGGATGGTTCCCGAACAGATAGGGGGTGCAACTGCAGGTATAGGCGTGGGATGGATGAAGTCTCTCCAATATCCGCTCCCGGCCCGTCGAAGATGGGTCAGCAATCCCCTGCGGGTTGGCGGTTATGGGTATCTGGGCCTTGCCAGTGATCGCATCTAGCCATTGCCAGGCTTCCGAGGACCGCTTTTCGCACCAATCAGGGATGTGCACGGAACTTACCTTTATCAGCCTATCAGAGCCTGCCAGGTCGCCCAATCGGACAAGTTCCTTCATGGCCCACTCAAAGGCAGACCCATGCTCTCCTTTAGCCAATAGCTCTTGTTCTCTGCTCAGATACATGTTCCACCCCTGCAAGAACGGCCTTTAAGGTCTCTTGTTGAGAGGGGGATTATCCCCTAACACCTTCATAAAGGAGATACCCAGGGGGAAATTCAGAGGATGAAGTATCAATCCTTGGAGATGTAGGTTTCTGATTTCATGGTCAACGTGCGCAATTCGTCAGAACGGCCTGGCATGGATATCTCCATTCAGGGTCTGCGGGAATTGCACGTTGGGGCACTGAGAGCGGCAGGCTTCGGTCCGGCAAGATTGGGGCTGAAATGAGCACTTTTGCCTATCTCTCCATGATTCGGTGCTACCTCACTCGAGCTTGACTGAACCCGATCGTGATCGGGAGGAAGCCATACCCGAGCCGTGTTACAGATTCAATCAGGGTTGTGATAATTAGTGCAGAAACAACAACGTTCCCCGATCTCTTAGTGGCAACGAACCATCACAACTTAGCGGGATACAAGGATGCTGGGGGCGATCGCGATCCCCCTCTGCACCAGATCGGTATATAGTTCAGACAAGCAGAATCATGCATGAAAGCTGTATCGCTTGAGCAGCGTCAACAGTGAAAATCATTTTGGGGTTTTCGGCACGGTGAATTGGTCACCGTGCCGTCGGTCCGGAAGGAGATGGCTCGATCATACGGCAGCATACATGTTCCCGTAGATGCTCAAGATCGAGCCGTCGTTCTGTTGCCAGACGGCAAAGGCATTGCCGGAACCATCCAAAGCGACCTGGGGGACGAATGCATTTCCCGCACCGGTCTCGATGAGCTGGGCCTTGCCCCACGCTCCACCAGTGTACCGGGCGGCATAGATGCTTCCGCCCTGCGCCCAGACAGCCATGGCATTGCCGTTGTTGTCCATTGCCACCTGTTGGCTCAGGCCCCATCCTGCTGAGGCGTTCAACAGCGTTGCCGTTCCCCAGGCTCCAGCAGTGTACCGGTTCGCGTAGATGCTTCCGCTCTGCGTCCAGATCACAATGGCGTTGCCGTTGTTATCCATGGCCACCTGGGGGCTTGTCGCCCAGCCCGAGGACGTCCCCATCAATTTGGCCGTCCCCCATGCTCCTGCGGAGAACCGGTTGGCGTAGATACTTCCAGCCTGTTCCCAGACCGCGGTGGCATTACCTTTGTTGTCCATGGCGACCTGGGGGTTGCTGGCATCCACATTGGACGTTTCCAGCAGCTTCACCGCTCCCCACCCGACCGCATTGGTGTACTTGGAGGCATATATGCTGAGACGCCAGACGCTGTCCAGTTGCACCCAGACCACCATGGCATTGCCGTTGCTGTCCATGGCGATCTGCGGTGTCTGTGCGATTCCGGTGGCCGTCTCCAACAGCTTGGCCGTTCCCCACGCTCCCGCAGTGTACCGGTTGGCGTAGATGCTGTAATAGGCACCGTCGTACTGGGTCCAAACCGCTATTGCGTTGCCATTGCTGTCCATGGCGATCTGCGGCGTCTGGGTATCGCCGTTGGCCGTCTCCAGCAACTTGGCCGTTCCCCACGCTCCCGCAGTGTACCGGTTGGCGTAGATGCTGTAATAGGCACCGTCGTACTGCCGCCATACGACAATGGCATTCCCATTGTTGTCCATAGCGACCTGAGGAGAGTCGGCCGAACCAGTTCCGGTCTCGATGAGATTGATGGTTCCCCAGGTCCCGGAGGTATAGCTCCTGGCATAGATGTTGTAGTGAGCACCATCATACTGCTGCCAGACGGCCATAGCGTTACCGTTGGCGGCCACGGCTATCTGTGGTGTTGAGGCGTTTCCGTTGGTCGTCTCCATCAGCTTTGCGGCCCCCCACCCGGTGGCGGTGCTTGGTTTCACTGGTGTCGAACTTACCGACTGTGTCGTAGCTCCTACTCCAGCCAGGTTATGCGCCGCGACCTTGAACGAGTATGACTGCCCGTTGGTGAGACCGGTCACAATCAATGACGTACTCGAGGAATGCTTCACATCGATCCCGTTCTGATAGACGACGTAATAATCGATCGTCGCCCCGCCATTCGAGGCCGGTGCGGTCCAGTTCAATGATACCTGGGCATTGCCTGCAAGGGCGGTCAGACCGGTTGGAGCGCCGGACATCGTCAGCGGGGTTGAACCGACCGACAGTGTCCAAGCACCGATGCCAGCGGCGTTGTGCGCCGCTATTGCGAAGGAGTAGCTTTGACCGTTCGTAAGCCCCATCACGATGAATGAGGTAGCGGAGACATGCTTTACATCCACTCCATTCTGGTAGACGGCATAATAGTCGATCGCCGCCCCGCCATTGTTGGAAGGAGTTGTCCAGTTCAAAGCAACTTGGCCGTTTCCCCCAATGGCGGTCAAGCCGTTAGGGACACCGGGCAATGTAAGCGGCGTCGAACTGATCGAAGTTGTCGGAGATCCGATTCCAGCCGTGTTATGTGCTGCGACCTTGAATGAATAGGTCTGACCGTTCATAAGGCCAGTGACCGTGCACGACGTGCTGGAGACATGCTGCACGTCCACTCCATTTTGGTAGACGATGTAATAATCTATCACCGCACCACCGTTGATGGTGGGGGCGTTCCAGTTCAGGGCCGCCTGTCCGTTACCGGCAATGGCGGCCAGACCTGTGGGCACATTCGGAACGGTAATAGGGATCGAACTCACAGACGACGTCTGAGGCCCGATGCCGGCAGAATTGTGTGCGGCAACGGTGAAGGAGTAGCTCTGACCGTTGGTGAGGCTGGTCATGGTGTAGGATGTGCCAGTGACATGCTGCACGTCCACTCCATTCTGGTAGACGATGTAGTAGTCGACCGCCACACCGCCGTTGTTGGTGGGGCCGTTCCAGTTCAAGGCCGCCTGTCCGTTTCCGGCAGTAGCGGTCAATCCGGTCGGTACACCGGGCACCGTGAGCGGCACCGAACCGACCGGCGATGTTTGGGATCCGGTTCCAGCGGAGTTATGGGCCGCAACAGCGAAGGAGTAGCTCTGACCGTTGGTGAGGCCCGTTATCATGCACGACGTGGATGTGACATGCTTTACATCCACTCCATTTTGGCATATGACGTAGTAGTCGATCGCTGCCCCGCCATTGCTTGAAGGAGCTGTCCAGTTCAGGGCCGCCTGTCCATTACCGGCGATGGCGGCCAGTCCGGTCGAAACACCGGGCACCGTGATCGGTATTGAACCGACCGATGACGTCTGAGCTCCAGACCCGGCAGCATTGTGCGCCGCTACGGCGAATGAGTAGCTCTGACCATTGATCAGACCGTTCATCGTGGTCGACGTGGTTGAGACGTGCCTAACGTCTGCGCCGTTCTGGTAGACGATGTAGTAGTCGATCGCCGCACCGCCGTTGCTGGAGGGAGCGACCCAGTTCAATGTTACCTGGCTGTTTCCTGCCATGGCGGTAAGACCAAGCGGGACACCGGGCAGTGTTATGGGTCTTGAGCTGACCGACGAGGTCTGAGCTCCGATGCCGACAGTATTATGCGCGGCAACAGCGAAAGAGTAGCTTTGCCCATTAACGAGACCAGTGATCGTTGTGGACATGGATGTGACGTGCGTTACATCGACCCCTCCCTGGTAGACGATGTAGTAGTCGATCGCCGCACCGCCATTGAAGCTAGGGGCGGCCCAGTTCAAGGCCACCTGTCCGTTGCCCGGAAGGGCGGTTAGGCCGGTCGGAGCATTCGGTGCGGCCAATGGAACTGCAGGCGTGATGGTGTTGCCGGAGACGGTGCACATAGTGCAGCCCACGAGATGGATCGGCTGGCTCGAATCCGTGGCGAGCCTGTTCCCGGTGATAACGTCGTATTGGGAGTTGGTAGCATATATCGGGGTGCACGAGCCCGCGGTGTAGGTGACTACATTGTTCACGATAGTCGAGTGGCTGCTGGGCATCAGCAGGACGAACTCGTTGAACGAACCGTAGACATTGCATCCGCTCACCGTGACGTAGTCGTTAGGTGCGTAGCCCGATACCGGGTACATGGTGATCACTGGAGTGCAGTAATTCCTCCAGAGCGCAGCATCTCGGAACACGCAGTTGGTTATGGTTATGTTATTCGCCGGCTCGAGGTCTATTGAGGACATCGATGCATTTGAGACATAGCAACTGTCGATGGTGATGTGCGAGCATGCGATTTTGGTCGAGCTGGCCTCGCCAAAGGCTATGCCCGAACCGTAATTTGCATCGGCGTTGTCCCCGATGTTGACGGTCTGGCAGTGGCTGATGGTGCAGTACTGGGAGTTGGACATGTAGACGCCTTGCCCACCCATCAGGTCATGCACATAGACGCCAGAGACCTGGCTGTTGAGGACGTTCACGAAGCCGACACCTTCCATGGTGCCGGTGAGTTGGGCTGCCCCATTACCGTCGATCTGCATGTTGCTGATGGTTATTCCGGTCGGGCGGCTGGAGCTGCTCGCGAAAGCCTTTGTTCCATCCATCTTGTAGTAACCGTTGGTCACCATGATGACCGCGCTGCCGATTCGGGCCGGAGACCCTCAGGATGGTCGCGTTGCCTTCCCCGGTGATAGATGTCACGGACGTGTAGATCGTGGTTGGTATGTTGTATGTCCCGGCTTTTATCAGGATGCATCCGCCGGTGGTCTTGTCAATGGCCTGCTGGATGACCGTTCTCGAGTTCGTGTCCCGGAAATCAATAATCGAGGTTACCCCGTTCAATGCGCAGGTGTAACCACTGGCATCCTTGTAGATCGTGTATGCCGGCGCTGTGGTGGTCAGATTCCCGGTGTCTGCGGAGGCCTCGCCTGGAATAAGCATTGCCCCTCCTACCGTCGTGCCAAGAAACGCCCCCACTATAAGGATGGAGAGAAACGTTATTGACCTACTTTTTGATTTTATATTATTCATGTTATACAACCTTCCTTCATGACGCATTCATAATCGGCTTCAGGGCAGCTGAAAAGGCGAATCTCGAAGCGATCTCGCTGATCGCTGGATTGTCATAACACAGCGCCTGGTTCTCCTGTTCTGTTCGCGGTTCGGATCAAAACATGTTCCGCAGCGGCCGCGAACCTTCCCGTTGCGTTAAGAGCGATCGCTGTTCTGATGCTTGACCTAGCAAGAACATCCTTTTTCCACGAAGTTGTCGTCTTATTCATTTTTCAGTCTCCTTCGCGTTAATTCACTGAATCACGATCTTTACTGGCTGGATAGGGAGGTATTTCTGAGGATTCGATGTCCCCACGGACCCAGCCTTTTGCTCAATCTAGCCTTAAAAAAAGAACCCGATTTTGGTCTATTAAACCAAAACATCCGGATATCGTTACTGATTTTGATAATATGCTGAGCTATTCGAGGAGATATATCCGCGTCTCGCAGGGAACATTTCTTCACTTACACCGGATTGAAATCCGTGACAGACGAGCCTCGCGGAGATCATCGTTATTAATTATGTGGTGTCAGAATATATTTATAGCCAGCACGAACCCGTCCAGACATAAAAATGGATAATAAAAGAAGCCGTTCGGGCCTTGAGCGGTGCATGCCTCAGCCTAGGATGTAGACCACCGGCCATCCGCTCGCATTGCGGAAAGGAATTCTGCAAATATCTATTCCCAAGAACAGATCCCGACATTACCTATAGCGATACGTAGAACACCAAGTCCTAGAATGGAACATAGGTATCAAGTCGACGTACCTTTCACGGCAGCAAAATAGTTCAAGATTCCCTCGTCAGGCCCGAACTAATATTATTCATTACATACATTAAATAATCATTAGTCGTCATATTAACATTGGGTTCGACATTCCAGACGACACGAGGTCAGGGTGATCTTGAATTCACAATGGTCATGTTCCCCATATATTACCGACTATTTATTTTGTATTTCTTCGAGATGAACGCCTAATTTCATGGACTCGATTCTGACAAGAACCGGATCGGGGCTTGACGACCGATTCTGTATCATTTTGACATTTTGGGCAATCACATGACCGATCCGTTTCAAACCGGAAGACTTGATCCAAGCGGTGCCTATATTTCTCGATCGAACTTAAGGCAAGTTTTGGAGAGGCCATGCTTTTCAGTGGAACGCAGAATAATGACTTCGGCCTATGTTGCTTGCCTCCGACCCCTATCTACCACATAAACTGGTTCTGTCTGTGATCCTGTTGAAACTGTTCATACTCAGTTAACTGGCCATTGGCTAACCAATTGATTTCGCCATTCAATGAATTGTCTACGAATTTGCACTCCACCCAAAAACAATCCCCGGTCAACTTATGTCGAAATCTAAATTTCGGCCCAAGCGTGTCTACATCATTCCTGCCAACTAGATCGTTTCCACCAGATGTCGAATTAACTACGTCATAAAATTTATCTGGGAAGTAACCAAGAATCACAGATTCGAAATTATCTCCGTTTTTAAACATGTCATAATCTGGATAATAATAGATAGAGCGTTCCTTGTTAGGAGAAACGCTGACTTCCTTCTTAGGAGAAACGATGGCGTGCTTCTTTGGATGATCAATGTCTATCAATGCACCTAGGAGGCTCATTATATCACAGTTCCAACATCATTAGGTGAGTTACCTGGAAATAAAATATCTCATCGAGATATCATCCAAGATAACCTGTTCATTAGAACAAGAAGCAGTAACGAGGTTCGGGCTGAAACATTCACTAGTTTCAAGATCGGAATTACTCCTATAGGAATACTATTAAATATTTGAATTCGAATCGAAACAACTCCAACTTAGCGATTTACTGACTCATATCACATAGGAACACAGGTCGGAATTTTCCTGAATGAAGTAACCCGGTAGCATTTGAGATGACCTCCATTCATGAATTGATGACATGTCGTGCCCTCAACAGACGTTTGCCGATATATCGAAAATACAATCATTCAGTAATATTGGGCAATGCTTATCAATCGTCAGCACGATATATCGTTCATAACACATTCAAAATCATCCTAGATAACTGTCTATTCCGTTCTTAAATACTCAAGTTTTCATGGTTTTTCGTGAACCACCTCCCCACCGAGTCATTCACTGAATGTTTGGTGAGGGGGATAAGAAGGTACAATCTCTATGGATGAAAAGAAGCAAGATATGAAAGAGAGCGTGAATCTCGACCTTGAACAAGCTAAACAAGTCTCCGGCCATTCACATTCCTTCGCTCATAATTCATGCTACCGGGAAGATCATCGGCCTCAATGACCCGGCGATAGAGAGGTTGGAGCTCATCGCCAAAGACGATGGAATGACGATCAGGATGTCTTAAGATATCCAACCGACGAAACAGGATATCCTCTCGTCGATGCGATCAAGGTGAACAAGGATGGTATCTTTGATAATGCCATCCATCAGTTCAAGGATGGGAGGTCGGAGACATTCTCGATCAGCATGAAGCTAATTCGTACCGAGGGGAAACCAGCCTCCGGTGCCATCATTTTCCTGACGTCTGAAGGGGACAGCTCCCTGGAAAGTCAGTGCCGTTTGAAGTGGATAGAACAGCACAAGGAAAATTTGAAGCTGATGTCAGAAGGAATAATGAATATCGATACCAGGCTTGACATAAGTTGTGTCAGTCAGGATCTCATTAACGCCTACACCGAGATGGACAGGGACCTCCTCATGGTAAGGGACTCTCTCAAGTCCCTGGCGAACGACGCGGGCATACTTTCCAAGGCGGCCGTCGACGGTAGGTTGTCCACCAGGGCTGATGTCACGAAGCATAAAGGCGTCTTCCGGGAGATAGTATCTGGTGTTAACGATACCCTGGACGCGGTAATCGGTCCATTGAATGTCTCAGCGAAGTATGTCGACGCCATATCGAAGGGCGCGATACCGGCGAAGATCACCGACACCTACAACGGCGACTTCAATGTCATAAAGAACAACCTGAACCAGTGCATCGATGTCGTCAACAACCTGGTGGCAGATGCAGGTATGCTGTCCAAGGCGGCCGTGGAAGGACGCCTGGCTACAAGGGCGGACGCCTCCAAGCACCAGGGCGACTACCGGAAGATCGTGCAGGGCGTCAACGACACCCTGGACGCGGTAATCGGTCCATTGAATGTCTCAGCGAAGTATGTCGACGACATTTCCAGGGGCGCTATACCGGCGAAGATCACCGACAATTACAACGGCGACTTCAACGTCATCAAGAACAACCTGAACACCTGCATTGATTCCCTCGGCGGACTGATCTACGAGATGAACAGAATGTCCGACGAGCACACCAAGGGCGACATCGACGTTGTCATCCCTGTGGGACAGCG
>CAWDCQ010000058.1:0-25175 GCA_963800775.1 uncultured Methanomassiliicoccales archaeon | reverse complement strand
TCCCCTGTGGCTAGGGCAATGGCCGATAGAACGAGGCTAAGGGTCCACAATGAACGCATAAGACATCACAACCAGAGCGCCCCTCTATAAGGATCCTTTTCCGGGAAGGCAAGCTTCAGCCCGTAATAGAGGATGATGAAGGGGAAGGGGATTTCGGTGGCATAGAGTATAACGGAAAAGTATGATGGCAGGAATATCGGGGTGATTATTATCGATGAAAAGAACGTTAATATGCAAAGCCAGGTCAAGAGCCGCTGTCTCCTACTCCGGCGCTCCAACCTGATCGACTGCCTAAGCTCCACGGTCCGAGACCATTTCCTGAACAGCAGGAGGTGGACACGATGAGGACCATGATGACTGTGAGACCCGAGGTCATCCCCACTATGAGCCTAACCCCACCCTCGACATGAAGTGATCACACCGTTCGCACACTAACATGCCGTAGTACTTCCCCACGATCTCCTGAAACATTGCCTCTGGAAGCCAGGTTCATTGGACAATACACTTCCATCATTTACGATTATTTCCTCTTCTTCCATTTACTCTGCGGGTGCTACTTCATCCTCATGAGCTTTATCAAAAGCGATATGTTTCAAGTTCCACCCTACGTCACCCAACTCAACCGGGAGATAGGTACGATTTGCCCCTTGCAGAGATGCGCTCGCCCAATCCCTCGGGGTCGCAGAAAACTATCGCCATTTTTTGTCTTGTTGGATTTTTTGGAATTGTTTCAAAACCAATTGCATATTGCATTGATTTTGGACGAAGCTTATCAACCGTTACATTCTCCGTAGCTGGCATGAACATTGTCGTTGTATTAGAACCGCTAGCCCAGTTCAGATTCTGAACTGGTGACAAAGCGCATCAAGTTGTTTCACGTTGTCAATACAGATGCTTGTGGGCAATAAAGCAGGTGAAAAAGTTGGCATATTCCGGTGAATCTTTCAGCACGATGAGGGGACAAAATGAGGGACTCCAGCTGATGGAAAGAACGTCCATTATCCGCACGGAGAACGTTACTAAAACCTATGTCACCGGAAATATCACTGTACAAGCCCTAAAAGGAATAACGATGGACATACAGAAAGGCGAGATGGTAGCGGTGATGGGGCCTTCCGGTTGCGGTAAGACCACTCTGCTGAACTGTTTATCAGGAATAGACGATGTTACATCGGGCAAGATATACATCGAGGACAAAGACCTCACATCCATGGACGACAACGACAAGACAGATTTCCGGGCCAACCGGATGGGTTTCGTGTTCCAGTTCTACAACCTGCTGCCTGTTCTCACCGCCACGGAGAACGTGGAGCTCCCGCTGCTCATCTCTGGAGTGAAACCGATCGCCGCTACGAAAAAAGCCTTGGAAGCTTCTTGATGCCGTCGGCCTATCCCAGCGGGCCGCCCTACGCCCCGCATCCCTCTCCGGAGGCGAACGCCAGAGAGTCACCATCGCCCGGGCCCTGGCCAATACCCCGGCCATCGTGTGGGCCGACGACCAACCGGTGACCTGGACGTCAAGACATCGGACGACATCGTCGCCTTGATGAGGCGGCTCAACAAGGAGAACGGCCAGACCTTCGTGGGTGTCACCCATGATCCCGAGGTCGGCGCGAAGTGCGACCGGATCATCCACATGCGTGACGGGGAGATCGTCAGCCACGACGGCGATGTGAAGCACATATCCGAAGAGATCAAGCAATTGGGGTGAGGCCATGTTCAAAGCTAGATCAATTCTGACAGCCGTTGTATTCATCATGGTAGCTATATTAGCACTAAGGTTCCTGCCTCTCACCTTATTCCTGCTGACGCTCATCCTGTTGATCGTTCTATTCGTCCTGCTTGATGCCTCGGGAAACCGGATACTGTTCAAAATGGCCATCCGGAACACTGCGCGGCGCAGGTCCGCAACGGCGCTCGTACTCAGCGGATTGCTGGTCGGGACTGCCATCATTGCAGCCTCCTTGGTCGTGGGCGACACCCTGAACAATTTTGTCGTTGGCGAGGTAACGAAAGGTTACGGAGACGTCGATTTCTTCGTAGGCGGTCCGGCAGCGGCATGATGGGTTCTACAACTACTCGGCAGGTGTCCCAGGTGCAGGACCGGGTGAGGCAACCTCAGCCACGTAAGCGGGGCGGAATGGTATGTGGTGATGTCGTCCAGCATAAAGGACCTGAACAACAGCCTTTCCGCACCCACTATAACTGTCCAGGGACTGACCCCCGGCTTCGTTTCCGGATTCGGAGGTTTCGTCGCGTCTAACGGTTCGGCGATCACATACATGCCGGGGGCAGGGGATGCATATGTCAATGTTGGAGCCGCCAACGCCCTGAACATAGAACAAGGGGATACGATAAGCCAATTCTACGATTCGAACAGTGTCAATCTGACCGCCCAGACGATCGTTCAGGACCAGGCCATTGGCGCCATGGGCAATGACGACCGAATCTATATCAACCTCAATACTACCCAAGACCTCCGCGGACTGCCCAACCAGGTCAACACTCTGGCCGTCAGCCTGGACTCGGCCGGTCGGGCGGACATCGGTCCGTCCCGAGACAATGTGAACTCGACCGTCAACGGCACTACGTTCAGCACTTTCAAGCCTCTCGACCTGTCCATCCAATCGGACCGGGCCATGTCCATTGCGGACGGGCAGGCTCAGGTGGCCCCCCTCACCTCCCTGTTCTTCGTGTTCGGCTCATTCTCCATCATCGCCGGCATCGCCCTGATCGTCAACATCTTCGTCATGCTGGGCGAGGAGAGGAAGAGCGAGATGGGCATAGCCCGCGCGGTGGGCATGCGGCGGGCCCAGCTGCGTAAGCTCTTCACCTACGAAGGCCTCGTCTACGCCGCGCTCGCGGCGCTGATCGGTGCGGTGGTGGGGTTGCTCCTGGCATACGTCATCATCATCGGAGCGGGTATGGTGATCAACTTCGGGGTGCCTATCCAACAGTACTTCACCTTCACTCCGCTCTCCCTCGCGGCGGCGTACATCGCTGGATTCATGTTGACCATGGTCACCGTCCATCTGGTCACATGGCGCATCTCCAAGCTCAACATTGTGCGGGCGATCCGCAACATTCCCGAGCCGTCCCGGTCAAGGAGTGACAAGGGCGCCATTAGACTTGGCCTGGCCGTTCTGATAGTGGGCTTGGTCGTCATGCTCCTGGGGATAAGATCCAGGTCGCTCGCCCCGGCTTTGAGTGGGCTGTCCCTGATGACCATCTCCGCCGGACCGATCCTCCGCCGCTGGGTGGGGGACCGCCTGGCCTGGAACATCGCCGGCTTTGCCACCCTTTTAGTGTGGCTGCCCAAAGGCTTCCAGATATTCCCCTATGCGAGCAGCATCGAGACGTTCGTCATCGCCGGGATATTCATGGTCACAGCGGCGCTGATGATCGTGACGTTCAACAGCGATTCCATCGTCTTCTTCTTCACTGCGCTGCTGAGGGTCAAGGGCAGGTATAGGGCGGTCATCCAGACCTCCGTCTCCTATCCTCTCCGGGCCAGGATGCGCACTGCCCTCAGCATCTTCATCTTCGGCCTGGTGATCTTCACGGTGACCACGCTGATTATGATCTCGGGCATATTGGCCGTCGGTATACCGAAAGAGGTGAACGATTCCTCGGGTGGATTCGACGTTGCCGCTTTCTCTGCCTACCCGCTGGACCTGTGGGGGCACATCAACACCACTGCCGGACTTGTGGAAAAGAGCAACATCTCCGACGTTGTCCAGTTAAGTATTGGACGGGTCATGGTCAGCTTGACGGACAGCAACGGGACCGATAGAGGTGCGCCGTTCGGCTATAACGTCATCGGGGCCAATACCTCGCTCTACGCCGAGGGCAATTTCCCCCTGGCCGATTGGAACACGAACCTCTATTCGACGCAATTGGACGCATGGAACGCCGTGCGGGACAACAGCAGCCTGGCCATCGTCGACGGCAGCGCCAACGCCAATTCTCAGAGCAGTATCAACGTGGGCATCTCCGCCCTTACCGGGGTCAAGGTCGGTGACCGTCCGAGCCTGGAGGACCGTTTCGATAAGAACCAGACCGTGACCGTTGTCGGTATAATGAAAGCGCAGGCGATCAACGCCGTATTTGTCAGCCCTCAATATGTGCGGAGCGATCTTCAGATAAATGGCAGCGATCTCTTCCAGATGAGCTGATCCCGGGCCTCGACGGGTGAGGCAGGGCACACTCGATCCAGAGCCAGTTCTGGCAATACGGCCTGAGTGCCATCCCCATAATATCGGTGGCGCAATCGGAGGTCAGCCAGATCAACGGAATATTCGGCCTCATAGAAGCCTTCCTGGCCCTCGGCCTCATCATCGGCATCACTGGCCTCGGGATCATCACCATCCGCTCCATCCACGAGCGCAGGATCGAGATCGGGATGATGCGCGCACTCGGATACACGAGACGAATGGTCGTGGTGAACTTTGCCCTCGAGTCGGCCTTCGTGTCCGTCTTGGGCATCATCATCGGCAGCCTGTTAGGAATTGCCATCGGTTACCAGATATGGCAGAACGATTTCCAGGTCATGGACATGGATTTCGTCATTGCCTGGGGGCCGATAGTCGTGGTCGGTATCCAGCGTTCCTGGCGACCCTTCTCAGCGTTATCCCGGCAGCCAGGGGAGCGAGCAGAGTGTCACCTGCGGAGGTGCTTCGGTTCGAGTGAGGATGGAAGATGTTGAATCATAAGATTGTTCATCGATCCTATGATTCTCTCATTTCCTAGGCAGAGGCAACCGCTGAGGAGCGGTCAATAGTGTACCACCGTTAGCTGGCCGATCACGGGATCCGATGGCATTCGAAGAATAGTCGAAAGAGACATCCAAACCAAGCCCAAAATGAATGATCAGATAACGGGGCCAAATTACTTCTCTTTGAGAAATTTTCCCGATTATCTGGAAATAATCGAAAGCGCGAACGCCCGGACTCGCCATTTATGGAGCCAGTAAACCTTGAAGCGGGTCAATAGAGATAATCGTGTAAATTGGGAGGTGCCAAACCCTTTACAGTCTTTTATTTCTTTTGAGATGTTGAAAGTTACTGTTCTTACTGCTTCTACTGTTCTTAAGTATAAAGCTGGCTCATTAGAACAGTAAGAGGGGCAGTATGCGGTTTTGTACTTAATCTATAAGAGCAAAGACATTCGTTCTGTGGGTTGTAAGCGAACACGTGCCTACCTTGGAACTAAGTGGGGTATCCTCAGGTACGATAGGCAGATTGTCCTGCACGATATCGAATTTAAAATTCAGGAGCCTTCAATATACGTTGTCCTGGGGCCAAACGGGGCTGGCAAGACAACTCCTTTTCAACGATCGCCGGCATCTTAGAGCCTTTCAGCGGTACGAAATGCTTCTCGATGGCCGGAACACGACCGTTTAGCTTAAGCAAGAGCTAAAATGGGCTATTCCTCGCAGTACAACGCCATGCCCGAAGAGATGACAGTATATGAGGCGCTGAACTCTACTCCGGCATCGAAGGCGGGGACCCGGACAAGGCGATCGAGCTGCTGGGTCTCGACCATCTGAAAGATAAAAAGTTCTCGGACCTTTCCCAGGGACGAAGAAGCGGGCGGCCATCGCCAAAGTGTTCCTGAAAAAAGAGATCTGTACCTGCTAGATGAGCCAACCGCGAACTTGGACCCTTTAGTGTCCAAGGAAATACGGGACATGATTCTAAAACTAAGCAAGGACAAAATGATCCTGTACTCTTCCCATAACCTGTACGAGGCCACCGACATCGGAACATACCTTATCCTAATCAAGAACGGCTCAGTAACGATGCTCGACAGATTATCGAACATCGTCAAGACGAAAAGAACTACCGAGTGGGAATAAAAGCAACGCCGACATCACCAGGATGATCGCGGTGCCGAACGTGAGGGCGATTTTTACGTCATGAGCGTATCCAGCCCTGAGGAGGCTGGGCTCGCCCTAAAGAAGATAGTTGAAAAAGGCGTGTTGGTCACTGAAATGCGCCAGTTGAGAGATCCATTACAGGAACTGTTGAGGATGCGAACAGCAGTAAAAGGGACAGGAGCATACGAAAAATGCAAAATAATGTGTGGTCTTTTGCCAAGCGCAGTCTTAGTTTAAGTAAGACGCAAGCGGTGATGGGGCTGTTCCTTGCGGCCATCGGGCTTTTTACCATCGTCTGGCTCACCTTTTCGCCAACACCTCAAATGCGACAGTCTTTCTTCCTTTCCGTTTCGTTTCTTGGCCTTTGGGATCTTGATGGTCCCGATGCCGGTCATACTGCTTTATGTGTATGACAAGAACAACGGCGTCCTGGAGCATCTGCTCTCCATTGGGTGGAACCAAAACGACATCTTCAAGCAGTATCTGAAGGCCGCTCTCTTTTTGGCAGTGACCGTGTTCGTTGGAGAGTCCGTCGTCGTTCTATATCGCGTGTGCCATCGCCGGGTCACTGGCAGTATTTCTGTTGGACGCTTTGATGCTGCTGCTCACAGCGTTCCTCGGTTTCTCCGTGGTCTCCTTTACTATCATGGCGATGATGGCCTTTAGCTTTCTTACAGAAGCAACGGACGGGCGGCAACGCCCCTCTCGCCATGGGGCTTGGCGCTGTGTACTGTTTCCCACGTTTTATCTGGTATTTCTGGGATTTACTTGGCGTTCCTCATCGTTCTGTCGATTGCCATTTTGGCCGGTGTCCTGTCCGTTACGCTGCTGGTCCTCTCAAGCAGGCCTTAGTCAAGAAGGGAAAAAATGCTTCCTTAATGATGGATGTTGAGTCCATATACAACTTTGATCGGCCAATCGATTTGATACAGCCTGGCAAGTATCACAGAGAGTTCATAGATGATCTCCGATATACTGTCGGGGGATACGGACGTGATGAACAATAGACGATGGAGTAAAGATTTTAGAGACCACTTGAATAACAGGAGTGCATTGTGCAAAGCACCATTGAGCAAACTCTTGTAAGGGCCGTGTTGTTGACAAAATGCTACATGATCAAAGTCGATGGATCTGCTCCGAGCCTTTTAGAACCTGTCTATGGCATGAAATTATCATATCTACCAAGCCGGAACGACCATCTAAAAGATTAGTAATATCATATAATTCTGTTCAGATGAGGAACCCACATAAATGGGAGAACAATTTTCTGCGATGTGTTCTGATGTCCTGACACTGCAATGAAATCAGAGGGAGCAATATTTAAGCTGCTACTTATATAGGCCGTGTGCAAGGATTTATCAGGTGTTTCGATCACGAATTATAAAATTGAGAATTTGGTGGTTACTGCCCCGCTCGGAACGGAATTGGACTTGAATGAGTTAGCAACCTCGCTGGATGGCGCAAAAAGTTGTCGCCGGAAAGGTTTCCGGATTTAATATACCGATCAAGGAGCCGAAAACCGCCACACTACTGTTCCGCAGTGGAAAGATGGTTTGCACCGGAGCGAAGAGCCTGGAGCATGTGAAGAGGGCCATAGGGATCGTCACGGCGCAGCTCCGGAAGTTCGGCGTCCACCTGGACGGAGGGAAACTTGGAGGTGGATACCGGAGCGTTCTAGTTGTTGGGATCTTCGGAAGGAAGATCAACCTGAGCGTGATCGCGCTCACTCTCGGATTGGACCGGGTCGAGTACGAGCCGGAGCAGTTTCCGGCCTGGTGTACCGCTTGGACGAGCCGACGGTGGTTTTGTTGTTGTTCTCCTCAGGCAAGCTTGTCTGCACCGGTGCAAAGATGTCGGAGGACATAGGTGTGGCCGTCGAAAAGATCTCAGAGATGCTCAATGCCGCTGGGCTGACTTATTTGTGACATTATTAATTACGGTTTTTCTTTGGATTCTCAATCGACTAAGCGACATGCTTATCGAACTGGTCACTTGTTGACGAAGTAAAGAGAGTCGTGTCTTGGAGTTAAGCCGTTGAATACCGGAGATGTGAGGATCTGTGTCCGGTCGGAGTCGGAATTGTATAAGCAAAATATTATCCCGACCGATGGAAGCGAGTATACGAAAGCGGCGATGATGCAAGGGATGGCTTGGCGAAACTGACTGGGGCGGAGGTCACCGCTTTGTTCGTAATAGAATTCGTCATAACATGTATACAAATAAGTACTGGGGGCCAGCGATCGATACAGCGGCCAATGAGCTGGAACAAGTTTTGGAGGAAGAAGGGAAAAAGGCCGTCGATTTCAGTTACGGACGAAGGTGAGAAGGTAGGAGTAAGCTTTAAGACAAAAATAGAACGAGGTTCTCCGGCCATCATCATTGCCCGTGATTCCAAAATGTTCGACCTTAATAGTCATGGGAACGTTTGGCCGCACGGGAGTTTCAAATTAATGCTGGGGAGTGTCGCTGATAAGGTCATCAGGTTGGCGGAGTGCCCATACTTGTTGTGAGGAATAAGATAACGTATGAATCCTCTGATGAGTAAGTGGCAGTTTTTTAAATAGCAATCCAAGAGGATCCAATGGTTGTGATGTTTGAACAGTCTAAAGAATACTAGATAAAGCCTAAAGGAATCGACCCCGGCTTTGTGGGTCGAGAAACCATCTGTGACCTATGGGCCTCTGGAAATAGTGGAAAAGATGGTGAGGATTGATCAAAAAGACCATGGATGGGCGGAACTACTAACATGCCCGAAGCGTATTGATTGGTTGGGCTCATGCCATTATTTTTGTCTTCGCTTGCTCCGTAGGCAACTCCCTAACAGCCTTGATCGATTCTTCCACGTGATGCTTGGCCCGAAGTCAGATGAGAAGACCATTTCTGATCACTCCATTTTTGTCAACCACATAAGTCACCCTTCCTACTACATGGGCTAGCCCATAGGCCCCATACCTGTCTCGGACCTTGTTGCCTGGGTCGGATAATAGGTGAACGGCAGTTCGTGTTCGATGGCGAACTTCGTGTGATTTACCGAATCCCCGCTGATGCCGAACACCACCGCCCCTTCCTTCCGGAACGCCTCGTGCATCTCTCGGAACGCATGGTTAAAGGCAGAAGGGCGGAAGGATCGTTAACACCACTTCCATCGACGCGCTGCATCCATCATCTGTGGGCCTAGCCCACTACAACGCCTCTAAGCACGGAGTGTGGGGGTTCACGAAGAACATTGCCCTGGAGCTGGCGCAGCACATGTTTTGGGTGAACGCGGTCGCCCCGGGGGCATCATGACTCAGGGTGTGCAGAAGCTCCAGCAGAGCACCCCCGCCCCAGAGGGTATATAGATAGAAGAGGAATTAAAGGAGCTAACCCAGCAGATACCGATGCAGAGATTGGGGTTACCAGATGACATTGGCAAAGTGGTCGTTTTCCTCGCCTCTGATATGGCTTCCTACATGACCGGATCGCAGATAGTCGTTGATGGCGGTTTCCTTCTTATGTAGGCCGCGAAACAGACTGAAGGTCTTCGGTTGGGACGTCCGTTTATAATCGCCCCTTTCGGTTGACTTTGTTTTGGAGATGAACCGGGTCTTGCCCCGAACGACGATGGGCTGGCAGGCATGCCCTTGTCGTATCGTAACCGTATCGAGTGTACATTGAGCGGTCTGACCTCATTCCACATTCTAATAATGAAGTCGCATGCAAGATCGGGGATGTCGTAAGAATTGACAGGTTTCGGGTGCGGTCCGAATATTGCAGAAACGGGGTGTTTCTTAGGAATTTCTGATCAGTTGCTGAGATTAAGTCTGAACAGCGAATTTGCAGGTTCCGCCGAGATCGCCCATCGCACCAGTCACATGGTAAAATAATGAGATTCAATTTATAGGAACGCACAATGAGCGTCCTGCCGGTAACTAAAATGATGCAATAAAGATTGGCAAGAGATTGGTCAAGAAGGACGAAGTCCAATAGTTCCCAAGTGTGCCAGGATTCACTAATGGCTTTTGTGCAAAACAATGTTTCTACTTGAGATCAGGGTCTAGCCAGCATTAACGATTCAAATATGCAATCTCTGCCCTGCACTCGTTTTCCCATCTATGCCAATTCCCCATCTATACAAGATCATATGAGATTATGGATATTGATGGAGTTAGTTCCAGATCGTTAGATATGCAACTTCATGCCCTAGACAGGTACCAAAAAGGCTGGAAAAACAAGACCCCAGTCAATTAGATCTTTTCCCCTTTCGTAAGCCTGCCATTCCAAGAATTTCTCAAAAGGACTTTTACACCGAGGCCGAGGTGCTATAATGAAAACGTCATTGGAACCGCAAAGCCCGACATGTGATGGCGAATCTTCTATCCTATTGCCATCTCCCTTGATGGATTCAGAGGTGCGTATCCGAAGCCCTTAAGATCGCCAAAATGGAAGATTCGTTTAAGAAGGAGTTGACCACGCTCTTCGACTACCCAATCCTTTCGAGAACCTGTCCCTATTCGAACGAATTCTTTGAACCACGACTAGTTAATGCTATATTATAGATGAATGGAAACAGTTCTAACAAGAAAGAGATGGATAATGCCGCAGAACGTGTCCTGCACCCATATTCACTACAGATAAAGTTGATATTGAAATCGTCCCGAGTCTGTCCAGATTATTTACATGCAGTTACTGGAAAACGTAGGGATCGACCCGCCGTTAAAAGGAACCGTTGGAGCAACATTGCAGAACTTCCAAAAGCCGAAAGAGGGAAAGAAGTATTCATTCCACCGAATGGGCCGAGGCGTCTGGAAGTTGGTCGATAACGAGGTTGTGCCGAAGGCCAGGGCAAAGAGGAAACCAATGCCGGTCACGAGCACTCCGATCATAGGCCAAGAACCACCGTTGCCGTGGGGGATCTACCGTCATTCATCGAGAAAATCGTCGAGCCGTTAAAGAAAGACGGTGGCAGGATGTCGATCACTATGGATGTGATATACCGAGTTAAGAAATGATTTGAATGGAGATTCAACTCCGAAGGATGATTCGCAGGAGGAGATTGAACATGCATCTCTATAGTTCCGGGGGATCTTGGAAGAAGTCACTGAGGATAATGATACGAGCGTAATTCGGACAATTTCTTAGTCGTTATATGGTCACCACGGTTCACTCTAAGACTCTCACATTTTTGATGCTGGCCATCGGAACGATCAAACCACCGAGTTAAGTCTCGGTATTTCCAAGCCAGTGCGATGATAAACGATACGATCCTTAAATCTGCAAAAGCCACATCATTAGAATAACTTCTTATCTGACAACCATTATTTGAGGCCGCCTAAGGTAGGCCAGAGCTGAAAAGATGGTCGAACCAATAGTCATTGAGCACCTTAAAAAGGACTTCAACGGTTTCAAGGCCGTCGATGACCTGAACCTGGTCGTCAAGAAAGACACGTTCATGGGATTTCTAGGCCCCAACGGGGCGGGAAAGACCACCACCATCAAGATTCTGACCAGCTTGCTGAAGGCGAGCAGCGGGTGAGCGACGCTCAACGGGATCGATGTGACCGCGATCCCAAGGATGCTTTGGCACAGATCGGGGCGGTCGTGGAGACCCCGGAGTTCTATCCATATCTTACGCCGAACGAAACGCTGAGCTACATGGGCGAACTTCGCGGCATGACCGCTGAGGACATAAGGAGCCGGACAAAAGAAGTTCTCGAGACGGTCAAGATGACCGAGTGGGCCGACAAGCGGATCGGAAAGTTCTCCAAGGGCATGAAACAACGTATCGCAATCGCACAGGCCATCATACATGAACCGTTGATCGTCAGCAATCTGGACGGAACCCACTTCCGGACTGGACCCGCGCGGCATGTTCGAGGTTCGAGAGATACTTGCCGAGCTGAAGAAGCAGGATTACACCGTCTTCATGTCCTCGCACCTGCTGAACGAGGTCCAGGACGCTTGCGATGAGGTCGCCTGATCAACCGGGGCAAACTATCCAGGAGCGGCCCGGTACAGGAACTGATCTCCAGTAACGACTCGCGGAGGCTGGAGATGAAGATCAAGCAGAAGATCACTCCAGACACGGTGAACACTATATCCAGATTCGACAATGTTTCCGAACCGGAGGCGGCGGGCGACAATGTGATGGTCGTAACCGTAAGGGCGGTGACGATGCCCAGATCGTCCTGCTAAAGCAGTTATTGGGAATGAAGCTGGACGTTATCTCTTTCAAAGAATCAGGAGTAGCGCTTGAGAACCTGTACATGTCCCTGATCAAGGATTCGAGGTGATCCCATGAACGAGACAGTCACGCAGAACAAGAAAAGGATCGTTGTCAAACTTCCATCGGACATCGAACAGGTCAAGACCGTCGCGAAGTACGATATCCTGAAGTACCTGGCGTAGCCGACGTCTGCTCGGGATAATCGTCATTGAGGTCCTCGTCCTGGTGCTCATCACTGCCCTGCCTCCACTGCTCGGGAACGCCTTCCCGACCGATGTGAACGTCTTCGTCAATCGGTACGGGACTCACTGGCCTGCTCGGTATCATCGGGGCGACATTGTTCGCAGGAGACGCCATAGTCTCTGAGTTCCAGGGTCGGACAGGTTATCTGCTGTTCCCCAACCCCGTGAAGAGATCCTCGTTACTGGCAGGAAAGTTCATCGCGTCCATGGGAGCGATGTTCATCGTGTGCTCTTCGTGTATTATGGCGTTGTCCTCGCACTCGGAGTGGCGATCACCGGAGGGTTCTCGACGCTAGGTTCGATTATTGCTCTTAGCAATGATAGCTACCGTAGGGGCACTGGCTATCGGATATCTCATAAGCTCGCTGATGAAGGGTTCCACAGGGGCTCTTATTCTGACGTTCGCTCTGTTCCTGTTCATCTTCAGCATCATCCAAAGCCTATTGACCGTCAGCAACGTGAACCCCTGGTTCGTGTTCACGTTCGCCGCTGACATAGTCCTCGACATCACTGTGTCGCCTTACCCTGTTAGCACTGTCACAATGAGCGGGGGCACGACAATAACGAACTATGTTCCGGATGTGGGGACTTCGGTCGTGGTCATGGTTGCATACACAGTCGTGGCGCTCGTCCTGGCCTATTACTTCTTCCAGAGGAGGGAAATGTCGGCGTGATGGGTAAGTCCCCCAACATTCTATTTTCAAATATGCTGCCGATAGGATATGGAAATCATTAGATCGTAGGCTCGCCAAGACCTGCCCAAACTCTTTAAATTTGCTTCTCTTCAGTTCTGTGTGATGTCGTGTTAAAGAGGTTCCCCGCTAATTGGGTAGTTGATCAAAACAAACCGAGGCGGGAGAACCATGAAGTATATTGGATTAGACATACATAAGAAGGACACCCAGGCTTGCGTATTGGACTAAAAGGGAAAGGTCGTTCTCGTTAAACGGGTAAGGACCGATGTCTCCGACATCGGTCATTTGTTTAAGATTATCGAAAACGGGACGAGAAGCTGGCAGTGGTCATGGAGGCCACCGGTTTCTTCTCGGATCAACGACCTTCATCGTGGCCGGGGCCACGATGTCAAGGTAGTGCATCCGACCAAGGTCAAGCCGCTGATGAAGGCCAGGTCGAAGACCGACAAGAACGACGCTTTAATGCTGCGGAACTACTTAGGTCGGGATGCCTGGAAGGCATCTATATTCCTTCGCCGGAGATAAGGGAGATGAGGGAACTGACCAGGCACAGGGAATCTCTGGTCCAGAAAAAAGGAGACGCGAAGAGGGAGATCATCGCCGCGCTGGACCAACACGGGACCAAGGTTCCTTCCGATCTCCGGACGAACTTCACTGAGAAGTACAAGGGCTGGGCCAGGTCGCAGAACGATTTCGTGATTAACGAAAAGCTGGACCTGCTCGAGCTGCTGTTGACGAAGATCAGAAACGTGGAGAAGATCATCGAAGAGAAATATGGCATGGACGAGGACGTCCAGCTCATGCGTACGGTGCCAGGCATAGGCCTGGTCACCGCCGCGGTCATTAGGGCAGAGGTAGGTGATGTGTCCAGGTTCTCATCGGCGGAGAACCTGGCAGCCTATGTCGGTGTGTCGCCGACGACCTGCCAGTCAGGAGAAAAGACATGGAGCGGACCGACCAGACGCGGGAACAATCGGGTCAAACATGTTCTGATCGAGGCGACGCTGTTCCATTATCATTACTGTCCCGAATCGAAGATATCCAGTTACTACAAAAGGAAGAAAGATTCTATCGGCGGCAAGAAGGCTGTCGTCGCCTCCAGCCGGAAGCTGGTGGAGGCATTGTATTGCATGATGACGAGAAGAGAGATATTTCACGCTCATTGACTGGACCACCCGCCTACCCATGCACCATTGAGTGCCCTTGTGTGATCGTGGCAAGTCATTGAGAAAAGACGACGGACGTGTCATCATACGGCCTAGACCGTGGAAAAGTGGTTGTCAAGATCGTCGCGATCGATATGGGGCTGAGAAGCAGGGAACGGGACCGAAGAGAAATAATGATGTAGACGGAGGGAAAATACCTAGGCTAGCGGGGAACTTTAACAAATGTGGGTAGGTTGAGCTTTCCTGCGATCAGATAGATCATCGTGTCGCGGTATTCTTTGGCCTTGAAACCGTAGGCACGGCGGAACGCCGTGCGTATCTTATTATTGAGGCCCTCAGCGTAGCCAGAGGTGACCCTCTGGCGTACGCTTTCGATGATTCCTTCTATATGATTTCGAATGCTTTTCGCCAGTTTCGCCATCTCAGGCAGATTGCATCCATCGGCCCAGGAAATCCACTTCTTGAGATATTCCCTGGCCTGGTGCGGAGGCAGGTCCCAGACCCGCTGGATGGCCAGTTTGAACTGGTACGCTTTTGCGGTCTTGATGTCCAGCTCCTTGACATGCAGGAGCATCCGCTCCTGCTTCTCCAACAAATTCTCCGGATTCGTCAGCCAGAGGAACTTGGTCCGCTTCAGGTCGCCGTTCTCCCTGGCCTCTTCCAGGCGGATCCGGTTGATGGTGTCATTAAGAAGTTTAATGACGTGAAAATAGGTCGAAGACCATTATCGCGTCGGAAAAGTTTCCCGGCAGCCTCCGATGAACGACGGGGAAAGATCATGCAGACCAGCTTGATGACCTCGGGGTCCAGGCGGCCTTCCACAGCCTGGACGAAGCTTATGAACGATTCTTTTCCCTTGCCTTCGGCGATGTGTATCACTCTCCTTCCCTTGAGGTCGTAGAAGAAGGTGACGTAGCTGTGGCCCTTGGCCACAGCGAACTCGTCGATGGCGATCTGGTCGACCTGGCTCAGGTCGACGTTCTTCCTTGCCTCATTGACGTAATACTGCAGGATCCGCCAGATCGAGTCCTCTCTGACGTTCAAGTGGCCGGCGATGCCGGCCACGGACATCTCATCGCTCAATGCCAGCACCATCGCTTCGATGTGTAAAGTGAATCCAGAGTTAGGTCTGGTCCAGGGGAGATCGGCCTGCTTAACGCCGTGTCCGGGACATTTCGTCCTTGGAACTCGGGCGTGGAGAAAGGTCTCATATTCGAAGAAGTTGAGATGCCTCCAGGTACGCTGGCTGGTGTCGTGGACCTCGCACATCGCCTTGCAGTCGGGGCAAGGGAACCTTGCCCCTCGTTCGAAGTCGATGAAGATGTCCAGCCGTTTCTCGACCTTATCCAGCTTCACTTCGCTAACCAACCATGGGGCTTTCAGCCCCAAGGTTGCCTGGAAAAGCTGCTTATCGTCCACGAAATGGGTAACGCTATCTCAAAAGAAATCCCTTTACCCACTCAAAGTTGAAGAGAACCTTAAATTTTAGTTCTCTTCAACTTGCCCTGCTGAAAGGATTTCATTTTAGGATGATTTGGGGTGACTCCCGCCATCCCAAAACGATGCTTGAACGATGGATATTGTTATTCTTTTAGGCTGCACTGGATGCCTCAAGGAAGGGCTAACTTATGGCAGATCGAACCAGAATTAATCAAAATTGTCCATGCACATTTGATCGTAACAGAACCGATTCATACCCACACGAGACCAAAGGGAACCAAAATTATACGAAACTCTCTTCGAAATACCTTTCCAGCACATTCTCCTTTTTGATATTACATACCACAATTTAGCAATCCCTCCCAATTCGGCGCGCAGCCGTAACGAACCGGTAAGGCTCCGTAAGAAATCCTGACACAGACCTGGTGACACGTCGCCGCATCGGGGCAACGCAATTGGATGTTTGAGCATTAGTGGCTGGCGGATATCTGGAACAGTCCGTTTATAGGAATGTTCTGACCAAATCCGTCAAACCTTTAATCGAGACAACCGCCAGTCCTCCGGAACCTTTGCTGGAATCGGCTACCGTTATGTGTGTGACGATCATCGTCATGATCACCAATACAACAATCACCGCCAGGACGAACAGGAAGAATAGCTTCATGCTGATCACGCCGTGAGCGGAGATTGTCGTCTGCTCATCCTGTTGTATGTTGTCGGGCGATCGATCTCCTGGCATCAACGTATAATACTAACATTGGTTATTTAAACGATTAGAGTTATTTTTCAAATTTGTTTTTAGTCAATGCACTTCGAACTCCTTGGGCATTGCAAAATTCTCCATCCTGAAGCTCATAGCCTTGAACGCCAATTCGCCGCGTTCCCGGTGTCCGTCCCGTTCGGCACCCTCCAGGGATGCCCTCGTTTGCTGCATCATAAAAGGCTGGCGTCCCGTCGGCATCGGAACTGAAAAATGAGGACTGACAATTGGGTCATCAATCGGAACATTTCTGGTCGTGCGCCAGTAATATGGTCATCAAGACCGATCTTCACTTCTATTTGGTTTATGGATCGTTCGCACTCGATTGCCTCAAACCACAAGCACATCGCTACGTGGCCATGGATCGAAGAGATCGGATCGGCCAAGTTCCCTTTCACTATCACCCTATAATTAACATAATGGCATGAAAATGAGGACACATTGGTAGAAGGATAAACACGCTGAGATAGGCGTCAGCACGATGGTCATTTTCATTGCCCCGGTCATCGCTTAGGCGGTTGCCGCTTCCGAGTTGATAAGTTCTGCGAACAAAGTAAGAGAGCAGGCCCAGAACACCGACGATCATTGTAGAAGCTGATGCCGTAGCTGAAGAAGACGGGGATGCCACGGATCTGCCTGTCACTTCCTTCAACGGTGGGTCTGTGAGATGTGCCTTGCGCTCACCCACGACATGAAGCGGGCACCACTTACGGATCGAGTCGAATGCCACTCAGACCGACGCCACCTCTTCCTCGCAACTATCCGCTGCCGGAGTCTTATTTTGAATGATGGCCCAAGTTCGTCCATCTCTACATTGCTGATTTCCATTTCGCGCAACGGCACATCCTTTCCTCCGGCTGAGGTCCGCCGCACGTCGAACCCGTTTGCTGATGGTATCGGCATCATCCTTAGCAGTCTCATTCGTGCGTCGGATGCTGTTCTCTTCGACGATCATTGTCAGGGTCAGGATGACCTTCTAATCCTTTAATTGGAGTCGAAGACAGCGATGTCGTTCCGGCCTGTGAAGATGATCTCTGCGGTATGGCAGACGAATTTCCTGACGCGCCCGCTGCGCGTCATGTAGGTGCCGCTATCCAACCTTATTGCCTTTCCTTACCGGCAACACAATCCACATTACCTTCACTATCAAGGAAAACGACACGTTATTGGTCCTAGGCGACTCAGAAAAACTTCATAGCGTTGAGTAAGAAGCGAAGGCCGTGTGAACGGCACAGCTGAATATTGTCAGGGATGTCGGAACATTATGGCCCGGCATCAATTCCTAGATGCGTCTGAGGTTTGCATCTCAATGGAATCGAACGACTTCGATCGACCGAACGCGGGCATCATTCTAGGATCGGGAACCTCTTCACGAGCCCGGTCTTGGCCCACCAATCACCGAGACCGAAGATATGCCCTGCTTTGATCAGATAGAGCCCCCAAAGCACGAAGATGTAGATGATATGCTCGTCAATGAACGGGTTGTCGGTCGGCGGGACGTTGCTTGACCAGAGCAGAAGAAGGAATAAGGTACCGCCGTATGCGGCGAGCCCCATTCCGATGCCGAGAATCAGTGCAATGCCCAACGCGAGAAGTGCGAGCATGAACAGCCAATCAACGACTCCGTTGCCGGGTATGCCATTATAGAAACCTTTGAAGATCCCTCCCGCCGCGTACTTCAGGTAGCCGGAGGTGGGCGAACCGCCGTTTATCCAGGCACCGCTGGAAGGCGTCGAATAACCCAGACCGAACAGGGAATCCAGAAAGCCCCACAGGAATAGCCAGCCCAGCAGGATCCGGAGTGGCCCCCAGACACAATCGGTCTTTGGCCGATCTTTCACATCAAGAAATGTCATGAATCGGTTCAGTTCCAGTAAGGAGTATTTATTCCATATGACGCCTAATTCCATAGAAGATACACGGCTAAACGACCCTGGTCCCGGCGCTCGGTCCAGGGCTTTCGTTCCAGACCTCCGCCAGCTCCAGGATCCAGACCCCATGGACCCTCATCCCGTACCGGTCCAGATTTTCCTTGACACCGGACCGCGTAAGGGCCTCGATGATCATGTCATATGCCGGGCCGGAGGTCTGATACTCCCTGACCTTGGCAATGATCTCCTAGGACGCCTGTTCCAGGGTGACTGACACGGACACCGGGTCACCATTCTCCTTCATCTCCTTCAGGTTCCGGTTCGTCCTCTTCATCAGGATGTGGGCGAAAGCGAGCCGGTCGGGCGTGATTGCCATCATACTCCCCATGTAGATCGTGTGGACCCGCCCCTCCGCCGAGATCGTGGATATCGTCTTCGAGGCCTTGGGGTCGTTGATCAGCATCATGACTTCGTCAGGTATTGTGACCAAGACTGAACACCAGAGTAGACAGGCCAACGCAGTGTATATCAAGCCTTCGGAATGGTGAAGAAGAAGGTCGCTCCCTTCCCTTCCTCGGACTCGACCCAGACCCGGCCGCAATGCCCTTCTACGATCTTCTTCACTATCGCCAGGCCGACCCCGGTGCCTGGGAACTAGTCACGATTGTTCAGTCGCTGGAACATCTGGAATATTTTGTCGGCATAGGCCGTGTTCAGACCGATACCGTTGTCCTTCACGGAAAAGACCCAATCTTCCCCCTGCTCATTTACGGAGACATGTACGATCGGCCGTTCCCGGCCATGGAACTTTATGGCGTTACCGACGAGGTTCTGCATCACCTGGGCCATCTGCGATTCATCGGCCATTATGATCGGCATCCGTTCAACGATCATGTCCGCCTCGCTGTCAGCGATAGAGAGCCTCAGACCTCTCAGCACGCTTACCATCACCTCGATCCTGTCGACGGACGCGATCTTGTTGTTATTGTCTATCCTTGAGTATTCCAGAAGATCATCGAAAAGGGCCTTCATCCTCATGCCCCCATCTACGACAAAATGGATGAACTCCCATGCCCGGAGTAGGGGGCGGAGAACGTCGTTATCGTGGGCATGCTGCAATAGATCCGGGCAAGTGCAGGCCTGCGGGAAGGACATGGTATTCATCTGGCATATGGAAACGGTGCTGGGGTTATCAATCGGTTGAGAGAGCACCAACCTTATGATCCGAGGATACCAGGAGGGCGATAAGGTCATTTCCAAGGGGATGAACCGGGATTCACCCCGCGTACTTATCGATCATCCCAAGGACCAGTATAATTATAGAGACTACAACCCCAATAATGACCCCCACGGCCACCTCGAGAACATTTGCCCGAACCATGGAGCTGATCGCCTGATTAGGGTGGGACAATCCGACGATAATCAAGAGGATCAAGAAAACACCGACTGAAAGCGCGGCGATCAACTCGACCGCTTTTAGGACGTCTTCGGCATCTGCGATAAGCTGCATGTGATTATAATGCGAGGAACTCGATTAAAGAACGAACGGATAATCGGAGATGCCGATCTAAGTTGTACGTTCACTTGAACGTGTTAGTTTCGGGCACCTCCATTGAGAGCGGTTTCCCTCGGCTATCAGTCTTCCTGATCATAATGCCGAGGACGCTGAGGCAAGGGGACGAGCTTCCCTGCCAGTATTGCCTGGTGGAGAAAAACCGTCTTTGGCGCGAAGCAACAAATCGATATTCATGCGGGAATCATTTTTCCGGTTATTCGAATGTCAGAACATGAATGGTCCGTAGCCGGCAGCTGTTGGGATTCGGTTGCATGGCGGGGTTGAGAGATCCTCAAGTCAGGCGGAGGATCAACATACTGATCGGGCCGTCGAAACCTTGCAAGATATCTTTGGTCTCCCATTCAATATTTCAGAACAAGCTGTCGGCAGTCCTTGCACCGGTGGCCTGAGAATTCGACGTGTCCCGACCAGTCCGAGTTACTGATCGTCATCTCATCCATTGCCACGCTTGCGTCGCCACGCCACTTCACATCGCCCGCAAGACCTTCCGCGCTCATCGTTCCATGTTCCATATCCTTTCCGCAACTGGGGCATTTCATCACATTTCACTCCCATTGGGATTATCACGTTTCTGCAGGTATTTTTCTCTTCCTAAGATCAAAATGGAAAAATGGATATTACATATGGTGTGTCGGGGCGACTCGACCGGTGTTGGGCGAGTAGTGGCACGGCCGCTCCGAGCAGGTCTGGGATAGCATAGAGACATAAGCGTGCGGCCTAGGCCGCAGGTTTGATCAAGGGGTTGAACCCATGACTGTGATATGGTTCGTTGTTCTGGGGCATCCAGAACAACACCTGCAGCAGCTTCCGCGCTGTTGCCGTTGTAGTCATCTGTTTTCCCCTTTTTTTCCCGATCTTGGAGTGGAACTTGGACAACTGGCTGTCCGGATTATATTGTTTGTGGACGCGAACTGACTCGATCAATATCCATCTAAGGTGTTTCGAACCTTCCTTGCTCATCGCTCCATAATGCACTTTCGACGCCGACTGGCTGACCATCAGGGTCAGCCCGGCCTAGGAGCAGAGATGCTCAATCCGGAAATCAGTGGATTCAAGCAATTTCCGCCCAAATCAATAAAGCTCCATAATATCTAATGCCTGTTAAGGATGGGATAAGTTGGGCCTCGGGCCGTTTCTGATGCTCCAAGTACAACTTCCCGTTAATCGGTTTGATCTGTCCCTGGATCGCCTGGACACAATCCAGGTCGACTTCGATGGTAATATTATTGAGCGAACTCATTCAGTCCATCGATTTGCTGGAGAACGGTTTAGAGAATGATTCTGGCCGCCGATCTCCTTTCTGGTAAGTTCGGCGTGGACCCTGTTCTTTAAGACGGTCTGACGCTGGACCATGTATTCCCGCTGTCGGACCAGTTAGCGCAAGCCCCGGATGTCCTAGCTCGGGATGAATGAGCAAGGCAAGATCCGTCCGCAACAGATGAGCCAGCGTTCTTCCGTCGACCTTGTCCGTCTTGATCTTCGCCTCGGTGATCGCTCTCACTTTCAAAGAATATGCCAGTACCGCTTCGAACCCTCTCCGTCCTGTCCCTTCATAGATGAATCTAGATTCCGGTCGATTCGGGGACGAACTTCGCGTCCTTGAGTCCGTCTTGAAACTTATGTAGGTCTTCGTTCGTTGAAGGAACTTCCCTTTAGAGAGTTCCTTCCATTCTCATCCATTACGCTTGCCTGACAAATTCTTTATTCACGTCCAGTCCTACGTACAACATGGTCTTCTCGCCTCTTGTTTGATAGCACTAACATATTGGCGAGCGGCCTCATTTTAAACATACCATCCTATATTTTCATGGAATGAGAGTGAAGGTTAAGGAATTGGCTCATACTCAATAGCACCTTTGTCTCTTTATTAAGCTCATACTGATTGAAAAGTTACATCGGCATCG
Source organism: uncultured Methanomassiliicoccales archaeon (assembly GCA_963800775.1). GTDB lineage: Archaea > Thermoplasmatota > Thermoplasmata > Methanomassiliicoccales > UBA472 > DASXVU01. The sequence goes on along the minus strand of CAWDCQ010000058.1, from coordinate 3,438 downwards.
ATCTTGTTCCTTTCAATGCTCTCCATCTCCACCCTTCCCGCCTCAATAGCCATCTTGTCGGCTTCTATCCTTGCATTGTCCCTGGCGGTAATATCGAATGGCTTGGAATATGCCCTCTCAGTGCTGGAGAAATACTCGCGATTCAGCACTTCTACCTTCGGTTCGCCAACGACGTCCTTATTCTCTGTTAGCTCTTTGCTTGTCATAGTATTGAATCTCTTGCGTGTACATTTGTAGCTGCAGGTTAATAAACCTATTGTTAATCGTAAATAGATTAATTATTAGCCATAAACATTTGTTAATTTATTGGTTTCTGGGTGGGCATTCAAGCAACCTAGAATGGCAAATTCATGAGCGAGACGTCAGAATGGAACGCAGCCCATTGCACTAACCCTTGACGCTTTAATAGACGAAACCTTTTGTTCATCACTGGGAGTATTTAATCCATACATCACGTTTCTCAATTGCTTAATTGCCGCAATAATTCCCATAGGGTATCTACCGGGAAGATTGCCGGCAGACCATTATTGTTGAATCTCTTCAGTTTTGTGTGATGTCGTGTTAGAGAGGTTCCCCGCCAATAGAATAGTTGGATCAAATCCCAAGGCGGGAGAACCATGAACTACACAGGTTTGGAGATGCATAAAAAGAGTACCCAGGCATGTATGAAGAACGAGGCCGGGAAGGTCCTGTTGACAGGACACTTCCTGTCACGACCGAAGGATCTGAATGCCTTCATAGATAAGGTCGAGGAGGCCGGTCCGTCGGCCTCCTTCGTCATCGAATCTACTGGCTTCTGTATTCCGATCTACGACGTCGTCGCCGGACGAGGTCACCAAATCAAGGTCGCCCATCCGTTGAAGGTAAAGGCGTTGGCCGCGGGCCGCGCCAAGACCTATAAGAACGACGCTGAGATGTTGGTGGAACTCCTCCGTCTGGACACTATCTCCGAATCCTACATACCAGTAGCGGGATTACGTGAACTTCGAGAACTTACCCAATTCAGGCAGTCGATGATCAAGAATTAGATGGAGATTAAGAACCAGATTTATGCTTTCCTGGCGCCTCGAGGCATCAAGACGCCTTCTGAATATCGATCTGCCCTCACCGACAAACACCAGGGCTGGTTGAGGTCGTTACACCTGAGCCAGATCGATGTCCTCCTGGACATCGTCTACACGCTAAGGAAGAAGATCAATAAGGTCGAAGGTGAGATCGATCGGTCAAGCCAGAAGAAGGATGACGTCGAGCTGTTGAAGACCATACCCGGTGTTGGCGATGTGATCGCCAACACCCTGGTAGCGGAGATATGCGATTTTCAGAGGTTCTCCTCACCGGAGAACCTCTTCTCGTATGCTGGAATGGTCTCTAGCATCCATCAGTCAGGAGAAAAGGATGATCCGGACCGATCACCAAGCAAGGGAATGCCCGCATCAGGCATATCGCCGTTGAGGCAGCATATTGCCACGTACGAAACTCCAAGGATTCCTACCTGACACGTTTCTTCGAACGGAAGAAGTTGGAGAAAGGTACCAAGAAGGCCACCGTGGCCACGGCCGGGAAGTTGCTCGAGATCATCTATCAGATGCTCAAGAATAGATAGGCATGTCACGCTCATTGACCCAACCGCGGGTTGTGTCATACATCATTAGAACGCGCGAATTTGATTGCGGCGGATCAATGGGACAGGTGACGAATCGGTCATCTCATCGCGGCTTGGAGTATTTCGAAGCCAGTGACTTTCCTATCGCCCTGAACGCCTCCTCGGTCTCGACGAAGTTTGGAATATGCGCGTCACGAATTGCGCTCACACCCCGTTTCATGCTCTCTCCCCCCAGCAGGCAGCAGGCCACCATCTTCTTCGTGTGCTGCGAGAATCTGATGATCTCGCTGCTCAACTGTCGGGGGATCGAGCACCGTTGTCGGCACAACGACTATGACCGCGATGTCCCAGAGGTCCTGATTGTCGATCATAACGTCGAAAACCTTGGCGAAACGGTCCGAAGGAGCGTCGCCCACCAGGTCCATGGGGTTCTCGTGGCTCCATTCTTCGGTCAGGAAGGAGTTCAGCTTGCCCAGCAGTTCCCCGGGCAGTTCCACCACGTCGATCCCATACTTCTCGGCATAATCTGTTGCCAGAACGGCGAAACCTCCCGCGTTGGTCATGATGATGGCCCGGTTTCCGCGCGGATAGCCTTCGGAGGCAAGGAGTTCCCCGATCTGGAACGCCTCCCTGAGCGAATCGGAAGGTATGACCCCTGCCTGATCGAAACCGGCCCGGTAGACCTCGTAGCTTCCCGCCAAAGAACCAGTATGAGAGGCGGCCGCCTTCTGACCTTTCTTGGACGAAGCGGACTTGATCGCGATCACCGGTTTCTTGGCCGCCACATCGTTTGCCGTCAGCAGGAACTCGGCACCGTTCTTGATCTCTTCGATGTATAGAATGACCGCTTTGGTCTCTTTGTCCTGTTCCACGAACCGCAGGAAGTCGACGAAGCCCAGGTCGGCCTGATTTCCGACGCTGATCACAACCGAGAATCCCTGTTTCTCTTCCAGGCTCCAGTCCACCACGGTCGTTACGGTGGCGCCGCTCTGGGATATGAAGGCTATCTGCCCGGGCTTGGGCGAGGCGGGATCGAAGGTAGCATTGAGACCTTTTCCTGGCATGATCATGCCCAGGCAGTTCGGGCCTATCATCCTCATCCCGTGTTTTCGGGCAATCTCGAGCGTCCTGCTCTCCAGGTCCACCCCCGCTCCACCAATTTCCTTGAAGCCGGCCGAGATAACCACGGCCAGCTTCACTCCCTTGTTCCCCGCCTCCTCCATCACCTGGGGCACCAAGGTCCCGGGGACAGCCAGGACCACCGTGTCGACGTTTCCCGGGATCGAGCCGAGTGATTGGTAGGCCTTTTTGCCGAGTATCTCATCCTCATGGGGGTTGACCCCGTATAGTTCGCCCTTGAAGTTGAGAAGGTTCCTCATGATGGAATAACCTATCTTCTTCGGATTCGCCGATGCCCCTACGACCGCTATCGTCTTAGGATAGAAGATCTCCGGGTTGACGATGGCGATCTTTTCCTCACTATTCTGGGGGGATCCTCATCCCAGTAGATCCTTGAATCCACGGCGCAAGCGCCCTTCCCATAAAGTATAAGCGGGTTTATGTCGAACTCGACCATGCTGGACTTGGCTGCGAAGAGTCCCGATATCTTGCCGATGATCTCGGCGAGGGCCTCCTCGTCCTTCGGGCTTTCGCCCCTGTACCCCGCGATCAGTTGATATCCCTTGATCCGATGGATCATTCTCCGGATGTCCTCATCATTAAGTGGAAGGATGCCCAGGGTAACGTCCTTCATCATTTCCACCAATGTCCCTCCCAGGCCGAAGGTGAGCACCTTCCCGAAGGACGAGTCGACCTTGCCCCCGATTATCAGTTCC